>NC_013959.1:0-355000 GCF_000025705.1 Sideroxydans lithotrophicus ES-1 | reverse complement strand
ACCGTACTGAGCGACGGCCATTTTTCCCTGCTCGAGACCTTGGCCGAGCACATCGCCCAGATCATCCTCAAGGACTTCAATGCCCCCTGGGTCAAGGTCAGCGTGGCCAAGTTGCAGGCCATCCGCAACTGCAAACAGGTCGGCATCTGCATCGAGCGCGGGCAGGTGCGCTAGCCGCCGCCAAGAACAATTTGCCCAACCCTCTCTTTTTATGGATAATGCGCCCCCTTAACGGTATCCGTGCGCGTACCAAAGCCGCGCCCAACTTTAGCAAGGAAGACAAAATGAAAGCCGCCATTCACCCTGAATACAAAGAGATCGCAGTGACATGCAGCTGCGGCAACAAGTTCAACACCCGCTCCACCATGAGCAAATCGGAGCTGCACGTCGAAGTATGTTCCGAGTGCCATCCGTTCTACACCGGCACACAGAAGATCGTCGACACAGCCGGCCGCATCGAGAAGTTCCGCAGCAAGTACAATACCGGCGCCAAGACCGCCGCTTGATTGAACTTCGTTAAGTGCAAAGATCAAAAGGCAGCCTTCGCTGCCTTTTTCTTTTCAGAATCGACATCATGCGTACCTTCATCACATTCCTGATCGTCACTGCCGCCCTGCTGTCGAGCGGATGCGCGACCAACCCGGTCAGCGGCCAACAGGATTTCGTGATGATGTCGGAACAACAGGAGATCGCCCTGGGCCGTTCCGCCGATGCCCAGGTGCGCAAGCAATACAAGGTATATGACAACCCGGCCCTGCAGAGTTACGTCAACCGTGTGGGGCAAAATATCGCCAGGCACAGCCACCGGCCGAACCTGAATTACCACTTCACCGTGCTCGATTCGCCGGAGGTCAATGCCTTCGCATTGCCTGGCGGTTACGTGTACATCACGCGCGGCATCATGGCTTACCTGAATTCGGAGGCCGAACTGGCGGCAGTACTCGGGCACGAGATCGGCCACGTCACCGCGCGCCACGGCGTGCGCCAGCAGAGCGCAGCCCAGGCTGCCAATATCGGCATCTCGCTCGCCTCCATCTTCGTGCCGGAACTGAACACCCAGATCGGACAGAATCTGACCAACCTGTTCGGTGGTGCCCTGCTCTCCGGCTATGGACGCGAACATGAACTCGAAGCCGACCGCCTGGGTGCACAGTACCTGGCGCGCACCGATTACGACCCACAGGCGATGATCCGCGTAATCGGCGTGCTGAAAAATCAGGAAGCATTCGACGCAGTGGTCGCCAGGCAGGAAGGCCGCGAGCCGAGCCACTATCACGGCACCTTCGCCACTCACCCCGATAACGACACGCGCCTGCAGCAAGTAGTGGGCGAGGCCAGCCACCTGACCGTCGTCAACCCCGTCGAGAACAAAAGCGAGTTCCTGAAGGAGACTGACGGACTAGCTTTTGAAGACAGCGTCGACGAAGGCGTGGTGCGCAACAACAAGTTCATGCACCCCGCCCTCGGCATCGCGCTCACCTTCCCACCGGAGTGGAGCGTGAAGAACACTCCTACACAACTCATCGCGCTCAGCCCCAAGAGCGATGCCACCATCCAGCTGAAGATCGACGACAAGCCCTCCGGCACAGTGGCGGAGTATGTGCACCGCACCATCGGCAACGGCACGCCGGTCGAGACGCTGGAGATAGAAAAACTGCATGCCGCCATCGGCAGCGCCAACAACACTGTGCTCGGCATCATCTATTACGACCGCAAAGCCTTCCTGGTCCAGTGCGATGCCAAGACGAGTGCGGCCATCGACGCAGAACGGACTGCGATGAAAACCACCATCCGCAGCTTCCATGTACTGAGCGCAGCCGAGCGCAAACAGATCAAGCCGCTGGAGATCAAACTCATCACTGCCAGAAAGGGCGACACTTACGCCAAGCTGGCACAACACTCGCCGTTGGGTAAGAATGCGGAAAGTTACCTGCGCCTCATCAACGCACAATACCCGCAAGGCGAACCTGCCACAGGACAAACGCTCAAGGTCATCGAATAGAAACCAGATGTACGCCTATTACACCAAGCTAAAAGAGCCTGACATCACGCCGATCAAGGCGGGCTTCCTGTTCCTGCTGTGCGCTGCCTGGACGCTTACCGGACTGGTCGGGCACGATCCGTGGAAGCCGGACGAGGCCTATGGCTTCGGTCTGATCTACCACTTCATCCAGAACAGCGACTGGATCGTTCCGACACTTTCCGGCGAACCTTACCTGGACAAACCGCCGCTGTATTACTGGACCGCTGCCGTGTTTGCCAAGGCGCTCTCGCCCGTCCTGCCGCTGCACGATGGCGCGCGACTGGCGACCGGTTTCTATACCGGACTCACGCTGCTGTTCGTCGGCCTCAGCGGGCGCGAGCTGTTCGGCAACAATCGCGGCTGGCCCGCAGCCATCATCCTCATCGGCTGCCTCGGCATGCTGGTGCGCGCGCACGAGATCCTCACCGACAATGCATTGCTCAGCGGCTGCGCCATGATGCTGTACGGCTATGCACTCAGCCTGCGGCGCGCAAAACTGGCCGGCATATTCATCGGTGTCGGCCTGGGTATCGGCTTCATGAGCAAGGGCTTCATCGCACCGATGCTGTTCCTGTTGATCAGCATCGGCCTGCTGTTGTTCCGCCACTGGCGCACGCGCAACTACTTCGCCACGCTGGCCATCGCATTGCTGTGCGCGCTTCCCTGGTTCGCGATCTGGCCCTGGCTGCTGTTCCAGCATTCACCGCATCTGTTCATCGAATGGATATGGACGCGCAACATCGGCCGCTGGTTCAACTTTGCCCGTAACGGCAATTTCCGCGAAGCCTTCTATTACCTGAAAGCCCTGCCCTGGATGGCATGGCCAGCTGCCCCACTGGCGGCATGGACCGTATGGGAGGCACGCAAGCGCATCGTGCAGGAACCCGAGTTCCAGCTGTTGCTGACCAGCTTCGTCGTCATGCTCGTCACCTTGAGTTTCGTGCCGGACATCAACGACCAGAACGGCATGCCCATGCTGTTGCCGGTCGCGCTGCTCGCCACCGCGGCTCTTTCCACCGTGCGCCGCGGTGCGGCGAATGCGCTGGACTGGTTCGGCATCATGACTTTCGCCCTGCTCGCCATCGGACTGTGGTGGGGCTGGGCCGGCCTGCTGCTCGACAACAATGCCAAGATCACCCATTGGCTGAAGGACTACCAGCCCGGCTTCGTCCCGTCCTTCGAGGCGATCCCGTTCTGGATCGCCGTCTCGATCACCGTGTTATGGATCGTACTGGTGTGGCGCGTCGGACGTTCGGTGCGCCGCTCGCTCATCAACTGGGCTTCGGGCGTCACCCTGCTGTGGATACTCGTCATGACGCTGTGGTTGCCGTGGCTGGATAGCGGCAAAAGCTATCGCCACATGATCGAAGACCTCGTAACGAACCTGCCGCAGAAATACCACTGCATCGCCGGCGTGCGCATCGGCGACAGCCAGCGCGCCATGCTGCTGTACTTTGGCGACCTGGATCCGCGCCGCCGGGCGACGCATGTATGCGACCTGCTGCTGGTGCAGGGCAACCGCATCGCCAAACCCATCGAGGACGAGATCGGCTGGGAGAAGATATGGGAAGGCGGTCGCAAGGGCGACCAGAACGAGCGCTTCCGGCTTTACCGTCGCGTCAGGAATTAACAGCACGCAACTGCAAAATAATCACTTCACGCCTTCGACCTGAAGGATGCGGATGTCCTCCAGCGGCTCCGTGCCTTTCGCCAGACGCAGGAAGCGCGGGAAAGTGCCAGTCTTGTGCACCACCCATTCGCCCTGCCCCATCTGTTCAAACCGCCCCAGATGTGCTCTCAGCTGTTCGAGCTGTGACTGCCTGACCAGGAAATAAAAGCGCCCGGTCTTGGGCAATTGCCCCGGGTCGTCGACCGCATAACACGGTGAGCTGTCGTACAACCCCAATTCGCGCGCCACGATATCCATCTGATACACATACACCGGCGCATCCGGCTTGCCTGCCAGCTGCACCGCCGCATTGTGCGCAACGCTGCAGGCAGTAAAGGTCAGCGCATTGGTCAGCACCAGGAAGGTATACACCATCGCGATGCCGAACACCGGATAGGCCAGCACCGCACCAGCACGCAGCTGCCTGCGCATGACATAGCCATATGCCAGCAAGACAACGAACATCCCCAGCACCACGGTCATCACGATGCGGTTGGCGACATACACGCTCAATCCTACGGCAAGCCCGGCCAGCAAGACCGCAACTGCCAACTGCACAATGAAAAGTACACGGCTATCACCCTGCCGTGCCAGCCAGTCACGCAGGAACTTGCCGCACAGGATGGCGGCGAACGGAAACAGGATCACCGTGTAGTGGTCGAGCTGGAAACTGGTGGCACTGAACAGCAGGAAGGTGACGAAGAACGCTCCGCACAGGAACACAAAACGCGCGCGCCCTTCGGCATCGGGCGCGAAGAACTGGCGCGCGCCGGCAACCATTGCCGCCACGAACACCGCCACCCACGGCAGGAACGCCCACAGGAACACCAGCACGAAATAGAACGGGTTGCCGTTGGTGTTCTTGATCGGCCCTGTATTGAAGAAACGCCCGAACTGGCTGTCCCACAGGAAGAACTTGATGCCGGAGACATGCGTCTGGCCGAACACCACCTTCTCCGGATGCAGATCGAATTGCCGGTACAGCGCGATCACTTCCGGCGCGGTGAACAGCAGCGACAGCGCGAGCGCCAGCAGCCATTTCCCGCTCCACAGCTTGTGCCACTGCCTGCGGTACATCCACATGCACACCAGCCCGCTGGTGATGGTGATCAGCGTGAACACGCCCTTGGTCATCACCGCGCAGGCGCTGAACAGCGCGCCCAGCAGCAGGTATTTCAATTTGGCTTGCGCGTCATAGCGCAGCCAGTAATAGCATGCACCCATGATAAAACCGGTGAGGTAGGTCTCCGCCTTCACCTCGATGGAAGAATCCATCAGGTGATACACCGACACATACACCAGCACCGACAGCCATGCCGTTTCGCGGCCGTAGAACAGGCGCGCGATGCGCCAGGTGTAGTAAGCGCCGACCAGGTGGAACAGGAAACCCGGTAGGATGTAGGTGAACGCGCTCACACCGCCGAGCTTGAAGAACAGCGCCGTGATCCAGAACGGCATGTGCGGCTTGTCCAGCCAGTCGTTGCCGTCCAGCACCAGGTTGGCCCAGTCGTTGTTGAGCGCGATGTGCTGGGACAAGGCCGCGTAGGTGATGGAATCGCCGCCGTTGATGATGGGGGAGAGCATGGCGGCTGCGTTGATCAGCAGGGTAATTAAGATTAGCCATTTGGCTTGGTGGGTGATGTTCATTGTTGCAATGCTACCTTTTTATTTGCTTCTGCCAAACTCCCCGTTCGCGGCTGGTTCCCTCTCCCACCGGGGGAGGGTTAGGGTGGGGGAACACTTGTTGCATTCCCTCCCCTTTTAACACCAACATCGTCGGGGGTAGCCCGACAGCTAGTCACTTTCTTTTGCTTCGCCAAAAAGAAAGTAACCAAAGAAAAGGCGACCCCGGTGCACCGCCCCTTCGGGGTTCCCTGCGTTGCTCAACCAAACAGGCCTCCTCATAAACTCGCACGATCCGCTGCGCGTCCACGTGCTCAAACATATTCGTCGGACTACCCCTGTCTGGCCTGCGCTACTCGGCGGTGCACAGGGGAGAAAAAAGCGAACACCAAATTCAAAAAACAAAACCTCCAAACCATAGGTGGGCGCAAAGCGCCCACCTACTCACATACAAAAGCGTGGGCTGTGCCCACACAAAACCGCTTTTGACTTTCTTCCCCTGTGCGCCGCCTCGATATTTCACCAACAAGCGGAGTTTTAGGCGAGCACTGTCCGAGTTCCGCGGTGAGGCACGGGGTGTGTGCCTCACTAGGGCGAGTTGCGCAGCCCCGCTTGTTGGCGAAATATCGAGGGAACCCGAAGGGCGGCAAACCGGGGGCGCCTTCTTTTGGTTACTTTTCTTGGCAAGACAAGAAAAGTGACTAGCTGTCGGGCTACCCCCGACGGTGTTGCTTTGAATCCATACGGCGCAATACCCGTTGGTTATTGCGCCCTACGCTTGCTACTTGGTTTTATTCGGTGGAGTCCCGCGCATTGTGAGCGTGGCTGACCACGACTTAGCTTCATTCCAATTCTTCAGTAGGGCTCCACACACTTCACAGTTAATAGAATCTTTGTCGCGGAAGGTAAGGCGTGTCATCGTAAGTCGATATGTAGCACCGCAAGTACTGCAAGTAATCAAAGATTCAGTAATGGCCATTTCGCATCCTATTGTTCAGCAACTCTTTTACTCTTCTCTATCTCTTTGTAGTGCCAGTCATAAAATTCATTCATTACACGTTGTTCTTCGCGATCAGCACGGAGATGGCCGATGTAGCCATCGATTAACATTATGACGGCCAGCCAAATCAACTGCCCGGATGGCACATGGGTCTGCCAATCCGAAATCAAGAGAAAAAAACCTAGAGGAAGGATAATAATGGAGGTCAAAGGGACTGTCTCAAAAAGCCAAAGCGCCCCTTTAAAAATATTGAAGACCACATCCCAAATCCAAGCTCCAAACGATTTTTTGTGTGTCTCCATGTATTCGATCCTCTATGGCTTAACGCAACTTCGGCGTCTCACAAACCACATCCCCATTCTGCGCCCGATTGCGCAGAGCATGATCAATCAACACCAGCGCCAACATCGCCTCCGCAATCGGCGTAGCCCGAATCCCCACACAAGGATCATGCCGCCCCTCGGTGGAAACCTTCACCACCTCCCCCGCCTTGTTGATCGAGTTGCGTTCGATGCGAATGCTGGAAGTCGGCTTGATCGCATAGTGCGCGACGATATCCTGCCCGGTGGAGATGCCGCCGAGGATGCCGCCGGCATTGTTCGAAGCGAATCCATTGGGTGTGAGTTCGTCGCCGTGTTCGCTGCCGCGCTGGGTCACACAATTGAAGCCCGCGCCGATCTCCACGCCTTTCACCGCATTGATGCCCATCAGCGCATGGGCGATGTCGGCATCGAGCCGGTCGAACACCGGCTCGCCCCAGCCCACCGGCACGTTGTGCGCCACCACGGCGAGCTTGGCGCCGATGGAGTCGCCGGACTTGCGCAGGGCGTCCATGTAGTCTTCCAGTTGCGCGACGTAGGTCGCATCGGCGACGAAGAAACTGTTGCCTTCCTCGTGCACATCGGCCCAGGTCTTGAACGGGATCTCGATCTCGCCGAGCTGCATGAGGTAGCCGCGCACGGAGACGCCGTAGGTCTCATGCAGCCATTTCTTGGCGATGGCGCCCGCCGCCACGCGTGCCGCCGTCTCCCGCGCCGAGGCACGGCCGCCGCCGCGATAGTCGCGGATGCCGTATTTCTGCCAGTAGGTGTAATCGGCGTGGCCGGGGCGGAAGGTCTCGGCGATGCTGCCATAGTCCTTGCTGCGCTGGTCTTCGTTGCGGATCAGCAGCGCGATGGGCGTGCCGGTGGTCTTGCCTTCGAACACGCCGGAAAGGATCTCCACCGTGTCCGATTCGCGGCGCTGGGTGACATGGCGCGAGGTGCCGGGCTTGCGCCGGTCGAGGTCAGTCTGGATGTAGGCGGCGCTCAGTTCCATTCCCGGCGGGCAACCGTCGACGATGCAGCCGATGGCCGCGCCGTGCGATTCGCCGAAGGATGTGACCGTGAAGAGGGTGCCGAATGTGTTTCCAGACATGACGTTATCTCGCTAAAAGAGTTCATGAAGTTTAACATAGCGACTCCGACGCGGTGGGGCGAAGCCCTCCGGTGCGGGAGGAGTCGCAAGCGGCTGCTCACGGCTCTTCGCATCGCGACAAACTCTTTGCAGCCGCTGACAAACCTTTTGAGAGAGACGCACCCATGAAAGCCATCCTCGCCACCGCCCCCGGAAGCACCGACGTCCTGCAACTGCGCGACATCCCCAAACCCGAACTACCCTCAGCGCATCACCTGCTGGTGAAGCTGGCCGCCGCCGGCGTGAACCCGGTGGACACCAAGTTGCGCGCGAAGCCGGTGTATTTCCCCGACAAGCTGCCCGCCATCCTCGGCTGCGACGGAGCCGGCACCGTGGAAGCGGTTGGCAGCGCGGTGACGCGCTTCAAGGTCGGCGACCAGGTGTTCTTCTGTAACGGCGGCATCGGCGACGAGCCCGGCAACTACGCCGAATACACCACGCTGCACGAGGACTACTGCGCGAAGAAGCCCGTCAAATCCGGCTTGCAGGACAGTGCCGCACTGCCGCTGGTGTTCATCACCGCATGGGAATCGCTGGTCGAGCGTGTCGGCCTGCAAGCCGGGCAGACCGTGCTCATCCATGCCGGTGCCGGTGGCGTCGGCCATGTCGCGGTGCAACTGGCTCGCCACCTGGGTGCGCGCGTCGCCGTGACGGTGAGTGACGATCACAAGGCCGCACTTGCCCGCGGCTACGGCGCGGAAAAGACCATCAACTACAAGACGCAGGATTTTGTGCAGGAGACATTGAGCTGGACCAATGGGCAGGGTGCCGACGTGGTGTTCGACACGGTTGGCGGCGAGACTTTCCTGCGTTCGCTGCCCGCGGCCCGGGTGTACGGCAAGGTGGTGAGCCTGCTCTCCACGCCACTTTCGCTGGCGGACACGCAACTGGCGCGGGTGCGCAACCTGTCGCTGTGCTACGACCTCATGCTCGCGCCCCAGGCGATGGGCCTGCATGACGACCGCATCCGCCAGCGCAAGATACTGGAACAGGCCGCAGCGCTGGTGGATGCCGGCAAACTGACGGTGCACGTCTCGCACAGGCTGCCAATGGAACAGGCAGCCGAGGCGCACCGCATGCTTGAAGCGGGCGGCACGGTCGGCAAGATCGTGCTGACGATGGGCTAACGTGTTCGTCGATACACACTGCCATTTGGACGCTGCCGAATTCGGCGGCACGCAAACCGAAGTCGTGCGCAATGCCGCTGCCGTTGGCGTGAACCGCCTCATCATCCCCTCGGTAGCCTGCAGCAACTTCGAGACGGTGCGCGAGCTGTGCGAGCAATACCCGAATTGCGCCCCCGCTTACGGTATCCACCCCATGTACACGGACAACGCAATCCCGAGAGATTTGGAAGTATTGCGCGACCACCTTAAACAACATTCCGCCATCGCCGTTGGGGAGATCGGACTGGATTTCTTCATCCCGCACTACGACCAGGTGCGGCAGGAACATTTCCTCGTCGAGCAATTGAAGCTGGCGCGCGATTTCGATCTGCCCGTGCTGCTGCATATCCGCCGCGCACAGGACACCATTCTCAAGCACCTGCGCCAGATCAGGGTGCGCGGCGGCATCGCCCATGCCTTCAACGGCAGCCACCAGCAGGCGGATGAATTCATCAAGCTCGGTTTCAAGCTGGGTTTCGGCGGTGCGATGACCTATTCCCGCGCCACCAAACTGCGCGAGCTCGCCGCCACCCTGCCGCTGGACAGCATCGTGCTGGAGACCGATGCGCCTGATATCCCGCCGGACTTTCTCGAACGCGGACTGCCGAACGAGCCGAAATACCTGCCGCGCATCGCGCAGACGCTGGCCGAGTTGCGCGGCATGTCGCTGGAGGAGACTGCGCGGGCGACGACGGAGAATTCGCTGGCCGTGCTGCCTGCATTAATCCCAACGCATTTAGGGCACCTCGAAAAACCGTAGCGAGCGGCTTGAGTGCAAGGCGCACGGAACGCAGCAACCGCAATGTACGTTGTTGTACATGAGGATTGCGAGTACCGCGCAACGCCGCAATCAAGTCGCGTAGTAGGTTTTTCGAAGTGCCCTTTATAATGCGCGCCATGCAAAACACCACTCCCCCCCAATTCACCCGCACCCACATCCTGCTCGGTGACGCAGGCATCGCAAAACTGCGCGGCAAGCACGTCTTCGTCGCCGGCATGGGCGGCGTCGGCTCCTACTGTACCGAGGCGCTGGCGCGCGCCGGGATCGGCAGGCTGACGCTGCTCGACCACGACGTGGTGGTCGAGAGCAACATCAACCGCCAGCTGCCGGCGCTGCTTTCCACGGTCGGCCAGTCCAAGGCCGAGCTGATGCACGCGCGCATCGCCGACATCAACCCGGAATGCCAGGTCACGCTGCTGCGCACTTTCCTCAGCACCGAGAACGTGAACGAACTGGTGCCCCCCGATTGCGACTACGTGATCGACTGCATCGACTCGCTGGCGTGCAAGGAGGCGCTGGTGGCGGAAAGCTTCAAGCGCGGACTGAAGGTCGCTTCCAGCATGGGGGCGGGCAACCGTCTCGACCCGACGCATATCAAGGTGGCGGACATCAGCAAGACCGAGATGTGCCCGCTGGCCAAACAGATGCGCCACCGGCTGCGCAGGCACCACGGCATACGCAAGGGCGTATTGACGGTGTTCTCGGACGAGCATCCGAGCGCACCGTTGCCGCCGGAACCGACCAGCCGCGGGCGTCCGCGCGCGGTGAACGGCACCATCAGCTACATGCCGCCGCTGTTCGGCTTCATGCTGGCGGGGGCAGTGCTCAAGCGGCTGCTGGAAGAATGATCAAACCACTTCCCAATCCTCCACATCGCCGCTGATCACCTTGAACAACGGATGAATGGATGGCGGCTCGCCATTGGGCAGTCTTTCAAGGGCCGCCCTGTCGCGCACCTCCAGCTTTGCCCGGAGATGGGACAGTTCGTAGGCTATCTGTCCGTCGGTGACCGGTATCCGGACGGCGGTACCCTGCCGCAGTATCTTTGTTGCATCGAAGTTGTAGCCGCGGCGTTCGGCTTCGCGCTGCACTTCATGCAGGTAGGCAGCGATGGCCTCCAGCGGCTGTTCATGTTTCCTGAAGCGCTTTAGCTGCGGGTGGTGGCGATAGCCCCTGGTCTCGCCGGACAGGACCTTTTGTGCCAGCAACGCCTCGCGCCACAGCGCCACCAGTCCTTTGGCATCCAGGTAGCGGGGGTGCACAGACCAGATCCGCATCAGTCGCCACCCTGCAAAGGAAACCGTGCCAGCACCTCGTAGCGTGCCCCCTGCTCGTCACTCAGCGAGTGCACCAGCACGAAGTCCTCGATTCGCCAGCGTACCGTGCGCATGGCTGGCAGGCTCGCCTCGCTCCATTGCGCGTTGCGCAGCAAGGTGACATGCGGTTTGTACGGGCGTTGCTCGAAATGAAAACGATGTTTGCGAAGGCTGTGCTCAAGGTCGATGACCAGATCGGCCAGCTGTACCGGGACCGTCTGCGGAGCCGCATAGACGATATGGTTATGCCCCCAGTAATGCGCCTCCGTCAGGTCCAGTCCGAATCCCCGGCCGCTCACCTCCTGTGCTGCCAACCGCAACGTTTCCAGTCGGTGTTCGGCCACATTGCCGACGAATACCAGCGTCGTGTGCAAGGTGTCGGGCAGCATCGCCCGCCCCCCGCACGATTCGCGCAACGGCGGCTGCCACGCGGCCAAAGCGGTACGTTCGACCGTGTTCGGCCAGAGCGCAAAGAACAGCCGCAGGACCGTTTCTTTTTCCTTGCTTTCCATGTTCCCAGCTTAACAGCTCGCTTCTGGTTCGTCAGTGTCGAGCAAAGACGCGGGATACTGTAGAATGCGCAACTTGTTGAACTGCAAAAAACCATGACTGCACGTTTGCGCGAAATCCCCTACAACTACACCTCTTTCTCCGATCGCGAGATCGTGCTGCGCATTCTGGGCAGCGAGGCGTGGGACATCATCGACACCCTGCGTGAGGAACGCCGCACCGGCCGCTCGGCAAGGATGCTGTACGAAGTGCTCGGCGACATCTGGGTGCTCATGCGCAACCCTTATCTGGAAGACGACCTGCTCGCCAACCGCAAGCGTCGCGAAGCGCTGATCGGGGCGCTGCGCCACCGCCTGAACGCCATCGAAGCGCGGCGCCAGGAGAATACCAAGGTCAAGCGCCTGCTCGACCTCACCCACACGGCAGTCGACCAGTTCGCGGCCGAATTCGAGCATACCCTGCAATTGCGCAAACGCGCATTGCGCAGCTTGAGCCGCATCACCCGCAGGGACAATATCCAGTTCGACGGCCTGGCGCGCGTCTCGCATGTGACCGATGCCACCGACTGGCGCGTGGAATATCCTTTCGTGGTGCTGAACCCGGACACCGAAGATGAGATCGCGCCACTGGTGCGTGCCTGCATCGAGCTCGGCCTGACGCTGATCCCGCGCGGCGGCGGCACCGGCTATACCGGCGGCGCGATCCCGCTCACCAGATACTCCGCCGTCATCAATACCGAGAAGCTGGACAAGCTTTCCCCGATCGAATATCTGACGCTGCCCGGCCTGAGCACCCCGTATGCCACCATCCACTGCGGCGCCGGCGTAGTTACTCGCCGCGTGATGGAGGCGGCGGAAGCCGGCAAGCTGGTGTTCGCGGTCGACCCGACCTCGGCCGATGCCTCGTGCATCGGCGGCAACGTGGCGATGAATGCAGGCGGCAAGAAGGCTGTGCTGTGGGGTACGGCGCTGGACAACCTGGTCTCGTGGAAAATGGTCACCCCGGACGGATTGTGGATGTTCGTCGAACGGCTCGACCACAATCTCGGCAAGATCCATGACGTACCAGCCGCCCGTTTCCGCGTCTCCCGTTTCGAGGCGGACGGCAGGACACCGCGCGGCGAACCGGAGATACTGACCATCGCCGGCAGCGCTTTCCGCAAGACCGGCCTGGGCAAGGACGTCACCGACAAATTCCTTTCCGGCCTGCCGGGCATCCAGAAAGAGGGCTGCGACGGCATCATCACTTCGGCCCGCTTCATCCTGCACCGCGAACACCAGTTCACGCGCACCGTCTGCCTGGAATTCTTCGGCCAGGTGCACGAGGCGGTGCCTGCCATCGTCGAGATCACCTCGATGTTCAACAACCGCGGCGCGTCTGCCGCGCCGGCCCTGCTGGCGGGTCTGGAACATCTGGACGAGCGCTATCTGAAGGCAGTGGGTTATGCCACCAAATCGAAGCGCGGCACGCGCCCGAAGATGGTGCTGGTCGCCGACGTGGTGAGCGACGACGAGCGTGCGGCAGGCGAAGCGGCGTCCGAGATCGTGCGCCTGGCCAACCTGCGCCACGGCGAGGGTTTCATCGCCGTGTCCGCCGAAGCGCGCAAGAAGTTCTGGCTGGACCGCGCCCGCACCGCCGCCATCGCGAAACACACCAATGCCTTCAAGATCAACGAGGACGTGGTGATCCCGCTACCGCGCATGGGCGATTACTGCGACGGCGTGGAGCGCATCAACATCGAACTGTCGCTCGGCAACAAGATCAAGCTGCTGGACGCGCTGGACGAGTTCTTCACCGGCGAACTGCCGCTGCGCTACCAGGACGATGCGCAACTGGGCGATGAGGAACTGCTGGGCAACCGCCCGCAGGCAGCACGCCAGTTGCTTGCCGAAGTGCGTAGCCGCTGGACATGGCTGCTGGAAAATCTCGACGCGAGCGTCGACAGTACTGAGTTCCAAGTGCTGAACGCCGAGTGGGCGGCTCAGCACTCAGCACCCAGCACCCAGCACTCGACCGTCTTCCAAGCCCTGCAGGATCACCGCATGCGCGCCTCATGGAAGCGCGAGCTGCGCGATCCGTTGCGCCATATCTTCAGCGGCAGCACCTACCTGCCCATCCTCGAACAATGCGACGCCACCCACCAGCGCGTGCTGAAGAGCCGCGTGTTCGTGGCGCTGCATATGCACGCGGGCGACGGCAACGTGCACACCAACATCCCGGTGAACTCGGATGACTACGCCATGCTGCAACAGGCCTATGGCGCCGTGGACCGCATCATGAAACTGGCGAAGGACCTGGGCGGCGTGATCTCGGGCGAGCATGGCATCGGCATCACCAAATTCGATTTCCTCGAACAGCAGGAGGTGGCGCCCTTCGTCGCCTACAAGCAGAAGGTCGATCCGGACGGCCATTTCAACAAGGGCAAGCTGTTGCCGGGCAGCAACCTGGAACACGCCTACACGCCCAGCTTCAACCTGATGGAGCTGGAGAGCCTGATCCTGGAAAAGAGCGAACTGGGCGAGATCTCCGATTCGATCAAGGATTGCCTGCGCTGCGGCAAGTGCAAGCCGGTCTGCACCACGCACGTGCCGCGTGCCAACCTGCTCTATTCGCCGCGCAACAAGATCCTCGCCACTTCATTGCTGATCGAGGCGTTCCTGTACGAAGAGCAGACCCGGCGCGGCGTTTCCATCGCGCACTTCGACGAGTTCAACGATGTGGCCGATCACTGCACCGTGTGTCACAAGTGTCTCAAGCCTTGCCCGGTGGACATCGATTTCGGCGATGTGTCAGTGGCGATGCGCAACTTCCTGCGCAAACAGGGACAGAAGAAATTCAGTCCGGTCACCGCAACATCGATGCTGTACCTGAACAGCACCGACCCGGTCACCATCAAGCTGCTGCGCAAGGTGATGATCGAGTGGTCCTACAAGGCGCAACGCTTCGGCTACCGTATCGCCAAGCATCTGGGATTGTTCCGCCAGCAGGTGGCACATCCGCCTGCCAGCGTGGGCAAGCCGCCGATCCAGGCCAAGGTGATCCACTTCATCAACAAGCCGATGCCGGGTGGTTTGCCGAAGAAGACCTCGCGCGCCCTGCTCGACATCGAGGACAACACCATCGTGCCGGTGATCCGCAACCCGCATAAAGTGAACGAGGAATCCGAGGCGGTGTTCTATTTCCCCGGCTGCGGCTCGGAGCGCCTGTTCGGCCAGGTAGGTCTGGCGACGCAGGCGATGCTGTACGAGATCGGTGCGATCACCGTACTGCCGCCGGGATACCTGTGCTGCGGCTATCCGCAGACCGCGGCGGGTTTCGAAGACAAGGGCAGCCAGATCACCACCGACAACCGCGTGCTGTTCCACCGCGTGGCAAACACGCTGAACTATCTCGACATCAAGACCGTGATCGTATCCTGCGGCACCTGCATGGACCAGTTGCTGAAATACCAGTTCGAGAAGATCTTCCCCGGCTGCCGCCTGCTCGACATCCACGAATACCTGCTGGAGAAGGGCGTCAAATTGCAGGGAGTGCAGGGTACCCGCTACATGTATCACGACCCGTGCCACTCGCCGATGAAAACATACCAGCCGCTGAAGGTGGTGAACGAGTTGATGGCCATGCCTGTCGCACTGAACGACCGCTGCTGCGGTGAGGCGGGCACTTTCGGCCTGAGCGTGCCGCAGATCGCCACCCAGGTCCGCTTCCGCAAGGAAGAGGAGGTGCGCAAAGGCGCGGATGCCTTGCGCGCCGACGGCTTCCAGGGCGAGGTGAAGATACTCACCTCCTGCCCCGCCTGCCAGCAGGGCCTGAGCCGTTATACCGACGATGCCGGCACGACCACCGATTACATCGTGGTGGAGATGGCGAAACACCTGTTGGGATCGTCCTGGCTTGAAGACTATGTGGCAAAAGCCAACGATGGCGGTATCGAGCGCGTGCTGTTATAGGATAGTAAATGCTCCCCCTGGAACCTACCGACGATCTTGCCAAACCCGCTTTCACCGATGCGGCTTCGGGCAAGAAGTGGTTGAGCCAATTGCAGCTGACCAACCTGAGTCTGGCGCACGGTACGCTACGCGCCCAGCTGGATGAGCTCAACCGCTATCCCATGCGCGGCAAGGATCGCTTGCACACGCTTGAAGCCATGCGCGAGCCCGTGAATTCGATGCAGGCAGATTACGCAAAACGCTTGCTGGGCAAGAAACTGCCGCTCTCCGACGAGGAATTCACCTCGCTCGTCGCCATTTCCAACCTCTGGCAGAGCATGCTTAACGGTTACTTGCGTTGCCTGCAGTCGCGCGAATTCGGCGATTCGTCGGTTGCCTCCGACGAGGCGCTGTTGTCACACCGATGCCTGCTGTACAGCGGCCTGCTGATCACGGACTTTTTGCGCGCCGGATGCGAGCCTGACGGAAAATCCTGGCAGAATTTCCACACCATTTACGCGCATATCGAGCAGCAAGGATTGCAACAGGTAGTCATGGCCGATCAATTGAACCGTTCGGGCCGCGACACCTCCTGCCTCACGCTCTATGCCAAGACGCTGTTGCTGCACCGTGCACGTTTGCTCGGCCTGCGGCGCAACCAATGGCAGATCGCGGACCGCTGGCTGGAAGCATGGGGGGAGACCATCACGGTCGAGCCGCGCTGCAGCGTCAGCAAGGGTGATGCTCCGCCGCTCGCGGTCGACCTTGCCAGCACGCGCGGCCTTGTCCCGATACAGCGCGCCACTAATGCAGCCACCATGCGTTTCCTGGCCATGGTTCCGCTGTCCAAGCTGATCCGGGTCAAGACCATTCTGTTGCAGCAGGGGCAATCTCCGCAGCAGAACGGACTGGGCGACGATATCGACAGCAAGGACAGCGTCAACCTGCTCAACAAGCTCCATGCCTGCTGGTGCGAACCACGCACGGAGTCTATGGTTGACGAACCGCGCGATGCGCCCCTCGCGCAGCTTTCCGTCAATCTGGAGAACATCTACGCACATATCGCGCGCAAACCGTTCAAGGTAACCCCCCTGTCCAGCTTCGCAGACAAGGAAGAGCAGAAGCAGATCGAGACCTTCGGGCGTGTGCTGGACCAGACCGACCGGCACAATCTGAAAGAAGTCGGTTTTCTGGTCGAGGATTGGCTGGTGGAAGAGAATGGATTGTTGCATGCCCGTCTGTTGCGCAAGCTGACCACCGGCGAGCGCCTGGGGCTGAACCAGATCATCTGCCTGTACCTGCCCGATTCAAAAGCCTACAAACTCGGCGTGGTGACGCTGGTCAGCGTCACGCGCAGCGGCAATCTGTATATCGGCGTGCGCTATCTGCCGGGCGCTCCGAAAGCCGTATCCGCACAGGCCGGCGCGAGCGGCAATCTGCATTCCGGCACAACACCTGCCCTGATCCTGCCGGAGATGGCGAATCTGCGCATTCCAGGCAGTATCGTCATGCCGCGCGACTGGTTCCACACGGGGCGCCCTCTGGCACTCATCTCGCAGGACAATGCCAAATTGAACGTGACGATGGGCATCAGTGTGGAATTGGGCAATGACTTCGAACGCGTAAGCTTCGCGCCCGCGCATTAATCGGCACTTGCCGAACCGGACTTCAGTAACCGCCGCCTGGCGGGAAAGACGATACTGAAGGTGCTGCCCTTTCCCTCTTCACTGACGATATTGAGCTGCGCCTGATGGCGCATGACGATGTGTTTGACGATGGCCAAACCCAGCCCGGTGCCACCCGTCTCGCGCGAGCGGCTGCGATCCACGCGGTAAAAACGTTCGGTGAGACGCGATATATGCTGCGGTTCGATGCCGATGCCGCTGTCCTTGACACTGAACACCATGCATCCATCGGGCTGCTCAGACCAGCGGATCGCGATATCGCCGCCCGCTGGAGTGTAGCGAACGGCATTGGTGACAAGGTTGCCGAAAGCGCTGTGCAATTCGCTGGCGCTCCCGCAGATTCCGGCTTCGCTTTCGATCTCCAGCCTGATCTGGTGTTGCCCGTTGCTCAGTGACCGCCCTTCTTCATGCAGGATGTGCAATAGTTTTTGCACATCGATATCCTCTTCGCTCAAGGCATTCTGCTCGTTCTCCAGACGCGACAGGGTAAGCAGGTCATCCACCAGGCTTTTCATGCGCGAGGTCTGGTTGCCCATCAATTGCAAGGCACGACGTGCCATGTCGTTCTCCAGGTTCGGCATATCCTGCATCGTTTCGACGAAGCCGTTGACCACGGTGAGCGGTGTGCGCAATTCATGCGAGACATTGGCGACGAAATCGCGACGCATGGTTTCGATGCGTTCGAAATGAGTGATGTCGCGACTGATCATCAGTCGCTTGCTGCTGCCGTAGGCGATGAGTTTTATGGAGAGCACCAGATCTTCCTGGCGCGAACCGCGCAACACCAGGGGTTTGGCGAAATCGTCATTCGCGAGGTATTGCACAAACTCCGGCTGGCGCGCGAGATAGGTGATCTGCTGCCCGATGTCGCGTTTGCCATCGAGCCCGAAATGCTGTTCTGCCTGCAAATTACACCACTCGATGCGGTCCGCCTCATCAAGGATCACCACACCTTCAGGCAGCGCAGATGTGGCCTGCTCCATTTGCTGCAAGGCGGCGGCATACTGTTGCCGCTCGTTGCGGCGCTCCTTGGTCAGCTTGTTGAGCTTGAAGAAGATGTCTTCCCACAGACCGGATCCGTCCGGCACCCCCAGCTTGTCAGGATCCGACAGCCATCGGTCGAATGCCGCGATATTGCGCAGATGGGAGAACAGGCGCAGCGATATTCCGGCACCGAAGAGCAGTGCGGCGGGCAATGCCCCCGCTGCCACCCAGACGAACAGGGAGGCCAGCAACAGAAAGAATGGATATATGAATGCGCGCTGCCAGAAATCGCCCACAGCGTAACCTCAACAATTGACTGGCCGCATTATACTGTTCGATGCCGGTTGTAAGTTTGCCGGATTATTCTTCTTTGGAAAAACGGTAGCCGCTGCCGCGCACCGTCTGTACCAGGCCATCCAGCCCGGAAGGTTCCAGTGCCTGGCGCAGGCGACGGATGTGGACATCCACGGTGCGCTCCTCGACGAACACATGGTCGCCCCACACCTGATCCAACAGCTGTGCGCGGCTGTATACGCGCTCGACGTGGGTCATGAAGAAGTGCAGCAGGCGAAACTCGGTCGGCCCCAGGTCGACGTTCTGGCCGTTGGCGCTGACCCGGTGAGTGGTCGGCGAAAGCTCCACCCCTTCGACGCGCACCGTCTCGTCGCTCATCTGCGGCGCGCGACGGCGCAGCACGGCACGGATGCGCGCCATCAGTTCGCGCGGCGAAAAGGGCTTGGTGATGTAGTCGTCCGCTCCGGACTCCAGGCCCAGTATCTTGTCGCGCTCGTCGATGCGCGCAGTGAGCATGATGATGGGGATATCGCGCGTGCGCGCATCTGCGCGCAATCGCCGCGCCAGTTCGACACCGGAAGTGCCGGGCAGCATCCAGTCGAGC
The DNA here is from genome assembly GCF_000025705.1 of Sideroxydans lithotrophicus ES-1. Classification (NCBI taxonomy): domain Bacteria; kingdom Pseudomonadati; phylum Pseudomonadota; class Betaproteobacteria; order Nitrosomonadales; family Gallionellaceae; genus Sideroxydans; species Sideroxydans lithotrophicus. The sequence continues at coordinate 335,961 of NC_013959.1, read as the reverse complement.
AGGATGAGATCCGGCAAGGCCCGGTTGATCTCGACCAGGGCGCTGGGTACGTCATATGCCTGGATGGCGCGGAAGCCGCATTGCGCCACATTGAATGCCAGCAGTTCCTGGATCGCCGGCTCGTCTTCCACCAGCAGAATGTTCGCAGTCGTCATCATTTCTCCATCGGTTTGATTTCACTTGGCTTGCGATGGTATGAAAGAATTATGACAGTAATATGACACTCTTCCTGATTATTCGCTACGGTGCGTCGGATGGTGATGCGGGTGTCCTGCCACATGCTCGGTATGGCTGGCGGCAAGATGGTGCAATCCGGCATGTTCAGGTTCATGCGGCAGTGGCTTGGCCATGACGTTGGGCAGCAAGGAGCCGATCACCATCCCGACGGCGCTGGCGATGACGCCTGCGAATTGCGCCGGAAAGAACGGGTCATCGGAACCGAAGATCAGGATGGACAGCCACACCGACAGGCCGCAGAAGATGGCGACCAGCGCGCCCTGGGTGTTGGAACGCTTCCAGAACAGTCCCGCGACCAGCGGCACAAAGGCCATGACCAGAGTGATCTGGTAGGCGTTCTCGACCATCTTGAAGATGCTGGCTTTCGAGTTCATCGCGTAGAGCGTGACAATCACGGTGAACGCCAGCGTCACGCCGCGCATGGTATGCAGCATCCCGCGGTCGGACAATTTGTGCCCCAGCATCGGCTTGAGGATGTTCTCGCTGAACGTGACCGAAGGCGCCAGCAAGGTCGCTGACGCGCAACTCTTGATGGCGGAAAGCAATGCGCCGAAGAACATCACCTGTGCGAACAGGTGCACCTCGGGACGCAGGATCAGGCGCGGCAGGATCATCTGCGGATCGCTGTCGACCAGCTCGCTCACCATCTTCGGGTCGATCAGCGTGGCCGAATAGGCCAGGAACATCGGCACGAAGGCGAACATGAAATACAGCACGCCGCCCAATACCGAGCCCCAGATGGCGATATTTTCCGTCCTGGCCGACTGCACGCGCTGGAACACATCCTGCTGCGGGATCGAACCGAACATCATGGTGATCCAGGCGGCAACGAATCCGATGATCTCCTTGGCATCCAGCACAGGCCAGAACTCGAATTTGCCCGCCTGCGCCGCATGCTCGATCACCGTGCCCACGCCCCCGACCTCACCGCTGATCTCGTAACCGATGAACAGCATGCCGACGACGATGATGATCATCTGGATGAAGTCGGTGATCGCCACCGCCCACATGCCGCCGAAATAGGTGTAGATCAGGATGGTGCCGGAACCTATCCACATCCCCGCGACCTTGCTGATCTCGCCGCCCGACACCACATTGAACACCAGCCCGAGCGCCGTGATCTGTGCCCCCACCCAGCCGAGATAGGAGATCACGATGGCAATGGTGGTCAGCACTTCGACGCTGCGGCCGAACTTTTTCTTGTAGAAGTCGCCTATGGTCAGCAGGTTCATGCGGTACAGCGGCGCCGCAAAGAACAGCCCGACCAGGATCAGGCACATGGATGCGCCGAACGGATCGGCCACGATGCCATGCAGTCCTTCTTTCAGGAAAGTCGCCGGGATGCCAAGCACCGTTTCGGAACCGAACCAGGTGGCAAACACCGTCGCGGTGACCATATAGAACGGCAGGTGGCGTCCGGCGATGGCGAAATCGCGCGTGTTGTGAACGCGTGTGGCTGCATACAGGCCGATACCGACCGATATGACCCAATAGGCAATGACGAACCATAACAGCATGTGAATATCCCGCGATCGAGCAATAGCGATTATTCTAGCAGTGTTCCCCGAAACGAAAAGACCACTTGGCGGCGCTCCGCATGAAACCAAGGCGGGTGAAACGATCCCTGCCGCTTACTTGAATGTCTCGAATGAAGCGGCCAGGCCGAACGCCCAGGTCTTGCGGTAATACTGGGCGACATTGTTGTTGTAGCCGGTCTGTCCCCACAGAACGATGGGCACACCGAAGAAATCGCTGAGCGGGGTGAACCCGAACTCGGCCCTCAGCGTGTTCCATCTGGCGACATCGATGTAGCCAGTCGCATAGGACAGTGATGCCCCCTTGAACCAGTCCCGATGGAATCCGAAGTTCAACTTGAGCCGTAAGCCATCCACCTGTCCGATCCTGGTGATCGAGCGCGGTCCTTCCCAGGCGTTGTATTCTTCGCTGGTCCTCTGCAGCAGACCGTGGTGCAAAAAGTACTTCATTTCTGCGTCCAGCGAATCGAGTCCATAACGATGCATCTGCAAATGGCGCTTGTATGCCAGATAGTCCCAGCCGCGGCTGATGTAATCCTGTGCGATCTCGGGCGATCCGTAGCTGGCCACTGCGCTGCTGAACAATGCAGGCGTATCGACATGCTGGCCGTTCGATTCATGCGCATAGCCGACATCGAAGTAGTCCAGGCCATTATCGTCCGACCACAGGTTCTTTCCCTTCGTACGCGATTCATAAAAACGCAGGAATAATTTCGGGTTGAGCCGTTTTGCCAACACGGGGGAAGAATGACGTCCGAAATACTGACCCAGCCTTCCGGTAAACGAGATGAACGGCAACATGTCGAACTTGTATCCCTGCTGCAAGGTATTGAACAGCAGCGGGTAGCGCATGGACAGGGTGAAGTCCATGAATGCCTGGTGCTCATAGCTGTCCCTGGTCAAGCCCAGCAGGTTGGGCTCATCCGATGCCAGCAGGGGCATGGAACGCAACTCCATAACAGGAGGTACTGTCCCGCTGCCATCCGCTCCGAATCCTGCCAACGGGAAACACAGCATGCTCAACAAGAGCACCCTGATGGCACTGCTCATCGATACATTCCACGCTCTCATTTATGCACTGACCCTGACTTCAATTCCCAACGCGCGGATACGCGCGCCGAAGGCTTCCAGCCACTCTGCCGGCAATGCGCTCAGGCGCGCCGCCTCCGGCTGCATGGACGGTCGCGCCAGGCCATACAGCAGCACACCCTGCGGCCTGATGCCGCCGCGCAACAGTCCCTTGAGGAAATCCACGTAGTCGTCTTCGTCCTGTGCGCCGGGCGCTGCGCCATCCAGCGCGAACCAGCAGGTCTGCAACCAGGTGTTGGGGCAGCAGGAGATCGCAGTGGTGAGGTTCTGGCTCACCCTGTCCATGGTCAGCCTGGTATCGTTGACCAGCGCCATGCCAGCCTCGCTGGCGCGATCCAGTTTGAACCAGACCTCGCCGTCGAGTTGCGCCATGCGGCGCAGACCTTGCTGTACGCTGTCGCGCTGCATCAGGCTGCCGTTGGTGATGAGTACCAGTTTGAGACCGGCCGGTTTGTACCGGGCGATGAGCTCGATGACCTCGGCGAATTCCTGCGCGCTGGTCGGCTCGCCGTTGCCGGACAGGGCGATGTCATTGATGCGGCGAGCTTCGGGCGGCACGCGTCGCATGAAATCGCCGTGCTGCAGCTCATGCAGGAAACCGTCCAGCTCCTTTTCCAGCAAAGCCAGATCGACGGGCGGCGCAGTACCGCGAATGAGTTCAGGCACCTGGCAATAGATGCAGCGCCAGTTGCAGGCATTGTTGGGATTGAGGTTGATGCCGATGGAAACCCCGCCCGCGCGGCGCGAGACGACCGGATAGACATAGCGCAACCCGGCGCTGTCGCGGCTGTGGTCGGTAACGCTCAGGCGGTCTTCACTCAAGATTTGACCAAAGGCAGGTATTGCGCCGGATCCACCGGTTTGCCGAACTTGCGAATCTCGAAATGCAGTTCGACCTGGCTGGTATCGGTACTGCCCATCTCGGCGATCTTCTGTCCGCTGCTGACGCTCTGGCCTTCCTTCACCAGTATCCGGTCGTTATGGGCATAGGCGCTGAGGAAGGTCTTGTTGTGCTTGATGATGATGAGCTTGCCGTAGCCGCGCAGGCCGCTGCCGCTGTACACCACCTTGCCGGCTGCACTGGCCACCACCGGCTGACCGCGCTGGCCGACGATATCCACGCCTTTGCGGTTGTCGCTCTCGGAGAATCCGGCGATCAGCTTGCCGTTGGTTGGCATGCCCCATTGCAGCGGCTTTTCATTGTCCACTTCACGGGCCGAGGCAGGGATATATTTGTTCGACGTTGCGACCGGTGCAGCCGCAACCGTCGGCGTCGCTGCCACATTGGATCCGCTCTGCAGTCGTTCGGCCTGTGCCAGCGCCTGTTCGGTATAGGCCAGTTTGCCTACTCTGGGATAGCTCTTCGTTTCATTCGACTCGGCCACTTGCGAATCCATCACCGGCCTGGGCACGTCCCTGGGTAGCGAACCTGCGACCGGGATATGCAGTTGCAACTGCTGTCCGATCTTGATTGCCGCCGGATTGTCCAGGTGGTTCCAGTTCGCCACATCGCGATAATCCACGCCATGGAAGAAAGCGATGCTGTAGAGCGTGTCGCCCTTGTGCACGACATAGGTGCGCGTGACGGTCTCGTAATCGGAATCCATCACCGGTCTCTTTGCAGCAGGTATCTGCGCTGGAGCAACAGGCCTTGAGCCTGCACCGTATTCCATGACAGGCGCGCGGCGGCCATTCGGTGCCTGCATCCCGCAACCCGCCGTTACGAATGCGGCTAACGCCAGGATTGTCCACTGCAGAATCTGTCTGTTCATGCTTTCCCCATCACCAGCGGTACGAATTTCACGGCCTCCAGACGGCTTTCGCGGAAGCCGTTCTCGTCGCGCTCGATCAGATACAGGAATTGCTCCTGCGTCCCCATCGGCAAAACCATTCTACCACCGACCGCCAGCTGCTCCCGCAGTGCGGCTGACAGCGCAGGTGCCGCACAGGTCATGATGATGCCGTCGTACGGGGCAGCATCCGGCAAACCCGCCGTGCCATCCGTATAACGCAGATTGACGTTGAATATCTTCAGCTCGCGCAGCGTCTTCCTGGCCCGTTCATACAGGGGCTGGATGCGCTCGACGGAATAGACCTCCTTCGCCACCTTCGCCAGCACCGCCGCCTGGTAGCCGCAACCGGTGCCAATCTCGAGCACGCGGTTGAGCTGTTTGCCATTGCGCAGCACCTCGGTCATGCGCGCCACGCTATGAGGCTGAGAAATCGTTTGCCCGTGCCCGATAGGCAGCGACACATCGTCGTAAGCGCGGGTCGCCAGCGCCTCGTCGATGAAGATGTGCCGCGGCACTTCGTACATCGCCGCCAGCACCGTCTCGTCCTTGATGCCGTCGGCGCGCAGCCGTTCGATCAGCCGGCCGCGCGTGCGTGCCGAGGTCATGCCTATGCCGGCGTGACGCAAGTTCACTGCGCCCTCCCACCCGCAAGGGATACACCGGTGGGAACCCCGCCGCTCCGCGGCGACCCTTCCGCAGCCAACCAGGATCGCACCGCATCCAGCTGGCTGTATTGCGTGAGGTCGATCTGCAGCGGTGTGATGGATACACGGCGTTGTGCAGTGGCAAAGAAATCGGTGCCCTCGCCAGCGTCCTGCGCCTTGCCCGCCGCACCGACCCAGTACACCGGCTGGCCGTGCGGATTGCTGCTCTTGATCACCGGCTCTGCCTTGTGGCGCTTGCCCAGACGCGTGACCTCCATGCCCTGCAACTGTTCGTGCGGCACATCCGGCACATTCACATTGAGCAGCCAGGGATGCGAATTCGTCTGGGTCATGAAGCGCTGCACCAGCTCCACGGCCACCTTGCCCGCCGTGTCGTAGTGCACCGGCTCATGCTTCGCCATCGAGATGGCGATGGCGGGAATGCCGAGCAGGAACCCCTCGGTCGCAGCCGCCACCGTGCCGGAATAGATGGTGTCGTCGCCCATGTTGGCACCGGAGTTGATGCCGGACACCACGATGTCGGGCTGGGTATCCAGCATGCCGGTCACCGCCAGGTGCACGCAATCGGTCGGCGTGCCATCGACATAATAGAAGCCGCTGGCCGCCCGGCGCAGGTTGAGTGGACGGTTCAGGGTGAGCGAATTGCTCGCACCGCTGCGGTCGCGCTCCGGCGCGACGACCGTCACTTCGGCGATGGCGGAAAGATGTTGCGCCAGACAGGCCAGTCCCGGCGCGAAATAGCCGTCGTCGTTGCTGATCAGGATACGCATGGGATAAGGCAAAGCCGAAGCAGAAAAGGGGGCGAAATTGTAGTCATAGTTGTCGGCGGCCGGTTAGTCGCATCGGGCGCGGACCGCCGGGACGAATGTTAGCCGCCTTTTCCATTTGCTTCCAGCCTGTTTTGCCGGTCACTCCAGCGAGCCTGATGCCGCACCTGATGATAAAACCTGCCATGCTCGCTTCCCTCTCCTCAACCCTCTCCCGCAAGCGGGAGAGGGAGCAAATGAATCGCTACGCGAATTTCATGTCATCCACTCGATACCGACCTGCTCGAAGTCTTCACCCTCGGCGAGCAGCTTAGTCAGTTTGACCTCGCGACTGTTCTCGCCCATCAGCGCCTGATAGTAGTTGCCCGGCACGAAAGCGCCGGATTGCATGAGCAAGGTGGCACTGAGGAAACTATTGTGCACATCGGGCAAGACGATGGTCGGCAGGTAGGTGTATTGGAACGAGCCGGAACTGGTCTCCCAGTTGGATGCCTTCTCTGCCCCCTTGCCCAGCGCGCGCAGCCAGATGGAAAGCGGTTTCTTGGCGATGATGCCGATGACCAGGTGTACGGTGTTGTCCGCGTCGGTGTGGATGCGGCGGATCGCACCGACCCACCACAGCGGGTTGTTCTGGGTCTTGATACCGCACAGGTCGCCGATCTTGACCCATGCGCCCGCACTCTTGGCCAGCTTGATGCCGATCTCATCGAGGCTGATATCGGTCACGGTCCATATCTCGGCGGTATAGTCGATCTCCGAGTCGGCAGCCAGCCCGATCTTGTGCGCCTGGCCGTCGGCATCATCGACGCCGGCCAGCTCGATGCGCGTCACCAGCTGGCTGATCAGTTTGAAGCCGTGTACCACATCGACTTTGCTATCGATACCGCGATGGTCCTGATGCCGCAGCGGCGGTTGCGGCGCCCACCAGGTCAGCAGATGCTTGAGCACGGTGAGCTTGCCGGCCGGGGTGAACTCGCTGCCGAAGCGCCGTTCCTGCCAGACCGGATCGTCCTCGTTCTGTCTTTCGATCTTGTCCACCGCCGGCAGGGCGCGTACCGCGCCAAAGTAGCGCGAGTCCGGCGTGGCCGTTCCGTCCACCCGGTGCGGGGCATCGCCTGCGGCAATGTCGAAGCGGTAAGGGCAATCGTCATCCGCCGCGTTCTTCAGATCGAAGAAGCTGCACAGGCGCCCGGCGATGCGGTAAGTCACCTCGATCTGGTCCGGCGCCAGCTCGTCCGGCGCCGACACATACAGCAGCAACACGCGCAACAGTTCGCGTTGCGGGCTGCTGTGGATGACATGGCCCGCATACGGAAGCACCATGCTCTCGGCGATCTGTTCGGCCTCGATGAAACGCTGGCATGCCCCCGCCTGCCGCCACACTTCGGGCGCGACATCGAGATAGCGCATCAGCTCCAGCTTCACCTGCTCGCCGATGGCGCGTGCCCACCTGACGCACAGCAACGGCAATTGCTGCCTGAGTTCAAGCGGCCTGCTCTTTGCGCCACGGTATTCCTCCATGCTTGCGGCATATGCTTCGGCCAGCGCCCTGGCATAGGCATGGATGCCCTGCCATTGATGCACCCCCTTGAAGTCCTGCAGGTGCGGCGCGCTCATATACTGGTTCAGCAACTCGTTGTGCAGCGGCAAGGCGGTTTCATCCAGCAACAGGATGATGGCGGCACGCACCTCGGGATGGAAACCTTTGACGGTCTTGATCGAATCCAGCCAGAAGGTGATGTCTTCCAGCGCCTTGTAATGGTCGTCTTCGGGCAGCTCGGCGATCAGGCGCCGGGCTTCCGCCAGATCGAACAGGGGATGATCCGGTTTTCCTTCAAACAGACTGAACATGGTTAGGCCCTGGGCTGGTCACACTGGTAGTGCCATTATATTCAGGTTGCGGACGATCCAGTTTGCTGCAGCAGCGCCTCGAACTCTCGCAGCGGCACCGGCCTGCCAAACAGGTAACCCTGGAATAACAGGCAGCCATACTGCTTGAGCAGGAAAAACTGTCCGGCAGTCTCGACGCCTTCGGCGATCACCTCGATACCGAAGTTGTGCGCCATGTCGATGATCGTCTTGACCATCACGGCATCGCCGCTATCGACCGTCATGTCGCGCACAAAACTCTGGTCGATCTTGATCTGGTCGAGCGGCAGGCGCTTCAGGTAGGACAGGGACGAATAGCCCGTGCCGAAATCATCCAGCGACAGCGAGATGCCGAGCCCGTTTCTCAACGCATGCATCTTCGTAATGATGACGTCGAGCTCTTCCAGCGCGATGCTCTCGGTCAGCTCCAGCTTGAGTCGTGCTGGCTGGATGGCATGTTTCCGGATCATCGCCCCGACCTGCTCCACAAAATCGGGCTGCTTGAATTGCCGCGCACTGATGTTGACCGCCAGCACCAGATCGCGCGTCCGTTCCTGGTGGCTCCAGGCAGCGATCTGCCGGCAGGCCTCATCCAGCACCCAATGCCCGATATCGAGTATCAGCGAACTTTCCTCGGCGAAGGGGATGAATTGCGCCGGCGACACCATGCCGCGCACGGGATGTATCCAGCGCAGCAATGCCTCGGCACCGACGGGATGGTGAGTGTGGTCAAGCTGGATCTGGTAGAACAGTTGCAACTGCCGCTCGTGCACGGCATGGCGCAGATCGGACTCCAGCGCAGCGATCGTTTCCACCGATTGCTGCATCTGCGGATCGAAGAACCGTACCGCATTGCGCCCAGCCTCCTTGGCCTGATACATCGCCATGTCGGCCTGCTTGATCAGCTCTTCCGCCGATTCGCCGTTGCAGTGTATGAGACTGACGCCGATGCTGGGCGAACTGTGATGCATCTTGTCGTGCAGCTGGTAGGGGGTGGACAGGCTTGCGCGTATCTTCTCGGCGATGTGCGCCGCTGCCTGGGTGGCATCCTTGATGTCGGCACCGAGATTCTCCAGCAGCACCACGAACTCATCGCCGCCGATACGCGCGACCGTGTCGACTTCGCGCACGCAGGACTTGATGCGCCTGGCCACTTCGACCAGCAACATGTCTCCATAGGCATGGCCCAGGGTATCGTTCAGCGTCTTGAACTTGTCCAGATCGAGGAACATCAGTGCGCCGCAATCCTCATTGCGCTTGTTGGCGGCAAGCGCATGCGCGAGCCGGTCGTTCAGCAGACGGCGGTTGGGCAGGCAGGTCAGGGCATCGTAATTGGCCTGCCAGAAAATGAGCTCGTCCTTCTGCTTCTTCTCGGTGATGTCGGAGAATTGCGCCACATGGCGGTATACGCCGCCATCAGAGCGGCGCAGGATGCTGATATGCGCCAGCTTGGCGTAGATCTCGCCGGTCTTGCGCTTGTCCCATATCTCTCCCTGCCAGTGCCCCTCGTTCAGGATCGCCTGCCACATGTGCCGATAGAATTCATTGTCATGCTTGCCGGACTGCATGATCCTGGGGTTCTTGCCCCTCACCTCGTCCAGCGTATAGCCGGTGATGCGGGTAAAGGCCGGATTCACATCCACGATCAGGTTGTTCTCGTCCGTGACCATGATCGCGTCGGCATTCGATTGGTAGATCGAAGCGGCCAGCTTCATCGATCTTTCGGAGTTGGATAACGCCTCCGACATCTGGTTGAATGCCAGGCCGAGCTTGCCGATCTCATCCTGCTCGCCTTGCTCCAGTTTGACCGGGACAAATTGCTCCATGCTGCCGCTGAGCTGCATCGACTCCATGGTGGATTGCAACTTCACGATCGGCCGCGTGAACCTGTTGATAAGCCAGTTGATGGCGAAGAACAGCAGTATCTGCAGCATGATGTGCCCAAGGATCAGCAGATCCTTGGTGTGCTTGATCTTGTTCAACTCATTGGTGAGGTCGATGGTGATGCTGGCGGCCCCGTTGACCGAACCGGGTTGCACATGATGGCATAGCAGGCAATTGGTACCGCGGAAGTAGTTGCTGGCAATGAACGGCACCACGGCCCGCAATTTCAGCATGCCGTGATCCTCGCTCAGCTGGAACTGCGGTTTCTTCGATTCGATCGCGCGGCGATCCATGTCATCCCTGGCCTGTTCTTCCGGCAAGCCCGGACCGAACTGATCCTGCACCTGCTTGGCGCGGATGATGCGCAGCTCGCTGACGTTCTCCGATGCACCCATCTTCCTGATGAACAACCGGCGATTGTCCGGGTTCGAGATCATGCCGGTGACCATCAGCATGTTCATGCCGTTGATCACCCCGTCGGCGGAGATCTCGGCGCGCCTTTCGGCCTCGTCCAGGATCGCCTGGTTGAAAAGATTGATCACCCAGAAATGGGCAATGAACAATACAACGACCAGCATCCCCTGAATAAGGATGCTGAGCTTGGTACCGATCCCGAGTGATCTCCACCAGTTTTTCAGAAATTCCCCTCCAATGAATCAGTCATCGCCAGTTTATATCAATCGCCTGCAAGCACACACTTGGGTTCTGGCTCGATCACTTTCGCAGCGATCCCTGCAGGATAACCAATGCCCCTGGATATGCGCATGGATGGGAGTTTTGGATAACGAAGACCAACTTAGGTTGGTCGGGGTGAGAGGATTCGAACCTCCGACTCCTGCGTCCCGAACGCAGTACTCTACCAGGCTGAGCTACACCCCGCTCATGCAGGCCGGATGGCCTGCGGTGAAACTAAAATTGCCGCGTTGCGGCAAAGTGTGCCAATTCTAACAGACACTGCTTGTATTTAGAATCGGCCATCGCCGCGATCGCGGCACAGGCGGTCTCGGTCTCACGCAAAGCCTGCTGGCGCGTGAATTCCAGCGCCCCCGTATCGCGGATGACCGTCAGCACCTCCGTGAACTTGCCCACATCACCCTGCTCGATGGCATCGCGCACCACGGCAGCCTGTGCGCCGGTGCCGTGTTGCATGGCATAGATCAGCGGCAGCGTAGGTTTGCCCTCGGCCAGGTCGTCGCCCAGATGCTTGCCGGTCTGGGCTTCGTCGGCGGAATAATCCAGCACGTCATCGATCAGCTGGAACGCGGTGCCGAGATGCATGCCGTATTTCGCCGCCGCTTCTTCGTCGGCGGTGGACGCCTTGCCGAGGATCGCGCCGAGACGCATCGCCGCCTCGAACAGTTTGGCGGTCTTGCAATGGATGACGCGCATGTAGTTGGGAATGTCGACACTCGCATCGTGGCAGTTGAGCAGCTGCAGCACCTCGCCCTCGGCGATCACGTTGGTGGCGTCTGCCAAGGTCTGCATCACGCGCATCTCGCCCACATCCACCATCATCTGGAACGAGCGCGAATACAGGAAATCGCCGACCAGCACGCTGGCCGCGTTGCCGAACAACGCGTTGGCGGTCTCGCGCCCGCGGCGCAATTCGGACTCGTCCACCACATCGTCGTGCAGCAAGGTCGCGGTGTGGATGAACTCGACCACTGCCGCCAGGTCGTGATGGTGTTTGCCGCCGTAGCCGAACGCCTGCGCGGAAAGCAGCACCAGCGCCGGGCGCAGGCGCTTGCCGCCGCTGTTGATGATGTATTCGCCGACCTGATTGACCAATGCCACTTCCGAGTGCAGACGGGCACGGATCACCGCATCCACCGCTGCCATATCCGATGCGAGCAATCGCTTGAGGTTTTCCAAAGACACTTCCTATTCGTTATTCGGGCTGTTGCTGGCGCATGCTAGCGCTCTTATCGAGAGGGCGCATTGTCGCATAAAGCCGCGCTATCTGATAACCACCTCGCGCCGTCGCAGATAGACGCCCAGGCCTATGCCGACCACACTGAGGGCAACCACATAATGCACCGGTGCAAAGCTGTCGAAACCCAGCATCAGGCTCACCAGCACCGGGGTCAGACCGCCGAACACCGCGTAAGCCACGTTATAGGCAAAGGACAGGCCGGAGAAACGCACGGCCGGGGGAAACAGCCGCACTGCCGTACTGGGAACGACGCCGATCACGCCGACGAAGAAACCATTCAATGCATACAGGACATAGATATGTTCCGGGGCCGCACTCAACTGGCTGTAAAGCAGCCACGAGGACGCGCCCAACGCCATGCAGCCTGCCGCCAGCACGCGTCCGGCACCAAAGCGGTCCGCCAGCGCACCGAACGCGATGCAGCCGATGCTCAGGAACAGGGTCGCGATGCTGTTCGACTGCAGCGCGACCGCAGCCGGTATGGCGAACAATTTCTGCACCAGCGTCGGCGTCATCAGGATCATCACCACGATGGCGGCGGAAAGCAGCCAGGTCATCAGCATGGTGAGCACCACTGCCGGGCGATGCGCGCGCACCACCGTCTTCAGCGGCAACTCGCTGGCCAGTTGCTGCCGCGCCTGCATCTCCTTGAACACCGGCGTCTCGTGCAGGTACTGGCGCAACCATACCGACACCAGGCCGAACGCGCCGCCCAGGATGAACGGCATGCGCCAGCCGTCGGCCAGCAGTTCGGCAGGTGTGTAGGAACGGATGACGGCAGTAGCCACCAGGGAACCGAGCAGGATGCCACCCGTCAATCCCGCGGTAAGCGTGCCGCAGGCGAAACCGACATGGCGTTGCGGCACATGTTCGGCGACGAACACCCAGGCACCCGGCACTTCGCCGCCGATGGCCGCCCCCTGGAACACGCGCAACGCCAGCAGCAACAACGGCGCCCAGATGCCGATCGCCGCATAGGTCGGCAACAGGCCGATCGCCAGCGTCGGCAGCGCCATCAGCAGGATGCTCAGCATGAACATGCGCTTGCGGCCGAACAGGTCGCCGAAGTGGGCCATGATGATCCCGCCCAATGGACGCGCCAGATAACCCGCCGCGAAGATGCCGAAGGTCTGCGTCTGGCTCAGCCAGTCCGGCATGTCATGCGGGAAGAACAGTTTCGAGATCGCCCCGGCGAAGAACACGAAGATGATGAAATCGTAGAACTCCAGCGTGCCGCCCAAAGCGGCCAATGCCAGGGTCCGGTAATCGCTACGCTTCAAGCTTGGCATCTGCCCCTCTCCATCGCGCCCACCAGCGCTTCACCGGTACTGCGAATGCATATACCGCCAGCCACGGATCGAGCAGATAGTCCCACAGGTTGTGCGATTCATACCAGCCGGCACTCCAGGCCGCGACTGCCAGCGCGATGCAGATCGCCAGCAACGTGGAGTAGCGCAGGCTCGCCCATATCGTCAGGCCCAGCAGCAACACCATGAACCACAGGTTGCCGTAACCCAGGCGGTAAGGATCGAACATGCCTAGCCCGAGTGCGAGAGGGTAGAACAGGATCGCCGCGATCAGGATGGCTCTCAGCATCGCGTTCCTGTTCTGCTCTTCAAGTGCAGCCCGGTCGAAGAACGAACGTGCCAAGGCCAAGGCCAGCAACACCAGCGTGGCGATGCTCAGGTCGCCCGTCATGCCGCGCACGAAGCCCGCCATGGAGACGCCCCATAACGGGATCGAGACCACGATCACCGCTGCCAGCAGCGCCCCGGCACGCTTGAGCGGCGGCAAGGCTTTGATTTGCGGCAAGCGGACGAACAGCGCGACGATGGCCAGTGTGATGCCGAATAGTCCGGTCAGATCAGTGTCGAGTTGCATCGGGACCCTTTTTCAAAAGACGGTTCAACCACAGCTGATCGAAGGTGACATGTTTGATGAACACCCGGTTCCAGGTATAAGAAAGATGGAAATCGCCGTTACGCGCCTGGATCAGGTAAGGATAGGAAAATTCGAAGTTGCAGCCGCCGTCCGCGCGCACCCTGGCCTTGGCGGAATCGACATACTCATCCAGCGTTGCAGCCGGCGCCTTGGCCAAGCGCGTTTCGGAATTCACCAGCAGCCCGCGCACGATATGCAGGCATTGCGTCTCATCCAGCTTCTTGTCGCGCAACACGCGCATCTCTTCCAGGCGATGCAATTCCTTCCAGCTGTGGCCGCCATCCGCCGACAGCATCAGTGACAGGCTGTCGCGCCCCTGTTCCTGATGGTTCAGCACCGCCAGCAGGCGGCCATCCGGCAATGCCGTGGCCGAAAGCGCCGCATCGGGATTGGGGAAAGGCGATTTTTCCACCGCACCCCAGTCGCGCCCGCCGTCTGCGGTAGTCAGGCTGCGCGCAAGATGCGGATTGTCCCTGCCTGCATAGCGCGTCAGCACCAGCGCATCGTTCGAACTCTTCACCAGCACCACCGGCTGCAAAGTACCTTGCCCGGCCCTTGCCAGGCGTTGCTTGTCCATCACGTCGCCGTCCGCATCCAGGTGCAGTATCTCGGCGAACTTGCTGAAAGACTCGTGATACACCGGCAATCCCATGGAGCCGTCGGCATACAGGAATGGCGTGCCTTTCACCAGCGTGCTGATATTGATGAACGGGGACGTGATCAGCCGGCGCGGCGCGCTCCAAGTCTCGCCGTCATCGGCCGAGGTCATCTCGGTGATCGAGCTGCCTGCCCAGCCGCCCAGCGACACCGTCACATAGAACAAGCGCAGCGTGCCGTCCGCGGCACGCCCCGCCACTGGATTGCCCAACTTGGACACATAGCGGTGCAAGGCCCGCTGCGTGCTGGAGCGGCTGGCCACGATCTGCTCGGCGCCCCATTCATCTCTGGCCGGATCGAACACCGCCGTATTGATGGTCACATCCGATGCGCCTTCGCGGCTGCCGGAGAACCAGAAGGCACGGATGCGCCCGTCCTTGAGCTCGATGAGCGAAGACGCATGCACCTGCACGTGTTGGCGTGAGGAAGCGAAATGGCTTTCGAAACGGCCGATCACGACATTCGGTTCATCGTCGCGCCGATAGCGATGCCGACCCCTTTTGCGCAACGGCGGTTTCTTTTGCGCGACGGGCTGTGCAACGGGAGGATCGATGACCGGCAGCCTGAATCCGAAGGCCGGTTCGGGCCGTTGCCATGCCTTGTGCAAGCCGAAACCGAAAGCCAGCAACACGATACCAAGCGAAACGGCGCGCTTAAGATCCAGCATCAACGACACCCTTCCTTGTTCGTGGCTTGCAGAGCCGGATCCACATTTGACGATTCCACCAGCAGTTCTTTCACGAATAGATATTGCAACACATCCCCCTTGAGCATCGCTTGCAGTTCCTGCGAACTTTGCCGTCCGCGTATCTCAAGTCTTTGTCCTATCACCCGGCAGCCCGCGCAGCCTTCTGCTGCGAGCGGCAGTTGCAGCGTGAACCAGCGGTAGCGCGCGGCCAGCTCGGCGGGTTTCAGATTCCAGCGCTCATCATAACCATGCACGCGCGCGCTTGGAAGCATGAATCGATCCCCTTCGTCATGCGCGCGGAAGTTGCACGGCACCCACACATCCTTGTGCTGCACAAACTGCCGGGCTGTCTCGCTATAGTTACCCAATGCACCATCGAACGGCCGCAGGAAAGCGGCCAGGGAAAGCAGGGTGAGCAGCGCCACCACGTTGGTTGCGTTGCGCGTGAATCCGGGAACGAACAGGGCGATCAGAACCAGCAACAGGGACACAGCCAGCAACAGCCAGTAGCCCCAGGCATACATCCCGGCGATCTCGCGCTGCAGACTCATGGCAAGGAACGCCAGCAGCATGAGCACCGCGCCGGCAGCGACCAGCGTGAACATGAATACCCAGCGCGGGATGCGCTGCCAGTTCAACGCGCACAGCACCGCGACACCCGGCATCGCCTCCAGCAGGTAACGCGCGGAACGCTGGCTGGGGACGGCGAACACCATGAACAGCACGGCCATCCATATCCACAGCAGCTTCTCGTCGTCGCCGAGCCGGTGGCGCTGCCGGTATGCCACAAAGAACAGCGCCGCCACCGGGAATGCCAGCAGCCCCGCATCCATCGGGTATCCAAGCAGCAGCGCCCAGATGCTGCTTCCGCCCCACAGCAATTGCGACAGGTAACTGCCGCTGTGCGCCTCGAACTTGCCCGCGTTCTCGCCGATCACGAATTCGCGCCATACCGACTGCGGATCGGGATCGACCACGAACCACAGTGCAAACAGCGAGAGCGCCACGACGCCCGCCAATACCGGTTTGGCGGCATCCTTGACCAGAAACTCGCGCCATTGGTAACGGCGCTGGTGCAGATACCACCAGGCCAGTGCCAGACCGATCGGCGCCAGCAAAGCGAAGGACTTATACAACAATCCGATACCGATCTCGATGCCCAGCAACAACGGAACGATCAGCCTGGATCCGAAACCGGCCGGCCGCCAATACAGCAGCGTGAAGAACGGCAGGAACAACCAGAACACCTCGGGCGGATTGACCAGGAACGGCCTGCCGAACCGGTAGGTGCTGAAGAAGGCGAGGAATGTCAGTGCTGCGATGAAGCCGCTCTGCAATTGCCCCGACAGTTTCCGGGCCAGCAGAAAAACCAGTAGTGCAGTGAGCAGCGTATAGATCACGCTGGGGTAGCGCAGGTGCCACAGGTCCCAGTCCTGCCCCCAGTGCGTCGAAGCGATGCCCTGCCAGAACAGCAGCGGCGGTTTGGTGTTGCGCATGCCATCGAGTTCGGACTGCAACGGCAACAGCTGTCCGCTCGCCGCGGTCAGCCGTGTGATGTGCTCGTATGGATATTCGTCGCCGTTCTTGGGGATCTGCTGGCTGTCGAGGCCATAGAAATAAGTGAATACGGCGAGCGATATCGCCAGGACGTTCCACAGCAGACCTGCACCACCCAGCCGCCTGAACATGGTCAATCGCCGCGCGGCGGCTCGGCGTGCCGGATCAGTTTCAGGCGACCGAACGTCCAGATGTCGTTGAGCACGAAATTCAGCACACTGGTCAGCCCGATGGCGATGAGATTGGCGATCTGGTAGAAGAAATGCGGCGCCAGCAGATTGGTGAACACGATCTGCAGGGCGATGCTCAGCCAGCACGCCAGCGTGTATTGCCAGAACTGCGCGAGCCAAGGTTTGTGGTGGTGCTCCTTGCGGTCAGCCCAGGTCCACAAGCGGTTCCAGAAGAAATTGTTCACTGTGGCCAGGAAGATGGCCAGCGCCAGCGACAGGTTGAGCTTGAGCTGGGTCGGCTGTATGTCGCGAAACAGATGTTCCTGCCCCAGATACAGGATACCGAGATTGACCACCGTACCCGATGCGCCCACCGTGCCGAATTTCAGGAAACGCCGGGAAAATATCCGGCGGAACAATGAAGCCAGCGACAGGTGCAGATTCAGCAACGTGCTCATGCGCGCCCTTCCGCTTGCAGCAATCCACGCGCCTGCAGCAACACCTGTTCGATGCCGATCTGTTTCAGGCACTGGTTGTCGCCGTCACAGGGCGACTTGCGGTGGTTGTAGGCAGTCAGGCAAGGCGAGCATGAGAGACCTGCATAGAGGCAATGGATGTTGGGCGCCAGCGGGCTGTACAGCGCCGGCGTCTCCGGGCCGAAGAACACCAGCGTCTGCAGCGGCGTCAGCGCGGCGAACTGGCCGGGACCGCCATCGTTGGTCACCAGCAGCGACGCGCGATGGAAGATGGCCAGCAGATGGCGCACCGACCTGGTGTATCCGGTCAGGTCTATGCAGTTGGCATGGTTGCATGCAGCCACCACCTCCTGCGCCAGCGGCTTGTCTTCCTTGAGCCCGATCACCGCCACCACGTAACCGTCGTTCAGCAGTTCGGTACACAAGCGTTTGTAGTTCTCCGCGGGCCACGCGCGGATCGGCAGGATGCCGCCGCCCGGATAGACCAGCACCAGCTTCTTGCCCGGCAGCACCGGAAAATCCTCATGCAGGACCGTTTCGACCTGCTGCAACTCGCCATCGGCGAACTGCAGCAGCGGCGGCGCAGACAGTTCCGCAGCCTGTGCCTTGGCTTTTGGATGCGTGTCCGATCCGATGGCCGCGACCATGGTCAGGAACTGCTGCGACAGATGCCGGTAGGGGTTGTAGAGGACCGGACGATTGATGAACGAACCGCGATACAACCCTTCCTGCGTATGCGGATGGAAACCGACGTGAAGGGGTGCGCCGGACAGATAGGAGAAGATGCTGCTCACGCGCGAGAACAGTTCGCAGTCGATCACGACATCGAAACCGATACGGCGCATCGCCAGCAGTGCGCCGAAGCAGTCCGCAATGAAACCGCCCAGCGACTTGTCGCGGATGGTGATGACGTTCTCCGGCGGCATCACGCCCAGCAGGTCGAGCACCTCGCGATTCTTGGCGAACATCAGGATATGCAATGAGGCATCGGGATAACGCTTGCGCAGATCGGCGAACATCGGTTGCGCCAGCACCAGGCTGCCCATCTCGGAAAGCAATACGATCAGGATGCGCCTGGGCCGTGCAGCGGCAGGCTGTCCGAAGAACATGCGCCGAACCCGCTCGAACAATGAAAGAACCCGGCAAATGGGCATCCCGGCCCAATGGTCGACTGCACGTTGGAAATTAATATTCAATGGAGAGTGTCCGGTAGTAAGGTTTGGGACTCTGGCAAGGCCGCGGCATTATCGGCGAAAGCCGCTCTTTCAACAAGCCAGCCGCCATTCATGCCGTCATCCGGCAGTTGTGGAACTAGTGCCTGTTCGTGTAGATTCCGTGAACTTCCTCACAGGCAACTGCCAACATGCAACCTCCAGAAACCCTGGGCAAATACATCCTCAGAAAGAAGCTCGGACAGGGCGCAAGCAGCACCGTGTATCTCGGTTTCGACCCTTTCGCAAAGCGCGAGGTGGCCATCAAGGTGCTGAAGCAGGAGATATTGAACGACCCCAGGATGGGCAAGCTGTACCAGCGTCAACTGGACAACGAAGCCTCGCTGGCCGGAAAGCTGTCGCATCCGCACATCGTGGCGATCTACGATGCAATGATCAGCGACGATGCCAGCCATATCGTGATGGAGTATGTCAACGGCGGCACGCTGGAGAAACATTCCGACCCGGATAATCTGCTGCCCATCGACCGCGTGGTGGAATACATGTTCAAGTGCTGCCGCGCACTCAACTACGCGCAATTCAACGGCGTCATCCACCGCGACATCAAGCCCGCCAACATGCTGCTCACCGCGGACGGCGATATCAAGATCTCCGACATGGGCGCGGCCCTGCTGCTGAACATCGAACAGACGCAGATCAGCAACGTCGGTTCGCCCGGCTACATGTCGCCGGAACAGCTGCGCGGCGAGGTGCTGACCCACCAGACCGACATCTATTCGCTGGGGGTGGTGATGTATCGATTGCTTACCGGCCACCTCCCGTTCAAGGCGGACAACCTGGCCGCACTGTGCCAGCAGATATTGCACACCACACCACCGACCTTGCGCAGCCTGCGCCCGGACATCCCGCCGCAACTCGAACGCGTCGTGCTGGGCGCCATGCACAAGGATCTGAAGGAGCGTTATCAGAACTGGAAGGATTTCGGCGCCGACCTTGCCGCGCTTGGTCGTTTCGAACAAAGGCCGCTCGATATCAACCAGACCGAGAAATTCACCACCCTGCGCGAGATGTCGCTGTTCAAGGACTTCACCGATACCGAGCTATGGGAGATACTGCGCGTCGGCGAATGGCAGAAGCAGCCGCCGCAGACCGTACTGATGCGCGAAGACGAGATGGGCGACGCTTTCTACATCATCATCGACGGCAGCGTGAGCGTGACCAAGAACGGCCGCCTGCTCAACGTGATCCGCAGCGACGACTGCTTCGGCGAGATGGCCTATATCAGCGGCAGGGCCGTCGCACGCTCCGCGACCGTCACTGCCGGCACCGACGTCACGGTGCTGAAAATTTCGCCTATGCAACTGGCGACGCTTTCCGACCATTGCCAGCTGCATTTCAACCAGGCCTTCTTGCGCGTCATGGCGGACCGCCTCAGAATGGCCGACGACAGGTTCGCCAAACTGGCCAACTAGAACAAATTCGAAGGGAGAATCTCATGCTGAACAAATACGTGATCCAGACACCCGACGCACCCGCTGCCATCGGCACTTATTCCCAGGCCGTGCGCGTGGACGGCACCGTCTACCTTTCCGGCCAGATCGGCCTGGACCCCAACACCATGACCATGGTCGATGGCATCGAAGCGCAAGTCCACCGCGTGTTCCAGAACCTGCGTGCCGTCGCCGATGCCGCGGGCGGCAGCCTGAACGACATGGTGAAACTCAACATCTACCTCACCGACCTCAAGCATTTCGCCAAGGTGAACGAGATCATGGCGACCTATTTCCACCAGCCCTATCCGGCCCGTGCCGCCGTGGGAGTCGCTTCGCTGCCGCGCGACGCACTGGTGGAGGCCGATGGCGTGTTGTGCCTGCAGGAGTAGGACTTGAGCCACACATTGAGCCATGGATCGCATCTCGGCAGGTACCGCCTGATCAGGAAACTGGGGGACGGCGGTACCAGCATGGTCTATCTGGGACATGACCCGCTGTTCGACCGCGAGGTCGTCATCAAGGTGTTCAAGCAGTCGTTCCTCGACGACCCCAAGAACGGCAAGCAGAACCGCCGCCAACTGGAGATAGAAGCCGGCCTGGCCGGCAAGCTGGCGCACCCGAACATCGTCACCACTTACGAGGCCTTCATCAGCGACAGCAAGAGTTACATCGTGATGGAATACGTGCCGGGCGGCACGCTGGAGAAGCACATCCAGCCGGACAACCTGCTGCCGCTCGATCGTGTGGTCGAATACATGTTCAAGTGCTGCCGCGCGCTCAACTACGCGCAATTCAACGGCGTCATCCACCGCGACATCAAGCCCGCCAACCTGCTGCTGTGCAATCCCGACGAGATCAAGATCGCCGACCTGGGCGCCGCCGTGCGGGTGGACCTCGAAGAGACGCAGAACAGCGTGGGATCGCCCAACTACATGTCGCCGGAGCAAGTGCGCGGCGACGAGATCACCCACTCCACCGACATCTATTCGCTGGGCGTGGTGATGTATCGCCTGCTCACCGGACGCTCGCCGTACAGGCCGAAGAGTCTGGCCCATCTTTATCAGCTGATACTGAACGAGAAGCCGCCCCTCCCGACCAAGCTGCGCAAAGACCTGCCGCCGCAGCTGGAGCGCATCGTGATGATCGCGCTGGAAAAGGATCCGGCCAAGCGATTCGCCACCTGGCGCGACTTCGGCAACGAACTGGCGGCACTCGGCCATTTCGAGAAGAGCGACCTGGAGATCGGCGAGAACGAGAAGTTCACCGCACTGCGCAAGCTGAAAATGTTCCAGGATTTCTCCGATATCGAACTGTGGGAACTGTTGCGCGTGGGAGAATGGCAAAAACAGCCTGCCAAGACCATACTGCTGCGCGAAGGTGAACTGGGTGATGCGTTCTATGTCCTGACCAACGGCGGCGTCACCGTATCGCGCAACAACCGTCTGCTCAACACACTCAACAGCGGCTCCATCATCGGCGAGATGTCCTACACCAGCCGCAAGCAGATGCCCCGTTCCGCCAGCATCACGGCCACCACCGAGATCACCGTGATGAAGATATTGCCCAGCCAGCTCGACCAACTCTCCGACCGCTGCCAATTGCATTTCAACCAGGTGTTCCTGTCCACGCTCGCCGACCGGCTGCGCGTATCGGACGAGCGGGTCGCCCAGATGATGTCCAACACCACGCAGAATGCCGGATAAGTGCCGCTGAAGATCGCTCCCGCCACACAAAGCAAATTCACCAAGCTCGGCATCCACACTCCGTTCGATCTGGTACTGCACCTGCCGCTGCGTTATGAAGACGAGACGCGGATCACCCGCATCGCCGACCTGAAACCGGGAGAGTCTGCGCAAGTGGAAGGCGAGATCATCCATAGCGAAGTGATGTATCGGCCGCGACGCAGCCTGGTGTGCCAGTTGCAGGACGACAGCGGCATCCTCTACCTGCGCTTCCTGAATTTCTATCCCAGCCAGCAGAAACAGCTCGCCGTCGGCAAACGCATCCGCGCACTGGGCGAACCGCGCATGGGCTTCTTCGGCGACGAGATGGTGCATCCCAAGTGCCGTGTGGCGGGTGAATCCGTGCCGCTGAAACAGGCGCTCACACCGGTCTACCCGACCACTGCCGGCTTGCCGCAAGCCACGCTGACCAAACACATCCACGCTGCGCTGAACGAACTGCCACTCGACGACACGCTGCCGCAAAAGATATTGCAGCGGTTGCATCTGCCGGAGTTCGCCGCCAGCGTGAGATTGCTGCACCAGCCGCCGCCCGACATCGACGAAGACGCATTGCTCGAACGGGCGCATCCTGCCTGGATGCGCATCAAGTTCGACGAACTGCTGGCGCAGCAATTGTCCATGCGCGTGCATTACCGCGAACGCAGCCGGCGTGTCGCACCCGGACTTGCGGCACACAACAGGCTCACCGATGCGTTACTGCAGGATCTGCCCTTTGCCCTTACCGGCGCGCAGAAGAAAGTCTGGCACGAGATCAGCACCGACCTCGCGCGTCCGCATCCGATGCAACGCCTGCTGCAAGGCGATGTCGGCAGCGGCAAGACTGTGGTCGCTGCACTGGCCGCGCTGCAGGCCATCGAGAACGGCTACCAGGTCGCCTTCATGGCGCCGACCGAGATCCTGGCGGAACAGCATTACCTCAAGCTGCGCGACTGGCTTGTACCGCTCGGCATAACACCGGTATGGCTCTCCGGCAGCCTGAAAAAGAAGGACAAGACCGCCGCTGCCGAACGCATCGCGCAAGGCGACACCATGCTCGCCATCGGCACCCACGCGCTGTTCCAGAATTCGGTCGAATTCCACAAGCTGGGGCTGGTCATCGTGGATGAGCAGCACAAGTTCGGCGTGCAGCAGCGCTTGGCCTTGCGCGGCAAAGGTGCCGAACCGCATCAGCTCATGATGAGCGCCACGCCCATCCCCAGAACCTTGGCGATGAGCTATTACGCCGACCTCGACGTATCGGTGATCGACGAACTGCCGCCCGGCCGCACACCCATCGTCACCAAGCTGGTGAGCGACGCGCGGCGCGAGGAAGTGTTCGAACGCGTGCGCGCCGCCTGCCTGGAGGGCCGCCAGGCCTATTGGGTATGCCCGCTGATCGACGAATCCGAGGCACTGCAACTGCAGACCGCGCTGGAGACCTTTGCCACGCTCACGCAGATCTTTCCCGACCTGCGCATCGGCCTCGCCCACGGCAAATTAAGTAGTACTGAAAAAGCCGAGACCATGGCCGCGTTCAAGGCAGGCGAACTGCAGCTGCTGGTCGCCACTACCGTCATCGAGGTCGGCGTGGATGTGCCCAATGCCAGCCTGATGGTGATCGACCATGCCGAACGCATGGGGCTGGCGCAACTGCACCAGCTGCGCGGCCGCGTCGGCCGCGGCGCAGCGGAAAGCCTATGCGTACTGCTGTTCCAGCAACCGCTGTCCGAACTTGCCCGTGCACGATTGAAAATCATTTTTGAGAACACCGACGGTTTCGAGATCGCCCAGCAAGACCTGCGCCTGCGCGGCCCCGGCGAACTGCTCGGCGCAAGACAGAGCGGCGTACCCATGCTGCGCTTCGCCGACCTGGCCGAGGATGACAAACTATTGGATAAGGCGCGCGACATCGCCGACGAGATGCTGCGCGATTTTCCGCAAGAAGCGCAGGCGCACCTGCAACGGTGGATGGCGAACGAACCGGATTACCTGCGCACCTAACGCCCGTCATTCCGGCGCAGGCCGGAATCCAGTTGAGAAAATTAATCCTTTGCGCAGCAAAGACAAAACCAACTGCATGTTGAATAAAACGCTGGATTCCGGCCTACGCCGGAATGACGCAGCGGGTTAAAATCCACTATATGAAAATCACCGAACGCCTGCACCTCTACATCCAGCTCACCCGCCTGCACCGCCCCATCGGCATCCTGCTGCTGCTGTGGCCGACGCTGTGGGCCGTATGGATCGCCGGCAACGGACATCCATCCTGGCTCATCGTGTTCATCTTCACGCTCGGCACCGTGCTGATGCGCTCCTCCGGCTGTGCAGTGAACGACTACGCCGACCGTCACATCGACAAGCATGTGAAGCGCACTCAGGATCGCCCACTCACCAGCGGCAAGATCAGCGAACGCGAAGCGTTGTGGGTCGCCATCGTACTGGCGCTCGCATCCTTCGCGCTCATCCTGCCGCTGAACCCGCTCACCTGGCTGCTCGCCTTTCCTGCCGTCTTCCTCGCTGCCAGCTACCCGTTCACCAAACGCTTCTTCGCCATCCCGCAAGCCTACCTCGGCATCGCCTTCGGCTTCGGCATCCCCATGGCCTTTGCAGCGACGCTGGGCAGCGTGCCGCCGGTTGCATGGGTGCTGCTGCTCGCCAACATCTTCTGGGCCGTCGCCTACGACACCGAATACGCGATGGTGGACAGGGACGACGACATCCACCTCGGCATCCATTCCTCGGCATTGTTCTTCGGCAAGTACGACGTGGTGGCCGTGATGATCTGTTACCTGACCACACTGCTATTGCTGGCGATTGCGGGATTGATGGCAGGACTGGGACTGTTCTACTTCTTGGGCCTGATCGTTGCTGAATTCATCGCATTCCATCACTACAGACTCATCAGGGACAGGGATCGCAAGAAATGTTTTGCCGCGTTCCTGCACAACAACTGGTTCGGGGCGGCGGTGTTTGCGGGCGTGGTGGGGGATTACCTGATCAAGTGAAATTCATACGCCCGTTATTAACCTGTACGCGACACCGGTCAATTACGCACGACCGTGAACTTCTGTAACGTGCCCAAAACCAACCTTTACTTCTGATTTGGTAATAAGCAAGTATCACCCTAACGCAATAAAACTTAAGTGCCATGTTATTATAATATTTACGGTTTTTCCTAAGTGGAGCAAAATTATGGCGCAAAACGACTCACCCAAAATCGACGATGTGACACCAGAACACTTAGAGGCGGCTTACACAGTCCCCGCAGTCCTCGCCAATAGGTTCATTGGTCACAATACATTGACAGGGCTGCGCCTAGCATTCGCGGAGCAAGCAAATATACAGCACGCCCCACACTTTCATTCAGCCGTAGTCCTGTCGACATCCGACGCCGTGGCATTGGTCAATTTAATTCAGGTATTAATTGCGCGGGCTCAACAGCCGACCACGCCCGATGAACCTGCAGAACCAAGCGACAATGCCTGACCCCAGACATGTGCAAGGCGTCGGCAATATAGCCCCGCCCGCCAACCCCATGCCACCCACTGGTGCTGGTAGCTTCGCTCAAGCCCAGCCTCCACTCACGCCAGTCACAGCAGGTAGTGCCGGAACACCAAACCCAAAAGCGCGCAAACCAAAAGGCAGCACTATTCAACAAGTACACGGGCAGCGCACCGTGAAGCAATATCCCATACAAGAACCGGAGCTAGAGGACCTTTTCA
Source organism: Sideroxydans lithotrophicus ES-1 (assembly GCF_000025705.1). Taxonomy (NCBI): domain Bacteria; kingdom Pseudomonadati; phylum Pseudomonadota; class Betaproteobacteria; order Nitrosomonadales; family Gallionellaceae; genus Sideroxydans; species Sideroxydans lithotrophicus. Next base: position 310,589 of record NC_013959.1, on the reverse strand, counting down.
AAACCGGCGTAGCGGCAACTATATTATTTTCTGCATCTGCATGGCTAGGAAACGCTTTCGTAAGCATACTGGTTACCCTATCGCTCACCACTGGGTTACCCGACAAGATTATCAGCCTATGGAGCATTATTTCCATGGTCTCTGCCATCCTCGCCGTCATACTATTCGTAATAGGCTTATTTTTTGTTTACAACGGCAAAAACAAAATAACCGCGATCAAGAAAGACACAACGTTTTGACGCGCATCACACCGACTAGCTTCTCAATGCCATAAATGGCAGTTGTCGAACACGTTGCAGTCGTTTTCGTTGACCTTCAACACTGTCCGCTAAGGCCGAGTTTGAGAAGTTTAATATCCACGGGCCGATCGCAACCGCTCTCACTTCAACCTGCTTCTCCGCTGCCATCTCTAAACACAACCCCGTGAAGATGCCCGTCAATTGGCGATCTACAAGGTATCGCACTGGCGCAATCAGCCGGACAGCCCGTCCATGCGCGCACGCATGAGGAACGGGGTGTAGCGCCAAAGATAAAGTGCGAATGCGACTGTCCACGCTGTGGCAGCGACATGGATGCCTGCGGTGACAGCGGCGGGTATGAACACGATGGTGAACACACGTACGGTAGCGGCGAGCTGGATCAGCGCGAAGGCTGTCGTTTCGATGCGGCTTGCCATCGGTGCCCGCCCGGTGTGACCCAATGCGGTGCGAGTCATCATGCCGAGGATGAGTCCGGCAGTGGCACCGATGGTCAGCGCGTGAATGCCTGCAGAGCGCGGCAGCCAACCCCATTCTGCCGCCGCCAGCAGCGTGAGTCCGATGGGGATCCACAGATAGGACGCATGCAGTATCCACAGCATGGGAACGCGCCGGGTGGCTAACGGGTTCCATCCGGCAAGGCGCACGAACTGCAATAGCGCCGCCAGCAGCGACAGCACGGGAGCCCAACGCGCATCTGGCAATAGCGCCCAGCCAAATAGCGCAATGGCGGTGGCGACGATGGCGGCGATGTTCAGCCAGCCGCGCTGCCATTGAGCTACACCCCGGATGGCGGCCGAGGTGAAGGACGGCACGACACGGCCGGCGATGACGGTTTCCAGCATGATGATGACAGCGAGTGCTGCGTGCAGTGCCGCCAGCGGATCAAGCGACAATATTCCGAGCCGCCCCAGATGAAAGGCCGCATTGCACAGCGTGAGCAGCGCGAGGATCGCCACCACAAAATATTGTTTTCGGCTCTTTGACAACCACAGCACGCGCGCAATGGCGCTCGCCGCCATCGGCAAGAAAGCCAGGTCGATAATCGCGCCCCACACCCCAGCGCCGAACGCCATCGCCAGGCGCCCCGCCAGCCAGACCAGTGCGAGGAAGGCCAGCGCAGCACCGGCAGGTGTCGGCCGGCCGGTCCAGTTGCGCCCCGCCGTAAACAGAAATCCGACGATGACCGCAGAGACAAAGCCGTACAACATCTCGTGCGCATGCCACCACACAGCTTGCATCGGTAGCGCGATGGCACCGCTGAATACCATCACCCACAGCGGGATAGCCAACGCAGCAAACAGTGCTGCCAGCAGATAGAACGGCCGGAATCCCAGCGCCCACAGGGCAAAACCATCGGGAGGCGTGCGTCGCGTCGGGTCGTCCAGTTGCATCAGGGCCATTGCGTCACGTCTCCATGGTTGAAGCACAGGCAGAGTTCAAACCATTCATTCCTGCCGAATGGCAAGGCGGGTTTCCAAGACCAGTTGCCATTGACCGAATGTTTACTGATGATCGGATGCACCGGCATATTTCCGCTTCCGACATCATCTGCAACACGCATGAGTCTACGCCAAAAGAATGCCAGCGCCACGGAGCACAACGCCCTTATTCCTCTAACAAGCTTCTTAGCATCCAGGCGTTCTTTTGGCTCCGACATCACGCGGCAAAAACCCCGCATGAGTCTCCACCGAAAAAATGCATGAGAGCGGCACCGATCTTCATTACAGCTACTCCTCCAATAGGCTGCGTAGCATCCATGCATTTTTTTCATGCACTTCCATGCGGGCGGAGAGTAGGTCGACCGTCGGCTGGTCGCCTGCCTTTTCGGCGATGGGCAGCACTTCGCGTGCAGTGCGCACCACGGCTTCCTGTCCATCCACCAGCTGCCTGATCATTTCCCTGGCATTCGGTACGCTGCTGCTTTCCTTGATGCTGGTGAGCGCGGCGAACTCCTTGTAGCTGCCCGGGGCAGGATAACCCAGCGAACGGATGCGCTCGGCCACCAGATCCACCGCATTCCAGGTCTCGGTGTACTGGGTCATGAACATCAGGTGCAGGGTCTGGAACATGGGGCCGGTGACGTTCCAGTGGAAGTTGTGCGTCTTGAGGTAGAGCGTGTAGGTGTCGGCCAGCATGCGCTCCAATCCCTGGGCGATATTCTTGCGGTCTTTTTCGGCGATGCCGATGTTGATGGGTGTCGATTTGCTCATGATGCCCTCCTTTGCTCAGTCAAGATTTCAGGGGAATTCAGCAGTCACTCTCCATGCAGGTCATGCAGCAATGCAGTGCGAACCACGGCAGGGATCGCATTGTTCGCGGTCTGGTAATTCGGATGGTCAACACCCATGCCTAGCCCCGCTCCCCGCTGCAAAGACTGGATCATTTCGGCACTCAGTTCGAAGCGCAGGAAATGGACCGCCGAGGTCTTGTCCGCCGTAGCGCGCTCCAGGTCTTCGTCGGCGATGGCATGGACCCGCTCGCAACCATCGACCTGTACCCATACGCGATCTTCGATGCCGATCAACTCGGCCAGCTTGCGCTGGCGTTCGGCGACGTCGGAGTATTCGATCATCATGGTCGCTTTCCAGTTGTGACCGTCCGGGATCAGCGGATTGTAGACATCGAGTTCTTCCTGGATCGGCTCGGGTTCGAACATGCGTTCGAGCCGCAGCATCTCCTGCACCTGGTATTGCATGGTCAGCGCATCCTCGAACAGCAGGGTGACATGCTCGCCCAACCGGACCTGGCGGTTCTTCTTGTGCGCCATGACCCTGGCGCGGAACTCCGGACGGACGCGGGCGTATTGTTCCAGGCTGTAGAGTTTGTCGTGGGTCAGCATGTCGTTTCTCCTTATATGTCGTAGGCTTTGCGGATCAGTGTGATCGGATGCTCCGGCGATGTTCCGTCGGCGCGGGCATGGGCGATGTGGTGCCCGGCCATGGCGCAATCGCTGCCGTAGTGGTCGGGCTGGTTCTGGTTGACCCGGCTCACCACCGGCTTGACGATCTTCATCGCGGATTGGTGGAATTCCTTTTTCACCGCGTAGGTGCCGTCGTGGCCGGAGCAGCGCTCGATGATGTCGACCTCGGTACCGGGGATCAGCGAGAGCATCTCGCGTGTCTTCGGGCCGATGTTCTGCACGCGCTGGTGGCAGGCGGCGTGGTAGGACACCTTGCCCAGTCCGGCCTTGAAGTCGGTGTTCAGTTTGCCTTCCTTGTGGCGCAGGATCAGGTATTCGAACGGATCGTAAAAGGCATTCTTCACCTTGATCACGTCCGGGTCGTCCGGGAACATCAACGGCAGTTCCTGCTTGAACATCAGCACGCAGGAAGGCACGAGCGCGGTCAGGTCCCAGCCGGCATCGACCAGTTTGGCCAGTTGCGGGATATTAGCTTCCTTGGCCTCGCGCACTGCATCGAGATTGCCCAGTTCCAGCTTGGGCATGCCGCAGCAGCGCTCTTTTTCGGCCATGGTCACCGGGATGCCGTTGTGCTCGAACACCGCGACCAGGTCTTCGCCGGGGCCGGGCTCGTTGCGGTTCATGTAGCAGGTGGCGAACAGCGCGACCTTGCCGCGGGTGCGTCCGGCGGGTTCGCCGACAGTATCCGCAGGCAGTTTCTGCAAACGGCTGCGCAACGGCCTGCTGGTGAATTCCGGCAGCCAGGCTTCGCTGTGCACTTCGGCCACGGCTTCCAGCGCCTTGCGTGCGAGGCCGACCTTGTTCACGGCATTGACCACCTGCGCCACCACCGGGATGCCCGCCAGGCTGCCGACCGTGTCGGTGCTGGTGAGTATGCGGTCGCGCAATTTGGTATCGTGGTTCTTGTAGTGGAACGCCTTGGCGCGCAACATCAGGTGCGGGAAATCCAGGTTCCACTCGTGCGGCGGCACGTAGGGGCATTTGGTCATGTAACAGAGGTCGCACAGATAGCAGTGGTCGACGACGTTCCAGTATGCCTCCTTCCTGACGCCATCCACCTCCATCGACTCCGATGAATCGATCAGGTCGAACAGGGTCGGGAACGACTGGCACAGGCTGACGCAACGGCGGCAACCGTGACAGATGTCGAACACCCGCTCCATCTCGTTGAACAACGACTCCTCGTTATAGAAATCGGGGTTCTGCCAATCCAGCGGATGGCGGATGGGAGCTTTCAGATTACCTTCGCGTGGTGTTTCGGCCATGTCTCGTACCTCGTGTTCATCATTCGGTAAATCCGGCACGCATCGCAATACGCGGTGCGTGCCGGTGCTGCAGATCAGCCCAGTTCGCCCAGGGCTTTCTGGTAGCGGTTGGCGTGCGAGCGCTCTGCCTTGGCCAGCGTCTCGAACCAGTCGGCGACTTCGTCGAAGCCTTCGGCGCGCGCATCCTTGGCCATGCCGGGATACATGTCAGTGTACTCGTGAGTCTCGCCGGCAACGGCGGATTTCAGGTTGTCCTTGGTGCTGCCGAATGGCAGGCCGGTAGCCGGATCGCCGCATTGTTCCAGATACTCCAGGTGGCCATGGGCGTGGCCGGTCTCGCCTTCCGCAGTCGAGCGGAACAGTGCCGCGACATCGGCATAGCCTTCGATATCGGCCTTGTTTGCGAAATACAGATAGCGGCGGTTGGCCTGGGACTCGCCGGCAAAGGCGTCCTTCAGGTGTTTCTCGGTTTTCGATCCTTTGAGTTGCATGGTCGTTCTCCTTCATGAGAGTTGAATACGGAAAGACTTCGGTGGTGGCTGTTGCTCCACGGACGCAATGTAGGCCTGTCAGGCCGATAAAACCAATTGATTTATTCAAACACAGTGATTTATTATACAAATCATACAAGATGGAGTACGAGCATGACCCTGAACGAATTCCGCTATATCGTCGCCGTCGCGCAGGAACGCAACTTCCGCCGCGCGGCCGAGAAGGCTTTCATCAGCCAGCCGGCGCTGTCGCTGGCGATACAGAAGCTGGAAGAAGAACTGGGGCTGAAGATATTCGAGCGCGGCAAGAACGACGTCACGCTCACCCCGGTCGGCACGGCCATCGTGGAACAGGCACAGCGCGTGCTGGAAGAGGCCGAGCGCATCCGCGAGATCGCTGCGCAGGGCAAGAACCAGCTTGCCGCATCGCTGCGTGTCGGTGTCATCCACAGCGTCGGCCCCTATCTGTTGCCCGACCTGATCCCCGCACTGAAGAAAGTCGCACCGCAGATGCCGCTGGAGGTGGAAGAGAACATCACCGAGAATCTGGAGACCCTGCTGCGCAACGGCAAGCTGGATGTCATCGTCATCGCATTGCCATTCGGCGATTCGAGCATCCTCACGCATGCCTTGTACGACGAACCGTTCGAAGTGGTCGTCAATTCCGATCATCGCTGGGCGGACCGGCGCAGCATCAAGGCTCCCGAGCTGGCGGAGGAAAAGGTGCTGCTGCTGAATTCCGGTCACTGTTTCAGCAACCAGGTCGCCGAAGCCTGCCCCGACCTGAATCGCAAAGGGGCGGAGATACAGCAAGGCACCTCACTGGAAACCATCCGCAACATGGTTGCCTCCGGCCTGGGCATCACCGTGCTGCCCGCTTCGGCGAACAGCGCGCGCTACCGCAGCAAGCTGCTGGACGTCATTCCTTTCGCCAAACCCATTCCATCGCGACGCATCGCGCTGGCCTGGCGCAAGAGTTTTGCGCGCACGCAAGCCATCGAAGCACTGGCGCAAGCAGTCGGGCAGGCCAAAATCACCGGCATCCAGCATCTGCCATGACCCTGCGCGAACAACAACCCTATCGCCAGAATCCGTTGCTGCGTCTGAGCTACAGCCTCATCGCACCGTTATACGATGCCATCATCGATCGCCCGATGCGGGATGCACGCAGGCATTCGCTGCGCACCTTGCCGACCGATGCAAGCAGACGCATCCTGATCAGTGGAGTGGGCACCGGTCTGGATCTGCCCTTGCTGCCGGCATTGCACCGTTACACTGCACTCGATTTCAACCTGGCGATGCTGGCGCACGCCAGGCCGCGCGGCAAGGACCTGGATGTGGGTTTCGTGCTGGGCGACAGCATGGCATTGCCTTTCGCCGGCTCGCACTTCGACCACGTCGTGCTGCACCTCATCCTCGCCGTCGTGCCGGAACCGCAGCGCTGCCTGAGCGAAGCCGTACGGGTGCTGAAACCCGGCGGCACCATCATCCTGTTCGACAAATTCCTGCAACCGCGACAGCGTGCCCCGCTGCGCCGCTTGTTCAACGTGATCACCCGCCGTTTCGCCACGCGCATGGATGTGGTGTTCGAGGAGGTGTTGACCGCTGCGCCCGAACTGCAGGTGCTCAGCGATGAGCCGATGCTGGCGAACGGATGGTTTCGGCGGATCGAGCTGCAAAAGACCAGGTGAAGCTGAAAACGCTTCTGCCGTTACCTCATTTGCCGAAGTGCGCTGCCGGGTATTCCATGTCGGTCATTTCCCGCAGCGCTTGCTCCTCGCGCAGGAAGCTCTCCACCGCCCTGGGATCGAACTGGCTCCCGGCCATGCGGATGATCTCGGCCTTGGCGGTATCGAAAGGAAGGCCTTTGCGGTAGGGACGATCGAATGTCATGGCATCGAGGGTATCGATGACCGCGAACAGCCTGGCTGCCAGCGGGATCTCTTCGCCCTTGAGACCAGCCGGATAGCCCGAGCCGTCGAAACGCTCCTCGTGGCACAGCACGATATTGGATGCCATGGACAGGAAAGGCAGGTTCTGCAGGATGCGATGTCCATTGCGCGGGTGTTCCTGCATGATCTTCCATTCCTCATCCGACAGCTTGCCTGGCTTGAGGAGTATCGCGTCCGGCACACCGATCTTGCCGATGTCGTGGAGCAGGCTGCCCCAATAGACTTCGCGCAGATCGGTCACTTTCTTGTAGTGATGCGTCGCCAGCAGCAAGGTGTGCGTCGCGACCCGCTTGGAATGCAGCCCGGTCTCTTTCTCCCTCAGGTCCAGCGCTTCGGCAAGGGACTCGACGAACTTCTCATAGGGCTCCGTTTCCAGTCCGCCGCTGCGCTTGCGCGAATCCAGCAGGCAATGTTCGCAGGTGTGACGATTGAGGATGCGGACATACTGGCGCTCGTGTGACGCAGTCCCGCACTCTTCGCAGGCGGTAACGAAACTGTCGGCCTCCGACGTTGCAGAAAGATTTTTTTGCATGGTGACCTCCGCTGCCATCAAACCGCAAACAGGCATGCGGCGCCGCGTACGATTCAGATCAGCTTTACCGGTTCGATTTTGGCAGCGGCAAATAGTTCAGCAATCGCCATGCACAACCATGCGGTTGATCAGTCTATTTGCGGCCATCCGACTTGCAGCAATCTTCGCGGCCCGCTTGAATCGGCGGACAGGGCACATCGCCATAGGAACAGAACACGCAGCAGTCGCCCGGCTTGGGCTTGAGCAAGGCATTGCAGCTGGGGCATTGGTAGAACCACTGGCAGGCATCGGTGGGCATGGTCAACAACTCCGCATGACCGCACTCCGGGCAGGTCAGCAAGGATTCAAGCCGCAGTTCCAGGTCTTTTTTCTGTACGGTCATTTGCGGATCCAAACGAAACGAACGATCAGTTCGACATCAGGAATTGCCGCTCCAGCTGATGCGCCGGCAGTAGCAATACACGAACTGCTGCACCTTGCCGGACGGCGTGTGATGCTCTTCCTTCTGGTGCTTCAACAGGGTGAACGCATCGCCGAACTCGTCGTGCAACTCGTCCGCACGGTAGCGCATCACCGGCAGGCCGCTGCATTGCAGCGGGCCGTCCTCGGCGAAGGTGGCGACGATGACATGTCCGCCTGGCTTGACCGCGTTGAACACGGTGCGCACGTAAGCATCGCGTTGCTGCTGGGTGGTCAGGAAGTGGAACACGGCGCGGTCGTGCCAGATATCGTAACGCTTGGCAGGCAGGTCGACTTCGGTGATGTCCGCCTCGATCCAGCGCACCATGCTTTCCTGCGCGCCGAGACGCTGGCGCGCCGCGTGCAGCGCGGCGGCGGAAAGATCGAGCACCGTCAGGTCGCGGTACCCCTCTGCCAGCAGGTCGTCCACCAGCGTGGAGGCGCCTCCGCCGACATCGATGATGCCTGCGTCTTTGTCAGCAGTGGCTGCCTTGATCAGATCCAGCGATAGCTGCGCATGCGGCTGGAACCAGCTCACCTCGTCGGTGGCTTTCGTCGTATAGACGGCTTCCCAATGTTCTTTACCAGGTTGCATGGCGACCTCCCTATCAATGCCCCTCTCTTTCCGGGAGAGGGGTTGGGGTGAGGGCTTTCGCCGCAACGGTTACTCCCTCACCCTAGCCCTCTCCCATGGGGAGAGGGAATGGAAACTTACACCCAATCCTTGGGCACCAGATACTTGTCGTACAGCTCGGCTTCCGGCGTGCCTTTTTCCGGGTGCCAGTCGTAGCGCCATTTCACCAGCGGCGGCATGGACAGCAGGATGGATTCGGTGCGCCCGTTCGACTGCAGGCCGAAGATGGTGCCGCGGTCGATGACCAGGTTGAACTCGACATAGCGGCCGCGGCGATAGAGCTGGAAGTCGCGCTCGCGTTCGCCATAGGGTGTGTCCTTGCGCTTTTCCAGCAGCGGCACGTAGGCAGACAGGTAGTGGTCGCCGACGCTCTGCTGGATGGCGAAGGCGGTGTCGAAGTCAGGCTCGCTCATGTCGTCGAAGAAGATGCCGCCCACGCCGCGCGGTTCGCTGCGGTGCTTGAGGAAGAAATAGTCGTCGCACCACTTCTTGAATTTCGGGTGCAGCTTGGGATCGAACGGAGCCAGCGAATTCTTGCAGATCTGGTGGAAATGCACCGCGTCTTCCTCGAAACCGTAATAGGGCGTGAGGTCCATGCCGCCGCCGAACCAGAACACCTTGTCGCCGTCTGGCTTGTGCGCCATGAACATGCGCACGTTGGCGTGCGAGGTCGGCGCATACGGGTTGCGCGGATGCATCACCAGCGACACGCCCATCGCCTCCCAGCTGCAGCCGGCCAGTTCCGGGCGGTGCGCCGTGGCGGAAGCCGGCATCTTGTCGCCCTGCACATGCGAGAACGCCACGCCGCCGCGTTCCAGCACATTGCCTTCCTCGATGATGCAGCTGATGCCTTCGCCCTTGCCGATGCCGCCGCTGCCTGTTGCCCGCTCCCACTTGTCGCGCAGGAATTTCTTGCCGTCCACTTGCTCCAGACGATCGACGATGAGTTCCTGCAATTCGAGCAGGTATTCCTTTACGGCTGCGCTATCCATGTTCTCTCCTGATTGAATCGTAATTGTTCTATTTGCGGATGATTTTACCATCCGACCACGCGCGTATCGTGGAAGGTTGTTTGCGCTTCCCCACCCGCCCGCGCAGTACCCATACCTTGTTTCCAAACAGACGCCGGCAGTCGGCATAGGTCTTCGCCGGACGTTGCCCGCTGCGGTTGGCGCTGGTGGATACCAGGGCACTGTCTGCACTGCGGCATAGCTGTCTGGCAAAAGGATGGGCAGTGAGCCGCACCGCCAGCGTGTCGTGCGTGCCGCGCAACCAGCGCGGTGCCGAAGAGCGAACCGGCATCAGGTACGTGACGGCTTGCGCCCCCTCGTGTTGCAATCTTGCTTGATCGGCAGGAGCCAGAGGCTGCAGATAGCGTGCGACCTGGCGATAGTGCGATGCAATGAGAATGAGGCCTTTGCGTTGCGGGCGCCGCTTGAGCTTGAGCAGGCGCAATACTGCTGCACGGTTGGCGGGATCGCATCCGAGTCCGTAGCAGGATTCGGTCGGGTAGGCGATGAGGCCGCCGCGCTTGAGGTAGGCAGCAAGTTGACGGGATGAGTAGGTTTCGCGTTGCACTTGCTGCCCCAATGCTCGAGACCGACAGGTCTGGAGCCTATTTCCGCCCGATGGCGCGGTAGCCGATATCGCGGCGCATCTGCTGCCCATCGAAATGGATGGTATCGGCAATCTCGTAGGCACGTTGCTGTGCACGCTTCACCATGTCGCCGAGAGCCACCACGCACAGCACACGCCCGCCGTTGGTGATCACCTTGCCGTCCTGCATGGTGGTGCCGGCATGGAATACATGCGCATCCTCCAGCTTCTTCGGCAGCCCTGTGATGACATCGCCCTTGCGCGGTGTCTCGGGATAGTTGGCCGCGGCCATCACGATACCGAGCGCGGTGCGTTTATCCCATTCGGCTTCCACCTTGTCGAGCGTGCCATTGATGGCGTGCTCGACGATGGCGGCGAAATCGCTCTTCAGGCGCAGCATGATCGGCTGTGTCTCGGGGTCACCCATGCGGCAGTTGAATTCCAGCACCTTGAGGCCACCATCTGGCGAGATCATCAGGCCCGCATAAAGGAAACCGGTATATATGATGCCTTCGCTTTCCATGCCGCGCACCACGGGCAGGATCACTTCGCGCAATACTTTTGCGTATATGGTCGGCGTGACCACCGGTGCGGGAGAATAAGCCCCCATGCCGCCGGTGTTGGGGCCATTATCGCCGTCCAGCAGTCGCTTATGGTCCTGGCTGGTCGCCATGGCCAGCACGTTCTTGCCGTCGACCATGACGATGAAACTGGCCTCTTCGCCCGCGAGGAATTCTTCGATCACCACGCGCGCACCGGCATCGCCGAGCTTGTTGTCGGACAACATCATGTCGATGGCAGCGAACGCCTCGTCCTTGCTCATCGCCACCACCACGCCCTTGCCCGCTGCCAGACCATCGGCCTTGATGACGATGGGGGCGCCGTGCTTCTCGACGTAGGCCTTGGCAGCGGCGATGTCGCTGAAGGTCTCGAAGAACGCCGTGGGGATGTTGTGGCGCGTCATGAAGCGCTTGGCGAAGTCCTTGGAGGATTCGAGTTGCGCTGCCGCCTTGGTCGGGCCGAAGATCTTCAGCCCGGCCGCGCGGAACGCATCCACCACGCCCGCCGCCAGTGGCGCCTCGGGGCCGACCACGGTGAGCTCGATGTTCTCGCGCTTAACGAACTCGATGAGCTCGGGGATGGCAGTGATGGCGACGTTCTCGACGCCCTCTTCCAGCGCCGTACCAGCATTGCCCGGCGCAACGTACACCTTCTGCACCTTGGCGCCCTGTGCCAGACGCCATGCCAATGCGTGTTCGCGACCACCGTTACCGATGACTAATATTTTCATGCTTACCTCAAAGAATATCGCTGCAACCCCCTCCCCCTGGAGGGGGAGGGTTGGGGAGAGGGTGATATGGTGCGTTCCCTCTCCCCCGCCCCCTCTCCCGCTTGCGGGAGAGGGGAGTCTGATTAATGCCTGAAGTGGCGGTAACCGGTAAACACCATCGCCAACCCATGCTCGTCCGCCGCGGCAATGACTTCCTCGTCGCGCATCGAGCCGCCCGGCTGGATGACGGCCTTGGCACCGGCTGTCGCCAGCACGTCCACGCCGTCGCGGAACGGGAAGAACGCATCGGAAGCGACGACGGAACCAGTCAGGCTCAGGCCGGCGTTCTGCGCCTTGATACTGGCGATGCGGGTGGAATCCACGCGGCTCATCTGACCGGCGCCGACGCCCAGCGTCTGGCCGTCCTTGCAGAACACGATGGCGTTCGACTTCACATACTTTGCCACGCGCCAGGCGAACAGCAGGTCGGTCAGTTGTTCCTTGGTCGGCTGCACCTTGGTTACGACTTTGAGTTGCGACGCCTGCACGTTGAGCGCATCCGGCGTCTGCACCAGCAGGCCGCCACCCACGCGCTTCACGTCATATTGGTTGTGCGCATTGGACAGCGGCACGGTGAGCACGCGCACGTTCTGCTTGGCAGCAGTCACTTTCAGCGCGGCTTCGGTGGCGCTTGGCGCGATGATGAGCTCGACGAACTGGTTGGCGGTGATCTGCGCAGCGGAAGCCTCATCCAGTTCGCGGTTGAAGGCGATGATGCCGCCGAATGCGGAAGTGCTGTCGGTGGCGTAGGCCAGCTTGTAGGCATTCAACGGCGTGTCGGCGATGGCAACGCCGCAGGGGTTGGCGTGCTTGACGATGACGCAAGCGGGCTGATCGAAGGTTTTGACCAGTTCCCACGCCGCATCGGCATCGCCGATGTTGTTGTAGGAAAGCTCCTTGCCCTGCAGCTGGGTGTAGCCGGAGATGCCGCCCACCAGCGGCACGAGGTCGCGGTAGAACGCCGCCTGCTGATGCGGGTTCTCGCCGTAGCGCATCTCCTGCACCTTGGCGAAGTTGAAGTTGATCTGCGCCGGGAAGTCGCTCTTGCTGCCGTCGCTGTTGATCGCGGTGAGGTAGTTGCTGATCATGCTGTCGTAGGCGGCGGTGTGCGAGAACGCTTTCTTGGCCAGGTCGAACTTGGTGGCGGCCGAGACTTCGCCCTTGTTGGTCTGCATCTCGGCCAGCACGTCGGCGTAATCGGCAGGGTCGGTGACGATAGCGACATGCGCGTGGTTCTTGGCCGCGGAACGCACCATCGTAGGCCCGCCGATATCGATGTTCTCGATGGCATCTTCCAGCGTGCAGCCGGGCTTGGCGATGGTCGCCGCGAACGGGTACAGGTTCACCACCACCAGGTCGATGGTCGGGATGTCGTGCTTCTTCAGCGTGGCGACATGCTTGGGCAGGTCGCGCCGCGCCAGGATGCCGGCGTGCACTTTCGGCTGCAGCGTCTTCACGCGCCCGTCCAGCATCTCGGGGAAGCCGGTGTAGTCGGCCACTTCCGTGCAGGGCACACCGTTGTCGGCGAGCAGCTTGGCGGTGCCGCCGGTGGAAAGTATCTTCACGCCGAGCTCGTTCAGCCCCCTGGCGAATTCAAGGATGCCGGATTTATCCGACACGCTGATGAGTGCTTGTGTGATGGTCATCTGGATTCTTTCTTTAATGATGGAATCTGTGGAAATTCAAATTGCCAAACCGGACAGGGCGCGAAAGAATCGCGCCGAAAACAGGTTTTATTTGATGCGGTGATCCTGCATCTTCTTGCGCAACGTATTGCGGTTGATGCCGAGCAATTCTGCGGCACGCGTCTGGTTGCCGCCTGCATGGTGCAACACGGTCTCGATCAGCGGCTTTTCCGCGCAACAGATCACCATGTCGTATATCCCGCACGACGGCTCTTCGCCGTCGAGGTCCTTGAAATAGTCGTTCACCGCCTTGCGCACATGCTTGGCGATATCGTTCTCGTTGATTGCACAATCTTCAGTCATGCTGCCCCCTTGTTGTTCCCTGCCCTGACCCTGCGCGCATCGTGTCGTGTCCGCGAGCAAACGGACGCGCGTTACCCCGACTAACGGGGCCCCTGCTTGCTGCTTATGCAGCCAACTCCCCCTTGTAAAGCAGTCTTTCGCTGCCTGTTTTCTGTTCTTCAAAGAAATCCGTCACTGCGCACATCTGTTCGTCCACGCTCTCCAGCTGGTTCATGCGATGGCGGAACACGGCAGATCCCGTCAGCCCCTTGGTGTACCAGGAGATGTGCTTGCGCGCCACGCGCAGCCCGGTGTGCTCGCCATAGAAGTCGTACAGGTCGTGCATATGCGCGATCAGCACGTCCTGTATCTCGCCGACATGCGGCGCAAGCAGGTGCGTGCCGGTCTGCAGGAAATGCTCGATCTCGCGGAACAGCCAGGGGCGGCCCTGTGCGGCGCGCCCGATCATGACCGCATCGGCACCGGTATGTTGCAGCACAAAACGGGCTTTTTCCGGCGTGGTGATGTCGCCGTTGGCGATGACCGGGATGTTCACTTCCGCCTTCACCGCGCGGATGGTGTCGTACTCGGCGTCGCCGGTGTAGGCGCAGGCGCGGGTGCGGCCATGGATGGCCAGCGCCTGGATGCCGCTGGCTTCGGCGATGCGCGCGATGTTGACCGCATTGCGGTTGTTCTTGTCCCAGCCGGTGCGTATCTTCAGGGTGACAGGCACTTCCACAGCGCCGACCACCTCTTCCAGGATCTCGGCCACCAGCTTTTCGTTCTGCATCAAGGCGGAGCCCGCCATGACGTTGCAGATCTTCTTGGCCGGGCAGCCCATGTTGATATCGATGATCTGCGCACCGTTGTCCACGTTGTAGCGGGCGGCCTGCGCCAGCATCTTCGGGTCGGCACCGACGATCTGCACCGAGATCGGATCGACCTCGCCTTCATGGTTGGCGCGGCGCTTGGTCTTCTCGGAGCCGTACAGCAGCGAATTGGAAGCCACCATCTCGGACACCGCCATGCCGGCGCCCATGCGCTTGCACAGCATGCGGAAAGGCCTGTCCGTCACGCCCGCCATGGGTGCGACGATGAGGTTGTTTTTCAGCTTGTAGCGTCCGATCTGCATGGTGATTTCCGAAGGGGGCGGCGATTATAAATTAATCAACTCGCCCATGCTATGATGCTCGCAGATTTTTCTGCGAGAAGCATAGTTTCAGCATGGAATTCGATATCGTGATCATCGGCGGCGGGTTGGTAGGTGCCAGCCTCGCCTCCGCGCTCAGAAACACTGGACTTCGACTCGCCTTGATAGAAGGCCAGCCCTTGCCTGAGCCCGATTCCGGGTGGGATAGCCGTATATATGCCTTCACCCCCGGCAACGCGGATTTTCTAAAAGAATGCGGGGCTTGGCAGCGACTGGATCTGGCACGCGTGCAGCAGGTGGAAGAGATGCGCGTGTTCGGCGACACCGGAGCCAGGCTGAATTTCAGCGCCTATGAGATCGGCGCACCCGAATTGGCATTCATCATGGAAAGCCGTTTGTTACAGCATGCACTGTGGCAAGGTTTGCGCGAACAGGAAAACCTGACCCTGATACAACCTGCCCAATGCGCGGAGATGTCGTTACAGGATGATGCCGCCCGGCTCAAACTGAAGGACGGTCGCGAGATACGCGCCAAGCTCATCGTCGGCGCAGACGGGCGCGATTCCTGGGCACGCCACCAGACCCTGATGCCCGAAGTCCCCACTCCGTACCACCAACACGGAGTGGTCGCCAACTTCAGCGTCGGCAAAGCCCATCGCGGCATCGCTTACCAGTGGTTCACGCCGGAAGGCATACTGGCGCTGCTCCCCCTGCCAGGGAAACACATCTCCATCGTCTGGTCGGTCAGCCCCGAGCATTCAGCCGAGCTGTTGGCACTTACTCACGAGGAATTCTGCGCACGCGTATCGGCCGCCTCGAACCATACTTTGGGCGAATTGCAGGTCATCACCCCGCCTGCCGCTTTTGCGCTGCGTGTGCTGAACCTTGCGCACCTGACCAAGCATCGCCTGGCGCTGGTCGGCGATGCGGCGCACAATGTGCATCCGCTTTCCGGACAAGGCGTCAATCTCGGCCTGCGCGATGTACGCGAACTGGCGAAAGTCCTGCAGCAACGGGGCGAACTGGATTGCGGCGACCTGCGTTTGTTGCGCCGCTATGAGCAAGCACGGCAGAGTGACATAATGTCCATGCAACTCACCACGGATACGCTGAAGAACCTGTTCGTCAACGACAATCCGCTGCTGCGCACGCTGCGCAATATTGGTCTCGACGCGACCAACAAGATCGTACCGCTGAAGAAGATGCTGGTGCGTCACGCACTCAACTGATTATTCCCCACAAGGACCCTGTAAATGTTCAAGACCCTGCTGTTACTCCTGCTCTCCATCTCGCTCGCCCATGCAGCCGAAACCGACAAGACAGCCGCCGCCATCAAGGACACGCTGATCAAGAACTACGAGCAACTCATCGGCCCGGTCGACCAGGTCAACAAATCTCCGATCCCCGGCCTGTACGAAGTGGTCACCGGAGACCATATCTTCTATACCGACAAGACCGCGCAATACCTCATCGACGGCCAGATGTTCGATCTGAAGGGAAGACAGAACATCACCCAGGCGCGCTCGCAAAAACTGTTCGCCATCGACTTCAGCAAACTGCCGCTCGAACTCGCCGTGAAAAAGGTCAAGGGCAACGGCAGCCGCAAGATGGCATATTTCGCCGATCCGAACTGCGGCTTCTGCAAGAAGCTGGAGCATGAATTGCAGAACGTGAACGATGTCACCTTGTACCTGTTCCTCTACCCCATCTTCCAGGGGTCGGCGGAAAAGGTCCAGGATATCTGGTGCAGCGCCGACAAGGCCAAGACCTGGGATGACCTGATGCTGAACGGCGTGCAGCCCAAGGCAGCCAAGTGCGACGCCCCCATTGCCCAGGTTCTCGCGCTGGGCAAAAGCCTCAGAGTGAATGGCACGCCCGCATTGATCTTTGCCAATGGCGTGATCAACCCCGGCTATATGCCTGCCGCCGATCTGAACAAGGCGCTGGACGCCAACAACAAATAAGCCGAAGCGACGATCAGCCGTGCACAACCTGCCCCGACACCTCGCCGCGCTGAGCGTCGCCTTATGGGTAGGCGGCATGTGGATGCTCGGCTATGTGGTCGTGCCCACCCTGTTCAAGTTACTGCCGGACCGGCAGCTTGCGGGCATCGTGGCCGGACATCTGTTCACCCTGCTGGCCTACATCGGCATCGCCTGTGCGCTCTATCTGCTCGTCTACCAGGTGCAGCAATTCGGGCGCACGGCGATACGTCGCCGCCTCTTTCGCATCACTGCCGTGATGCTGTCGCTCGTCCTCGTCGGGCAATTCGTCCTGCAGCCCATCCTTGCCGACCTTAAGCAGCAGGCATTGCCGCTGGATGTGATGCAGAGCGCTTTCGCCTCCCAATTCCGGACCTGGCACGGCATCTCCGGTATTCTTTTCCTGATCCAGAGCCTGCTTGGCATCGCACTCGTGATCGATTCCAGGAAGCAGTAAACGGTTGCCAAGTGGTTGGTTATAGGCCGTTTGGCATATTGACCGGGCCAGGCAACTAATTTAGTGTCCCTCCATCCGCACGAACCAATCAGGTCGCGCACCAACAGGAGGATATGCAAATGCGATACCTGTTCCTGGTTACTTTGATGTTTGCCGTGATGCTCGGACTGATCACATGGGTAACCAGGCCGGATTTGTTTGCTGCGCAATATGACAAGGTGGCCGCTCCCTTAGAGAAGCATTTCGCCGCACAGCGTGCCGTCATCTGGCAAAGTGCGAAAGATCGGGCCTGGCAACATTGGATGGCACAAGCACACCTGCCCAGCGATTGCATGCATCCGACAACTGCACTGCATGCACTCGAATGCAAGAACAGGATACAGTTGCAGGAAAACGCTTTTGAGAACGACTGGGCAAACAAGGTCGCAAGTGGCTGGCGGCCTGAGGGTATAAACTGAACACTCAAGGGGGCAATGTGCTAAAGAACCTGCATCGGGAGATCTATCCTGCCGGGGAGATCATTTTCAGGGAAGGCGATTCCGGGGACAGCGCGTATCTCATCGAGGAAGGCAGTGTCGAAGTCAGCGTCAGCAGCACGCAGCAATCGTGCATCGGCAGAGGCGAACTGTTCGGCGAGATCGCGTTGATCGACCAGCAGCCGCGCACCGCCACGGTGCGTGCCCTCGAAAGCACAGTACTCATCCCCATCCCGCGCCAGCTGGTGAAGGAACTGCTGGAGAAGACCGATCCGGTGGTGCGCCATTTGCTGCTGACCATTCTTGAACGCTACCGCTCCACGCGCAGCCAGCCAGCGTTCGATCCTTCGCAATCCACCATCTTCAGGCGCGACACGACGCGCGGCGTCGCCACGCAGCAACTGCGTTTGGCTCACGACATCGCCGAGGCGTTGCGGGAAGAACAGTTCGAGATGTTCTACCAGCCCATCTGCGACCTCTCCAGCGGGCGCCTGGCCGGATTCGAGGCTTTGATACGCTGGCATCATCCGGTCGAAGGCATGGTCTCGCCGATGGACTTTTTGTGGGTAGCGGAGCAGACCGGACAGATAAGGGAAATCGGCCTCTGGACCTTGCAGCGCGCGTGTCTCGATTGGCCGGTTCTGCGCACTCGCATCAACCATCATAAACCCTTCGTCAGCGTCAACCTGTCGCCGTCGCAACTCACCGGCGACGGATTCGTTGGCGAGGTCAAGACCATCGTCAGCGATCTTCAGATGCCGCCACGGGAACTCAAACTGGAACTGACCGAGACCGTCATCATCAACAACCCCGACCTCGCGCTGCAGCTGCTCAGCAAGCTCATCGAGGCAGGCAGCACCCTCGCGCTGGACGACTTCGGCACCGGCCATTCCGGTCTCGATGCGCTGCACCGCTATCCCATCGGAACCATGAAGATAGACCGCGCCTTCGTCAGCCAGATGCTTACTTCACCGCACAGCGCAAAGATCGTGCAGGCCTCGATCGAATTGGCGCACTCGCTCAAGATGGACGTGGTCGCAGAGGGCATCGAGAGCGAAGATGAACGCCTCGCCCTGCTGGAACTGGGCTGCGACTATGGGCAGGGATGGTTGTTTGGAAAGCCGGCGTCGTTGAAAAATATTTGAAGTTACTGGCCCACGGCCAAGGCCGTTCGTGGTGAGCTTGTCGAACCATGAACGGCCGCAATCAAAACCAGCGGGCTGCACCTATCCTTTGGCAAGCTCAGGACGAACGGCCGAGGATGCCCACCAAAAAACAGGGGCGCAATACCCTTCGGATATTGCGCCCTGCCAACACAAGCGAAACGAGAATCAGAACGTCGCTTCGTGGATCTCCGGCATGCCATCGGCCACCCACTTGGTATAGCCGCCCGCCATATTCAGCACATTCTTGAAACCCATCATCTGCAGCACGGCAGCCGCCATGGCCGAGCGCCCGCTGGTCGCGCAATACACCACGACCTGGCGGTCGCGTGCAGCCGTCAATTCGGGCAGGTGCTTGGGATAAGCCGGATCGGCGGCCGCTTCGAGAATGCCGCGCGGCACCAGGTGGGCACCCTTGATGTGGCCGTTCTCATATTCGCCATGCTCGCGCACGTCGATCAACAGCAGATCTTCCTTGCTATTGAGTTTGTCGAGAAGCTCTTTCGGGGTGATCTCCTTGATGCAGGCTTTGGCGGAACGGACAAAGTCCATCAGGCCCATGGGCTGTTGGGGTTTGAAGGTGTCATACATGCTTGTTCTCCAATATCGATGAAATGGTTGAATGCTTGTGCAACAGTGTCGAATCCAGCCGCTATGCTAGTGCTGCAAAAAACGATTGCCAATCTAATTCAACACCGGTTCTCCGCCGCGGGGAAACAGCACCCACATCTTCCCGGATTGTTTCATGCTCCCGGCCCGCACTGCGGCATAGTCGCCGAATCCCCAGAAGAAATCCGCCCGTACCGCCCCCTTGATCGCTCCGCCCGTATCCTGTGCAAACACCAGTCGGTTGAGCGGCTCAGTGCTGTTCGGTTGTGTTGTGGCAAGAAACACTGGCACACCGAGCGGAATGGTGCGCTGGTCGACGGCAATGCTGTATTCGTTGGTGAGCGGCACGCCCAATGCCCCCAGCGGCGCAGAAATGGAGTCCGGCAACACACGGAAGAAGACGTAGCTTGGATTCTGCCCCAGCAGCACGAACAACCGTTCAGGATTCTTTTCCGCCCAGTTCTTGATGCCTTGCATGGATGCTTCTTCCGGCTTCAACTCCCCCATCTCGATAAGCTTTTTGCCGATCGAGGCATAGCCGTGTCCATTCTGGTCGGCATAGCCGATCATTACGCGGGTGCCGTCTTCCAGTTCGATGCGACCGGAACCCTGTATCTGCAGGAAGAACAGTTCGACCGGGTTTTCCACCCAGAACAGTTCATGTCCTTTCAGCGCCGGATCGAGACCTGCATCGATCTCGGCCCGGTTGAAATAGGGCACGACGCGCTTGCCTTCCAGGCGGCCGCGCACACGCTGCCCCCTGAACTGCGGATAAAGATCGCCCATATCGACTTCGAGCATGTCATCCGGCGGTGAATAGATGGGATAGGCGAAACGCTTGCTGCGCGTGCGGCTGCCTTTCAGCAACGGTTCGTAATAACCGGTGATGAGCCCGGTGTCGGTACCGTCCGGATTGAACACCTGGTAGGGTGTGAACCAGGTCTCGTAGAAGGAACGCTGCGCAGCGACATCATCGGCGCCTACCTTGGTTGCTGCCGCACATATGGGGAGCCAGACCGGCTTGAATTTGAGCGCACGGCAGCTTTGCTGCATCGCCGGCCATGAGGCAGCCAGGTCTTGCATGGTCCAGTCCGGCAGCATTGCCCATTTGCTGACCATGAAATCGGGCGATGGTTTGCCGACTGGAATCTTGACTTCTATTGGCGGTGGCGGTGTCTGACAGGCCGCGAGCCAAACGCTCAATGCCAATATCAGCCAGATCGACTTGCTCCTGATCATTGTCACTTTCATTGCTTAATGGAGTACGCGCGGAACGCTCAGCACGAATT
Organism: Sideroxydans lithotrophicus ES-1; assembly: GCF_000025705.1. Taxonomy (NCBI): domain Bacteria; kingdom Pseudomonadati; phylum Pseudomonadota; class Betaproteobacteria; order Nitrosomonadales; family Gallionellaceae; genus Sideroxydans; species Sideroxydans lithotrophicus. The sequence goes on along the minus strand of NC_013959.1, from coordinate 290,057 downwards.
GAGGGATGGGCACGGTGAATTCTCCGCCATCCACGACTTGCATCAGGTAGCTGCCTGACATGGTGCCCACCTGCGTCGCCAGCACTGTACCGCTGGTGTATTCAAAACTCTGGCCCGGCTTGATGACCGGCTGTTCACCCACCACACCTTTGCCTTTGACTTCCTGCACGTGATCGTTCGCATCGTTGATGATCCAGTGACGGCTCAGCAGCTGCACCGCCTGTTCGCCTTCATTGGTAAGGGTGATGGTGTAGGCGAATACGTGGCGGTTATCGGCTTCGTCGGACTGGTCAGCGAGGTAGCGTACTTGTACCGAGACCTGGATGCGATAGTGTGAGGAGTCTTCCATCACCGCATTTCACCGTATTTTGAGAAGTATGACAAGCGACGTTTTGCATGCCGCAGGAATTACGCGTTTCACGCTTCTAATGCCCGTGCAGCCACCCCAGTTTTCTCAGGATGTTGATGGCGGTGCTGGAAGCGCGGAAGGTCTCTTCGGTCTCGACCTTGTGCGCCCGCATCAGTTCCGGCGCCTGTTCATAGGTCAGATAGCGTTGCAATGCGGCATGCACTTGCCCCTTCAGGGTCCCGACATTGATCGGCTTGTGGAGTATCCGGAACACCTGGGCCTGGTTAATGAGCTCGATCACCAACTCTGCATCCTTGGCTTTGGTCGCAACGATGGAAAGTATCTGCGGGTATTCCTGTTTCAGCAGCTTGAGCATGGAGGTCAACTGATCCTGACCCGATTCGATGTCCGCTATGACCACTGCGATCTCGTGTTTTTTCAACATGGTCAGTGCTGCGTCGATACCTTCGGCATAGACGACCGGACATAGCCTGCCGACGATCTCCCTGACGACGCGGAAGACCTCTTCGTCCTTGTCGATGACCAGCACTCCTGCTTTCATCCTTTGGGGCAGGTCCACCGGCGCCGATTTGGTATTGGCCAGTTCAAGCGCGATCGTGGCTGCCTCGCCCACGATCGTCTGCAAGGACTGGTTGTCCCATGGCTTGTTGATGAATCGATACACTTCCCCGTCGTTGATCGAGCCCACGATGGAGGCCAGGTCGGAATAGCCTGTCAGCAAGATGCGCACGCTGTTCGGCGAGATCTCGCGGGATCGGCGCAGCAACTCCACCCCCAGCATGATCGGCATGCGCTGGTCGCTGATGATGACGTGCATGGGATAGCGGGTGATGAAATCGAGAGCCTTGTTGCCATCGGTGGTCGTGAATACATGGTAACGCTGCCGGAACAAGGATTTCAGCGCGGTAAGAATGCGCTCCTCATCGTCAACGATCAACAGGTTCGCCTTTTTAAGGCCGGGATTAAGACTGATCGGGCTGTCCCCGTACAACTCTTCCGGCAAGCTTGCATTGCTGCCGCCGACTGCAGTGCTCTTCAAACCGCGTGCAGCGTCAAACAGTTTTGCCGCATCCGGAAAACCAACGTCAGGCTGGGGCTCATCTATATTAAGCGAAGCGCGGATCGCCTTCTTGAATGCCTCGGCAAATTCGCTTGCCGTCTGGTAGCGATCGGATTGTTTCTTTGCCATGGCCTTGGCCAGTACCTCGTCGACCTCGGGCGAGAGATTGGGATTCAGTGCCGATGGCTTTTCCGGCATCACATTGACCACCTGCTGCATGATGGCTGCAACACTCCCCGAAAAAGGTTTCTTGCCGGTCAACAGTTCATATGCGATGACCCCGATCGAGTACAGGTCCGAAGTCCCGTTGATCTTGATGCCGGTGAACTGTTCGGGCGACATGTACGATGGAGTTCCGACCAGCTCGCCGGCCCTGGTCAGTTCGGACGAATCGATGTGCGCAATGCCGAAGTCATTGATCTTGATGCGCCCGTCGCTGTTGATCATGATGTTCGCCGATTTCATGTCGCGATGGATGACGCCCTGAGAATGGGCATAGCCTATCCCGTCCAGCGTCTGCGTGACGATCTGGGCTATCTCCTGCAGACCGAAGTTCTCCTTGCTCGCCAGGTGATGTGCCAGCGTCTTGCCATTGACCAGCTCCATGATGATATAAGCCGCATGCTCATCTTCAATATAGTCATAGATCTGCACGATACGCGGATGCACCAGCCGGCCCACGGCTTGGGCCTCCTGACGAAACCGGCTCAGTACGCTTTCGCGGTCGCCTTCCGGCAGGAGATTCTTGTTTACGCCTTTGATCGCCACGGCGCGATTGATGGTGGGATCCCATCCCTTGTAGACGACACCCATGCCCCCGCTGCCGAGTTCTCCCTGGATATGGTATTTGCCGATTTGCTTCACTGGATCGCTCATGTGCAGACTAACCTTCCAATTGAGACTCATCGGGTGGCGTGATCGGCAACCACACAGTGAACTTCGTCCCCACATTGGGCGTTGATTCGACACCGATCTTGCCGCCATGCTGCTGGACGATCTTGTATGAGATCGACAATCCCAGCCCCGTGCCCTTGCCGATCTCCTTGGTCGTGAAGAACGGGTCGAATATCCTCGACATCACATCCGGAGGGATGCCCGACCCATCATCCGCCACGTCGACCGCGACGCCTTCGCCATCCTTGCGCGATGTCAGGGTGAGCGTTCCGCTTTCGCCCGGCATGGCCTGTACCGCATTGGTCACGAGATTCAGGAACACCTGGTTGATCTGCGAAGGCGCGCAAGTGATCTCCGGGATCTCGCCGAAATTCTTGACCACGTTCACCGATTTGAGCTGATGTTTGGCCAGCAGCAAAGTGCTATTCAGGCTGTCGTTCAAATTGGTGTGGGCGACCTTGCTGCGATCCAGCCGGCTGAAATTCTTCAGGTTGCCGACGATCTCGGATACCTGTCCGGTGCCGAACAGTCCATCCTTGACCAGCTTGCTCAGCTCCTCGATCACATGCTGCTGTTTGAGCGCACCGATATGAGTCGTGACTTGTTGAAACTCGCGAGACAGTCCTTCCGGGTCGTTTCCCGCCCTGAGAAAATCCAGCAGTCTGTCGCAATGCTCCAGTGTTTCGCTAATAGCCGGCAACTGCTCGGACACCTGCCCCAGGCTGTTCTTCACATATGCCAGCGGTGTGTTGATCTCGTGCGCGACACCCGCCACCATCTGGCCCAGCGATGACATCTTTTCAGACTGGATCAGTTGCGTTTCGGATTCCTTGAGATGTTTCAGCGCATCCGACAATTCGCGAGTACGCTCCTCGACTCGATGTTCCAGGGTCTGGTTTGCTGTTTTCACTTTGGCCCCGAAATAGATCAGCAAGATCAACATGGCCGATGCGTAGTAGACCAGATATATCCGGTAGCGCTCTTTCTGCTGGAGCAGGTCTTCCAGTTCGCTATTGAACGACAGCGTCAGATTGATCAACCGCGGCCCCGTGCTCAATCTTTCCAGCCGCGCAAAATCATCCAGTTCGGCAGGAACCTGTTCCAGCAGGGCCTGCGCCGCCTTCTCGACCCGGGCCCGGTCACTCTCTTCTGCAACCAGCGAACCCAGTTGGGCGATTATTGCCTGCAGACCGACCCGCTGAGTCTCCCCGCCGTGCAGGAAATATTGCGGCGCCGCCGTATCCAGCTGGTTCAACACCAGCAAGACTGGAGACGAAGATTTATTTTCCCTGAATCGAACGCTTAACTCTGTCGCCGCATTGATCAGCTCTTGCAATGCCGCCTTGTTGGTTTGATTTTCGGACAGGAATTTCTGCACCAATTCCGATTTGAGTTGTATCTCGCTCCTGAGTATGGGAAGGCCCGTCCTGAGAGCCTGACTGGAAGTCAGCGAAGCAAAATGCGTGATGTCACGTAGCGCCTTCTCGCCGGAATCGGCACTGCTCGTCGGCATTTCCCGGTTGAAAAGATCGATGCGCGCGCGTTGTACTTCCGTATCCCAGCGGCTATCGATCTCCTTTACTTCGTTCAGCAGGTTCAGCACTTCGTTCTGCTCGCGCAGATCGACTGCCTGAGTTTTGTTGTAGAGGAACCATAAGGCACCCAGCATCATCGCAACAACAAGTCCCATCAAGATGTCCTGCTCTATCTCGGACCTGTTCATACTTGCCCCTGCTTGATTCTTTGATGTTGTTTTCATAGCAAGCTATCTCGATTCGCTGGCCGTTGTACTGCTCGAAGCGGAGCACACAAGAATGCGCTCCTCCGGCTTTTTGTCAGAAGAGATCTCAGCGCCCGCTTGTCGGACGCATTTGGGAATTTTCATCTTGATATTCCGCATCCAATCTACCGTTGCCAATCATGCTAGTCGGCTTTTTTGCACCGCTTGGTGACATTGTGCGGACGTGCCCCCAACAACTGCCTATATCTTATACCCAATATAGGGGAATTCACATACACCAAAAGACCTATATATCAGCCTATATACCGTAATTCTGCCTAAATTCACCAAACCCTGATGTGCACATGGTTAAAAATGGCGCTTGCAAGCAGGCCGGGCATCCATTGATGGCATGCTGCAAAACGAGTCTTGCGACAAGACATGCACCGGTTTCTGATAAGCGGTTTGATGACAGAGTTATCGCTTGCAAGCCATGCAGGCAGGGCTGTCGCCCACATCCAAAGCGAAAGGGGCTGATATGCACGGGAAAGTTTCGGGTAAAATGTCCGTCTTGCATTCAATTCCCTAAGGACTAACCATGTACCAGATCGCACCCAGCATCCTCTCCGCCAATTTTGCCAAGCTCGGCGAGGAGGTCGACAACGTGCTCGCTTCGGGCGCAGACATCGTGCACTTCGATGTGATGGACAACCATTACGTCCCCAACCTGACCATCGGACCGCTGGTCTGCGAAGCATTGCGCAAGCATGGTGTGACCGCGCCAATCGACGTGCACCTGATGGTCAAGCCCGTGGACCGCATCATCCCCGACTTCGCCAAGGCCGGTGCGACCTACATCACCTTCCACCCGGAAGCCTCCGAACACATCGACCGCACCATCGGCCTGATCAAGGAAAGCGGCTGCAAGGCTGGCCTGGTATTCAACCCAGCCACCCCGCTGGACGTGCTGGAATACACCCTGCCCAAGCTGGACATGGTGTTGCTGATGTCCGTCAACCCCGGCTTCGGCGGCCAGAAGTTCATCCCTTACGTGCTGGACAAGGCGCGCGCCGTGCGCAAGATGATCGATGCGGGCAAGTACAACTGCCGGCTGGAGATCGACGGCGGTGTGGGCCCGGCCAACATCAAGGAAGTGGCGGAGGCGGGAGTGGACACCTTTGTGGCCGGCTCGGCAGTGTTCAGCAAATACAACGCCAACGACAAGAACCGTTATGACACCATCATCGGCGAATTGCGCGCGGAGCTGGCAAAGGCCAAGAAGTAATGGGGTTCAAGGATTTCCCGCTGGCCATCTCGGCCATCGTCATCGATCTTGACGGGACCTTGCTGCATACCGCGCCGGAGCTGGCCGAGGCAGCGAATCGCATGTTGCGCGACATGGGCCGCCCGCCTGTATCGCAAGACCTGCTGATGAGCTACATCGGCAACGGCATCTCGTGGCTGGTGAAACGCGCGCTGACCGGCGACATGCATGCCGAACCGGATGCAGCCTTGTACGACAGGGCGCTGCCGATCTTCGAGAAGCAATACACCGAACTGCTGCTGCAGAGCAAACCGTTCGCAGGCGTGGTGCAAGGACTGGACGCGATGAAGGCGGCCGGATTCAGGCTGGGTTGTATCACCAACAAGGTGGCGCGCTATACCGAACCGCTGCTGCAGGGCATCGGTCTCGCGCATTACTTCGACATCGTGCTGTCCGGCGACACCCTGCCGGAAAAGAAACCGCATCCCCTGCCCTTGCTGCACAGCGCCGAATTCTTCGGTGTGCCGATCGACAGGCTGCTGCTGATCGGCGACTCGCTGAACGACGCCGTCGCCGCCCGGGCTGCCGGATGCCCGGTGTTCTGCGTGCCTTATGGTTATAATCACGGCGAACCGGTGGACGGGTTGGATCTGGATGCAGTCATCGCCGATCTCCCCGCCGCATTGAAACTGATCAAGCGCATCTGACACATGACATATAACGACCTCTCTTCGAAGACGACTAGTTGGCGATGGTGATTCCGCATCGCCCGATGCTGCGTCTTCCTGTCGTCACCGAAAATCATTAGAGAGGTTCTTATGCTGTCCCCTATTACCGAACAAGAATTCCACGATCTTGCCAAACAAGGCTACAACCGCATCCCGCTGGCCGCAGAGACTTTCGCCGATCTCGATACGCCGCTGTCGTTGTATCTCAAGCTCGCCAACAAGCCTTTTTCCTACCTGCTGGAATCGGTGCAGGGCGGCGAGCGTTTCGGGCGCTACTCCTTCATCGGCCTGCCTGCCGCAACGCGCATCTCGGTCCGCGGCAACCAGGTCACGCTGACCACTGCCACCGGTGAGACCACGCAAGAGGTCGCCAATCCGCTGGATTACATCGAGCAATACCAGGCGCGCTTCAAAGTCGCTCCGTTGTCGGGCCTGCCGCGCTTCACCGGCGGGCTGGCCGGCTACTTCGGCTACGACACGGTACGCTACATCGAACCGCGTCTGAGCCAGGCGGCAAAGAAGGATGTCATCGGCACGCCGGACATCCTGCTCATGCTCACCGAGCAACTGGCGGTGATCGACAACCTTTCCGGCAAACTCACTTTCATCGTGTATGCCGACCCGGCACATGCCGATGCCTATCGCAACGCCCAGCAGCGTTTGGACGAATTGCAACGCTCCCTGCGCCAGCCGGTAGAGATTCCCGATGCACCACAGATGCGCCGCTACGAGGCCAGATCGGAATTCGGCGAGGCCGCCTTCAAGGCTGCGGTGGAGCGCTCCAAACGATACATCTTCGACGGCGACATCATGCAGGTGGTGCTGTCGCAGCGTATGTCGCAGCCCTTCCCCGCATCGCCGCTGTCGCTGTATCGCGCGCTGCGCAGCATCAACCCGTCGCCCTACATGTTCTATTACGACATGGGTGACCACCATGTGGTCGGCTCCTCGCCGGAGATCCTGGCGCGACTGGAAGGCGACACCGTCACCGTGCGCCCCATCGCCGGGACGCGTCCGCGCGGCAAGACGCCACAGAAGGACGCCGAGCTCGCGGACGAGTTGCTGGCCGACCCGAAGGAACTGGCCGAGCACCTGATGCTGATCGACCTCGGCCGCAACGACATCGGTCGCGTGGCAGAATACGGCACGGTGAAACTCACCGACAAGATGGTGATCGAGCGCTACTCGCACGTGATGCACATCGTCTCCAACGTCGAAGCCAAGCTGAAAGAAGGATTGAGCGCAATGGACGTGCTCAAGGCGACTTTTCCTGCCGGTACGGTCAGCGGTGCCGCCAAGGTGCGTGCGATGGAGATCATCGACGAACTTGAGCCTTCCAAGCGCGGCATCTACGCCGGCGCGGTCGGCTACCTCGCATTCAACGGCGACATGGATGTCGCCATCGCGCTGCGCACCGCCGTGGTGAAGGACAAGACGCTCTATGTGCAAGCGGGTGCCGGCATCGTCGCCGATTCGGTCCCCGACAGCGAATGGCTGGAGACGCAGAACAAGGCGCGGGCCGTGCTGCGCGCGGCCGAAATGGTGCTGGATGGCCTTGACGCCCCGGCGCACCGCTAGGAGAACAGCATGCTATTGATGATCGACAACTACGATTCCTTCACCTATAACCTGGTGCAGTACTTCGCCGAGCTTGGGGCGGATGTCGTCGTGCATCGCAACGACGAGATCACCTTGGAGCAGATCGAGAAGCTGAATCCGCAGCACCTCGTGGTCTCGCCCGGCCCCTGCACCCCGAACGAAGCCGGCATCTCGGTCGCGGCGATCAAACATTTCTCCGGCAAGATACCGCTGCTCGGCGTGTGCCTCGGCCACCAGAGCATCGGCCAGGCCTTCGGCGGCAGGATCATCCACGCCAAGACGCTGATGCACGGCAAGACCTCGTTCATCCACCATCACAACAACAGCGTGTTCACCGGCTTGCCCGACCCGTTCACCGCAACGCGCTACCACTCGCTGGTGATCGAGCGCGAGACGCTGCCGGACTGCCTGGAGATCACTGCGTGGACCGACGACGGCGAGATCATGGGCGTGCGCCACAAGACACTCGCCGTGCATGGTGTGCAGTTCCACCCCGAATCCATCCTCACCGAACACGGCCACGACATGTTGAAGAATTTTCTGGAAGGGAAACCATAACCATGATCACTCCACAACAGGCACTGGTGCGTTTGATCGAGCAGCGCGAGATCTTTTACGACGAGATGCTGTCGCTGATGCGCCAGATCATGAGCGGCGAGGTCAGCCCCACCATGATCGCGGCAATACTGGTGGGATTGCGCGTGAAGAAAGAGACCATCGGCGAGATCTCGGCCGCCGCATTCGTGATGCGCGAGTTCGCCAGCAAGGTGCCGGTGACCAAACGCGACCATCTGGTGGACACTTGCGGCACCGGCGGGGATGCGGCGCACACGTTCAACATCTCGACGGCCAGCGCGCTCGTTGCATCTGCAGCCGGTGCGCGGGTGGCCAAGCACGGCGGACGTTCGGTGTCTTCCACCTGCGGCTCGGCGGACGTGCTGGAAGCGCTGGGCGTCAACCTCAGCCTGACACCGGAACAGGTGGGCCACAGCATCGACCAGATCGGCATCGGCTTCATGTTCGCGCCCAACTTTCACGGCGCGATGAAATATGCCGCACCGGTGCGCAAGGAACTGGGCGTACGCACGATGTTCAACGTGCTGGGGCCGCTCACCAATCCGGCAGGTGCCGAGAACCAGGTGATGGGCGTGTTCCATCCTGATCTCGTCGGCATCCAGGCGCGCGTGCTGCAGCGTCTGGGCAGCCGTCATGTGCTGGTGGTGAACGGGGCGGATGGCCTGGATGAGATCACCATCAGCGGCCCGACCAATGTCGCCGAACTGAAGGGTGGCCAGGTGAACGAATACACCGTCACTCCGGAACAGTTCGGCCTGCAAAGCGCCCCGCTGGACACCATCCGCGTTGCCAACGCGGCAGAGGCAAAAGACATGCTGCTCGGCGTACTGGACAACAAACCAGGCCCGGCGCGAGACATCGTGCTGCTCAACGCCGGCGCAGCAATCTATGTGGCAGGCCTGGCCGATACGCTGGCCAACGGTGTGAGCAAAGCCTCCGCAACCATCTCTTCCGGCGCAGCAAAAGACAAGCTGGCCCAGCTGATCAAGATCAGCAACGCCTAACCGTTTTACTCCGCAATCGTGGTCTCGGTCCAGCATCAATTCCCCCCTCTTGAAGGACAGGACAGCGCCGACATCCAGCGCTGGCTGGCTGCGTTGTCCGATGTCTACGCCCCCGCCGAGATCGACCTGATACGCTGCGCATGCGAGTTCGCCGCACCGCTCTACCACGGCCATAGCGAGATCACCGGCACGCCGCTGCTGCAGCATGCGCTAGGCTCCGCCTCCATCCTGATCGGCTTGCATATGGATCACGAGACCATCGCGGCTACCGCCTTGCATGCCATACCGGATTTCCTCGACGACTGGAAGTCTGTGCTGGAAGAACGTTTCGGGCACAACATCCCGCTGATGGTCGACGGTATCTCGCGCATGGAACATGTGCGCCAGTTCAGCGAGATACGCACTGCAGCTGCGGACGACAAGGAAGCCGCCGCACAGCAACTGGAAGGATTGCGTCAGATGTTGCTGGCCATGGTGGAAGACATCCGCGTGGTGCTGATCAAGCTGGCCGAGCGCACGCAGACGCTGCGCACGCTTCCGGGCGCACCGCCCGAACAGCAAAAGCTGATCGCACAGGAGACGCAAAGCATCTTCGCCCCGCTGGCCAATCGCCTCGGCGTATGGCAGATCAAGTGGGAACTGGAAGACCTGTCCACGCGCTATCTGGAACCCGGCCTTTACAAGAAGATCGCCAAGCTGCTGGACGAGCGCCGCATCGACCGCGAGCGCTATATCGCCGACATCATCAGCCATCTGCAGCGGGAACTGGCCCAGGCCGGCATCAAGGCGGAAGTGACCGGAAGACCCAAACACATCTACAGCATCATCAACAAGATGAAGCGCAAGAACCTGGACTTCGACCAACTCTACGATGTACGCGCCGTGCGCATACTCGTGGACACCATCGAACAGTGCTATGCCGCGCTATCCATCGTGCATGAGCTATGGACGCCGATCCAGAAGGAGTTCGACGACTACATCGCGCGCCCCAAGCCCAACGGCTACAAGTCGCTGCATACCGCCGTGCTGGGCCCGCGCGATCTGCCGGTGGAAGTTCAGATACGCACGCAGCAGATGCACCACGATTCCGAGCTCGGCGTAGCGGCACACTGGCGCTACAAGGAAAACCGGAAATCCGAGAGCGGGCTGGATGAAAAGATCGCCTGGTTGCGCCAGGTGCTGGCGTGGAAAGCGGAGCTGGCGGATAGCGGCGAGTTGCAGGAGCAGTTTCGCAATGAACTGCTCAACGACCGCGTCTATGTGCTGACACCGCAAGGCAAGGTGATCGACTTGCCGCGCGGAGCAACGCCGGTGGATTTCGCCTACGTGCTGCACACCGACCTCGGCCACCGCACGCGCGGCGCCAAGGTGGACGGCAGCATCGTTCCGCTCAACTACAAACTGCAGACCGGCCAGCGCGTGGAGATACTCACCACCAAGATGGGTGCGCCCAGCCGTGACTGGCTGTCGCCGCAGCTCGGCTTCCTGAAGAGTTCGCGCGCGCGTGCCAAGGTGCGCCACTGGTTCTCCACCCAGAACCTCGACGCGAGTATCGCCGAAGGCCGCACCATCCTCGACCGCGAACTGCATCGTCTCGGCATCACCGACATCAACCAGGAGAAGCTCGCCCAGCGCCTGCGTTTCAACAAACTGGACGAACTGCTCGCCGCCATCGGCCGCGACGAGTTCAAACAGAATCGCATCGCCAACGCCGTGCAGCAGGAAGTCCCGACCAAGGTCGTCATCCCCGCCAAGGTGGCCGCACAAAGAACCGCCGCCCCGCGCACCTCATCCAGCGGCGTACTCATCGAAGGCGTAGGCGGTCTCACCGTGCGCATGGCGAAATGCTGCAAACCCGAACCGCCCGACCGCATCGTCGGTTACACCACACGCCTCGGCATCACCCTGCACCGGGAAGATTGCAGCTTCGTGCAGCGCGTGCCGCAGGACAAACGAGACCGATTACTGGAGGCGGCGTGGGCGGGGAAGAAGGCTTGATCGCTCGCTGGCTGTAAGGCAAAACCGTCGGGGGTGGTTTTGATTGAACATACAGCACGCCGCTTCGCGGCGACCCTTCGACAGGCTCAGGGCGAACGGTAAAGGTACTTCAACAAATCCATCACCGTCGAATACTGCAACCTCACCCCCAACTCCCGCTTCATCCTCCCATTCCCCAGCCTGCGCGATTCATTCACGAACGATAGCAATGATTCCGGCAACACCCGCTGCGCTTCGGCGCGGCTGATGCGCGGCGGTCGCGGCAGTTGGTATGCATCCGCCACGACATCGAAGTAGTCGCCCATCTTCATCTCGCCATCGTCGCTGGCGTGATACACGCGGTTCGGTTTGCCGCGCTGCAACGCTGCGACGATGATGCGCGCGAGGTCGTCGGCGTGGATGTGGTTGGTGTAGCCGTCTTCAGCTGCAACGAGGGCGGGGGTGCCGGAACGGATGCGCTCCAGCGGCAGGCGCTCAGCGGCGTAAATGCCGGGCACGCGCAAGATTGTGGCTTGCACGCCGTTGCGTCTGGCCCAGCGGCGGATCTGCTTCTCGGCATCGACGCGGCGTTGCGCTCTGGCGGTTTGCGGATGGGCATGTCTGGTCTCGTCCACATATGCGCCGCCGCAGTCTCCATATACGCCGCTGGTGCTGATGTAGATGAAACGCCTGGGCAAGCCGCCCTTCGACAGCGCGGCAAGCAGGTGGCGGGTGCGGACATCCGTAACCCCCGTATTGGGAGGCGGCGCCAGATGCAGCACGATATCCGCCAAGCCGGCCAGGCGCGACAGACTCGCCCGTTCATCCAGGTCGCCGTGGACAGGCGTGACCCCCGGCACACCGGAATCCTTACCGCTCCTTGTCAACGCATAGATGCGGTAATGCTGCCTGAGCAGCGGTATCGTGCGGCGCGCGATATCGCCGCAACCAATGATGAGCAGTCGTTCCATAAGGTGATTATGCGTTAAAATCGCGGCCTTTGATTCAGCGGACAGTCCCATGAGCTTCAAGACCACCATACAGCCGAGCAACCACACGTTCCCGGTCGGCAAGGATGAAACCATCCTCGAGGCCGCCCTGGAGCATGGTTACAACCTGCCTTACAGTTGCCGCAACGGCGCGTGCGGGGTATGCAAGGGCAAGATTCTGCAAGGCTCGGTGGATTACGGCAAGGCGCAGGCGTTCGTACTCAGCGAAGAGGAAAAGGCAGCCGGCCTGGCATTGTTCTGCTGTGCAAAACCGCTTACCGATCTGGTGGTCGAAAGCCATGAGGTGACCACCGAGCAGGAAATCACCGTGAAGACGCTGCCTTGCCGCGTCGAAAAGATGGTCAAGCTGGCCGACGACGTGATGGCCCTGTATCTCAAGCTGCCCACCAACGAGCGCCTGCAATTCCTTTCGGGTCAATACATCGACATCCTGCAGAAGGAAGGCAAGCCGCGCAGCTTTTCTCTTGCCAATGCGCCGCACGACGACGAGTTGCTCGAATTGCATGTGCGCAATATCGCCGGCGGGGAATTCACCAATCATGTGTTCACCAAGATGAAGGAGCGCGACATCCTGCGCATCAAGGGCCCGCTTGGCAATTTCTTCCTGCACGAGGATTCTCCCAGGCCCATCATCTTCGTCGCCAGCGGCACCGGCTTCGCGCCGGTGAAGGCCATCATCGAACACGCGCTGCATATCGGCCTTAAGCGCGAGATGCATTTTTACTGGGGGGTGCGCAAGCAAGCCGACTTCTACATGCTGGACAAGGTGAAAGAGTGGGAAGCGCTCGGCATCAAGTTCACGCCCGTCGTTTCGGATGAACAGTGGAATGGCCGCATGGGTTTCGTGCACCAGGCGGTACTGGACGATTTCAAGGATCTGTCCGGCTATGCGGTATACGCCTGCGGCGCACCGGTGGTGGTGGAAGCCGCACACCGCGAGTTCACCACCCAGCGCGGCTTGCCGAATGATGCGTTCTACTCCGACGCCTTCACCTTCGTGCCCAAGACCTAGGGATTTTCCCTAATACTTCTTCGACAGGCGCATCTCGCCGTTGTCCTGCTCGACGCGAAACTGCTTGAGCACGTTCATGCCGAGCAGCGGCTGGCTCAGGTTGGGCATGACTACCGCCTGGACGTATCTCAGCGTGAAATTCCCGAACTTGAGCTTCTCGATGGTCGTCGTACAGACCTGGGCCACGCCGTTCCCGGTTTTCATCAGCCCCTTGCCCTGGCACGTCAGCCCTGCGTTGGCTGCAGTGGCAAGCGGCAACGCGACAAACGTCGCGCCGGTATCGACAACGAAGTTCAGATAGTTATCATTCACCGATCCGTCGATGAAATAATGCCCGCCGCGCCCCTGGCCGATGACCAGCGGCTTGCCTTCCGCCGCCGGAGAATCCGGATCGCTTTCAACCGACGCCGAGGACGATGCCCAGGAGGAGACTGCCTGCACCTCCTTCTCGCACGGCTTTTCCTGGTAGAGCATCTCTCCAGCCGCGTTCTTGCATTTGAAGATCGTACCGGCCGCCGCACACACGCTCGCCGCAGACAGGATCGCGGCCGTCAACAGCAACATCGTGTTTTTCATACCCCTCCTTTATCGTCCCGCCGATGGCGTACCGGCTCGACATTCCCATGCGGACAGTTTTCGAGGATCAGCGGTAATCCCATTGGATGAGATTGGGCTGTATCGTCTTGATGCGGGATTCGCCCCGGATCAGATGCCCCATCTCCTGCGGACCGGGGTCGTTGGCAAGAACCAGCAGGAAGGTCTCGTTGTCTTCCAGTTCGTGGATGTATTTTATGCCGAAGCGTCCGTAATATTCGGCAATGACGCCCTCATTCGTATCGGGAGCCAGTTTCACGAGATATTCATTTGGCACCCGCGGCTGTTGTTCGGATTGAGACAGTTCTTGTTGTTCCGTTGCCGACCCGGCCGCCCGAACTACACTGCACGCCGAAACCATTGCCATGGCGGCAACGATCGAACCCATAAGAACCAAGTGCGCTCCAGACCTCATCCCCACTCCTTGAAACAGCGTCGATGCACGATTCTGGATACGATCCGACATGCGACATCCTGCTTGAACTATCGGATGAACTCTAACAGCAGTATTCGGGATGGGCTATAGGCCAAAAGATATAGAACTTCATGTATACCTTTGCCGGAATCTCAAGGATCGCAAGGGCCGCCTGCCGCCATACCGCTGGTCACATCGCTTTCTGAAAATAGACCAGCGCCTCCTCATGCTTGCCCATCTTCTCGGCAAGTTGCCCCAGGGTTGCATAAGCTTCACGGCTGGCTTCCAGACTGAGGCTGGCATCAAGATAACTCTGCGCCTTTCCCCACAACTGTTGATGCATACAGAGCTTGCCCAAGGCAAGCAACAGGCCGGGGTCGTCGGTGTGCTGTTTCAGCCAGCTTTCGGCCTGCTCGATCTGGGCGGTGTTGTTCTCGTTATGGCATTCGCCGTAGAGCGCGACCAGTTCGCTATCCCAGTTCGCATTGAGGCTTTCGGCCAGCAATTGCTGCGCACTCTTGCAATCGCCCAGCTTGCTGAATGACTCCGCTGCGGCTGCCGCGATCTTGCTACGGCGTTTGAATTCCCCGGGGATGGATTTCCACATGGAACGCAGCGCATTGATGTCGGTCGCCTGGCTCCGAAGTTTCTCCAGCCAGGCCTGCTGGCGCAATTGCGAGGCAACGGCCTTGTCGATGGCATTGCGCTTTTCCAGTTGCGCCATCACTTCCAGCACGGCATCCCAGTTGCGGGCTTGCTGCTGCGCTTTCAATTCCAGACTGAGTGCACCGATATGTTTATGCATGCCGGAGTCGCTCAATTCTTTCAGGGAATTGAGCGCCGATTGAGGCTGTTTCTGGTCGAGCAGGAATTCGGTCTTCGCCATCAGCCGCATTGTGGTCTCACCCACCGTTTTGCCCTCGGCATCTGCCAGATAGGCATCACGCCGGTCGAATTGGCGCAATTCATGGGCCGCCCTGGCTGCGACAATGGAATTGAGTCCCGATTTTTCGCCTAGCTCCATCGCGCGTACTGCGGCCTTCTCCGCTGCTGCGAAACGCCCCTCGAAATATGCCCTGAGCGCCTCGATCATCGCGGTACGCCCTTTATTGGCGGCACGTTCCGCGCGGAAATTGCGCACGTATGCAGGCAGATTCAGGGTCACGAAAGTCAGGCGGAGCAGTATATATCCCAATCCAAAAGCTGCCAGCAGGATCAGGGCGAAAAAGGTCAGAGACACTTCCAGCCTGTAAGGGGGATAGACGAACTGCACATAGCCGGGATTACGGGCAACCAGCATCACCGCAACCGCTGCCGCGAACAGGCCAAGAAACCAGAACAGCCATCTCATCGCGCACTCCGCTCATGCGAGATCCGGTAATTCCTCACTGCTTCCAGGCTGCCGCCAAGATCAGGCAGATCGACTGCGATGTTGCTTGCAGCAAGTTGCTGCAGGGTAGCAAGCGCCTGCACGCTCGCGCCGGATTTGGTCTCGAAATATCGTTTGATCCATTCCTGTGAGGTCTTGAGGTCGCGGCGGAAACTCGCCTCATCCCGGGTGAGCAACGCCATGTGTGCAGAGAGCAGGCGCAATTTCAGGTTCTCGCGCAGGAAGAAAGATTGTGTCGGGGACAACAAGGGCAATTCCTGACGCTCCGTATTTTCGATCCGCAGCAATTGCCTCGCCTCTTGCCTGACTTCGTTCCAGAATCGCCTCCATGCCCCCGCTCCCTGATCGGCAACCGGTGCCGGCTGTTGTGCAGTGATGTGAGCATCCTGCTCCAGCACCAAACCATCCACCGCTCCGATCACGGCATCCAGACGCAGGTTGATGGCAGCGACATCGACGTTGGGCAACGCACGCAGCTTCTCGATATCCTGGCCGATATGTTTTTTCAGGCCCGCCAATGCAGGTCGTTGCAAACGACTTTCGGCCTGTTGCAGGGCGATCAGGGCCGCTTTCACGTTGGCAGAAAGTTGCAATTGCTGTTCCGCGATGAGCAACAGCTGTTCCACGTCTGCCAGTGCCGTCTGGTCGCGGCTGCTCGACATCTCCTGGTACAAGGCTTCCAGCGCAGCGCGCTGATTCTGTGTTTCGGCATATTTGCTTTCCAGCAGACCAAGCTTGCCGCCCAGTTCGCGCACCATTTCCTGGGTTTGTGCCCCCAGCATCTGGTTGGCCTTGTTCGAGGCTTCCACCTCGGATAACCGGCGCGCCACCTCCTGCTGCGTCTGGTTTAGCTGGGAATGGGCATCCAGCCATTGCCAGACGAAGACTGCCGCCAGCACCAGCAAAGTGAGCTGTGTCAGTGTCACGCGCGCGAGCATGGCGCCAAGGCGGTTGCCGTGCGGCACTGACGTCTTGCCGGACTCGATATTGGATTTCCCGGAATCAGAGGCGGGCGATATTTGTGTTGGATCGTTCATGGCATCGATTTCCTGTTGGCTTGCGCCCATGCTATCAAACCGGATATCAGGCCGTCATCTCCCGGGCTTGTTGCAACGACATGCCGCCATCCCTGTTGCCTTGCCGCCTCTGCTATACGCTCATGGGGCACGACCAACGACACTTCGGCAAGGCCTGCCCTGTCTTGCTCTTTGAGCATCTCCCACAAGTGTCTGAGCGCCTCGCTGCTGGTCACGATGATCGCATCCGGCAAGGCAGCCCGCAACGCGCCGGCATCGAACCCTGGCTTGCTGCGCAAGTAACAGGTGACATATTCCACATCCGCCCCCCGCGCCTTGAGCGTATCTCCCAATAACTCCCGTCCGCCGTCGCCGCGGAAGATCATCACTCGCTTTCCGGCGATATCGTGCAGCTCCGGCTGCGCCAACAGGCCTTCGCTGTCAAATCGTTCGGACGGGACGATGACGCGCGGGACACCCTGTTCTTGCAATGCCTCCGCAGTGGACTGCCCGACGGCAGCGATCTTCAGGGAGGCCGGCAACCTGCCCGACGCCTTGATTGCCGCCATGCCAAAACGCACGGCATTCGGACTGATGAAGATCGCCATATCCACTTGATCCAGACGCGCTACCTGCTCGCACAATCCCTGATCGTCGGGCACCGATTCGATCTCCAGCAAAGGGAACAGTATTGGCTTGCCTCCCAGCTGTTCGATGCGCCGCACCAGCCCGGCCGCCTGTTCACGCGGTCGCGTGACTACGATAGTCCGGCCTCCCAGCTGGCTCTCAGCCATTCAGCGCCGCGAGTATCTCGCCCGCGCCCTGCCTGAGCAGATCCTGCGCGACCAGGTCGCCCAACGCTTCCGGTTGTGCGATGTCGCCAACATGTTCGGCACGTAGCAAGCGCGTTCCGTCGGGCGTTGCGACGAAACCGCGCATGCGCAGTTTGCCGTTCTGCACTTCCGCGAAACCGCCCAGAGGGACCTGGCAGCTGCCAGCCAGCGCCCGGCTCATCGCACGCTCCGCCAGCACACAGGCGGCTGTATCTGCATGGTGCAACGGAGCAAGTACCGCTTTCAGGTCGGGCCGGTCGGCGCGCGTCTCGATGCCCAGAGCACCCTGTCCTACCGCAGGCAAGCTTTCGTCCGAGGAAATGACGGCGCGGATGCGCTCGCCCAACCCAAGGCGCTTCAAGCCTGCCGCCGCCAGGATGATGGCTGCATACTGCCCTTCGTCCAGCTTGCGCAGCCGCGTCTGCACATTGCCGCGCAGCGGCTCGATCTTCAGGTGCGGGAAACGCGCGCGCAACTGGCTTTCACGGCGCAGACTGGAGGTTCCGACCACGCTGCCTGCGGGCAAAGCGGCCAGATTATCGAATCTGTTGGAAACGAAGGCATCGCGCGGATCCTCGCGCTCGCCGATGCAGGCCAGGGCAAAGCCTTCCGGCAGATTCATCGGGACGTCTTTCAGTGAATGCACGGCGATATCGGCGCTCCCATTTTCCAGCGCGGTTTCCAGCTCTTTCACGAACAGGCCTTTGCCACCGATCTTGGACAGGGTCACATCCAGAATCTGGTCACCCTGGGTGGTCATGCCCAATATGCTGACGGAAGTTTGCGGGTATAATGCGCGCAGCCTGTCTCTGATATGTTCTGCTTGCCACATGGCCAATGCGCTTTCGCGCGAAGCGATCACCAGACGGGCTGGGGGAATAAGTGAAGCCTGACTCATCGGGGTTTCCTAAATATTTGTGGCTAATTATTTGCGGTTGATACGCGGCGCATTCTAACAGGTGCGCCGCGCTTTTGCGCCGACGACACATACAGAAAAATGAACCTGATCTCTGCACCAGCCGACATTTCCAGTAAAGACATTCCGCTGCGCGACGATGTGCGCCTGTTGGGCCGCATCCTTGGCGATACCTTGCGCGAACAGGAAGGCGAGGAAACCTACAAGTTGATCGAGAGCGTGCGCAGGGCTGCCGTTCGTTTTCGCAAGACCCAGGATGAGCAGGATGGCGAATTGCTCGAGCAGATGTTGGATCAATTGTCCCCTACCGAGACGCTGGTCGTCGTCCGCGCATTCAGCTATTTCTCGCAACTGACCAATATCGCCGAAGACCTGCATCACAACCGCCGCCACCGCGCCCATCTCAAGGCGGGAAGCCCGCCCAAGGACGGCACGCTGCAACTTGCACTGGATCGACTCGAAGAGAAAAAGATCGACAAGGATACTTTGCAATCCTTCCTGAACAGCGCACTGGTCTCGCCGGTTCTGACCGCACATCCGACTGAAGTGCAGCGCAAGAGCATACTTGATTGTCACCTCATCATATCCAGCCTGCTTGCCAATCGCGATCGCGTCGATATGACACCAGACGACCTTGCCGAGAACGAGGAGGCGTTGCACCGTTTTGTGTTGATCCTGTGGCAGACGCGCATGATGCGCACTGCCAAGCTGAACGTGCGCGACGAGATACGCAATGGCCTGGAGTACTACCACTACACCTTCCTAGCCGAGATCCCCAAACTGTACGCCAACCTGGAGAAGCAGCTGGAATCGCGCTTTGACAAGGATATCAAGGTGCCGCCGCTGCTTCGCGTCGGCAGCTGGATAGGCGGCGATCGTGACGGCAATCCTTTTGTCACCCACGATGTGATGACCGATGCCGTGCGCGAACACTCCATACTCGCGCTTGAGTACTATCTGAACGAGACCCATCTGCTCGGCACACGTTTGAGCCTGACCGACCGGCTGGTCGAGGTCACACCCGAATTGCGCAAACTGTCCGATGCTTCGCCGGACAATGTATTTGTCCGGCTCGATGAGCCCTATCGCCGCGCATTGATTCTGATCTATTCGCGCCTGACTGCCACCGCCAAGCATCTTGGCCACGACACTTCCCATCTGCGCCCGGTCGATGCGCATGCGCAACCTTATGCGACCGCGCAGGATTTCATTGCCGACCTGGATGTGATGATCGACTCGCTGTTCAAGCACGGCGCGGTCTATCTCGCTCGGGGAAGACTTGCCAACCTGCGCCGTGCCGTGGAAGTCTTCGGCTTCTACCTTGCGCCGCTGGATATGCGCCAGCACAGTGCGATCCTGGAACAAACCGTCAGCGAGCTGTTCTCGCATAGCTCCGGCAAAGCCAATTACAGCGACCTGGATGAAGCGGGCAAGCGCTCGGTGCTACTGGAGGCATTGCAGTCCGGCAAGATCCTTCTGGCCGATATCAAACGCTATTCCGATGTCCCGCAAAGCGAATTGCGCATCATGCAGGCTGCAGCCGAGATCCATCGCCGTTTCGGCCATGGCGCCCTGCCCAACCACATCATCTCCAAGACCGATGCCGTGAGCGACATGCTTGAAGTCGCACTGATGCTGCAACAGTTTGGCTTGTTGCAGGATGGCGATACGCTTCACGTCAATATCATCCCGTTGTTCGAAACCATTGAAGACCTGCGTGGTGGTGCCTCCATCATGGATGAATTGTTTTCCATTCCCTGGTATCGCAAGTTGCTGTCCAGCCGCGGCAACACCCAGGAAGTGATGCTGGGCTATTCCGACAGCAACAAGGACGGCGGCTATTTGACTGCCAACTGGGAGCTGTACAAGGCCGAGGTCGAACTGGTCAAAGTATTCGCGAAGCACGGCATCGAACTGCGCTTGTTCCATGGGCGCGGCGGCACCGTGGGCCGTGGCGGCGGCCCCAGCTATGACGCCATTCTGGCGCAGCCTCCCGGAAGCGTGAACGGGCAGATCCGCATCACCGAACAGGGCGAAGTCATCTCCAGCAAATACTCCAACCCGGAGATCGGACGCCGCAATCTGGAAACGCTGATCGCCGCCACGATAGAAGCCACGCTGCTCGATCATCCCCATAATGCCGACGGCGATCCGGAATACATGCGCATCATGGAAGCGCTGAGTCTCGATGCGTTCGCGGCTTATCGCAAACTCGTGTACGAAACACCGGGTTTCACCGATTATTTTTTCACGGCCACGCCCATCCGCGAGATCGCCGAACTCAACATCGGCAGCCGTCCATCATCACGCAAGGCTTCCGACCGCATCGAAGATCTGCGTGCCATCCCCTGGGTGTTCAGCTGGGGCCTGAATCGCGTGATGCTGCCGGGCTGGTTCGGTTTCGGCAGCGCCGTGAAGCAATTCATCCAGCGCGAAGGCGATGCCGGACTCAAGCAATTGCAAGCCATGTACAAGAATTGGGCGTTCTTCCGCGGCATGATGTCCAATATGGACATGGTGCTTTCCAAGAGCGACATGGGTATCGCCTGGCGCTATGCCGAACTGGTTCAGGACATTGAATTGCGCGACCGTATTTTCGGTGCGATCAATAACGAATGGGAAGCCACCATCGAGATGCTTTTTGCAGTGACCGGCGCCACGACGCTGCTGCAGGACAATCCTGCCTTTGCTCGCAGCCTGCTGACCCGTACTCCCTACATCGATCCGCTCAATCACTTGCAGGTCGCGCTGTTGCATCGCCATCGCGCCGGGGATAACGACGAGAAGGTAAAGCGTGCGATTCACCTCACCATCAATGGTATCGCCACCGGGTTGCGTAACAGCGGTTGATCTTATCCTGCTGATTCCTGCCGCTCTTTCAGTTCGGGGCAAATAATAAAGGGGAGATTCACATCTCCCCTTCTTGTTTCAGCTCGTCTGCTTTGCAGGACGGTTTTGATTGAGTCAAACCGTCCTGCGCAAACATCAGCAGCTGATTACCAGGCTGCTTCCAGCATCAGCGTGTACTGATTGGTCAGTGCATTCACACCGGTGTGCGCACTGCCGCTGTACTTCGCGTAGTCTGCATGCAGGCCTACGTTCTGGAACAGCTCATACACGGCAGACACGTTGATGGCATTGTCGCCTTCTGTACCGCGAGCACCGCCGTTATCCGCCTTGCGATATGCCAGGCCAACCGACAAAGCATGCGGGATCACGCCCACTTCTGCGCCCAGCGTCGTTGCTTTGCGGGTGAACAGGCCTGTGTTATGCACGCAGTTTGCTGCCAGGATAGCTGCACCGCATACTGGCGCATTGGCATTCTGGAACCAGAAGCCGGTTTCCAGACCTGCGATCTCGCCTTGTGCCTGCACGTCAACGAATGTCTGGTTGGCCTCGACTTGCGCGCCAGCCAGATTGCCGTAGGAAGTGCCGCTCTCCTTGCCTGCACCAGCCACGAAGTCGAACCCGGCGAAGCTCGGTGTTGCCGCAACACGGATGTAACGCTGACCATAGTTGGTGGAACCTACTGCACCACCGTTCGCACCGGGTGCGAACGAAGACGACCACAAGCTGTAGTTCACGAAGAACAACTCATGCTGCACCACGAATGCGTGGCCTGAAGCGGCACCGGCACCGTATCCGGAAGCAGCCGCACCAACTCCGGCACCACCCAGAATGGCCGATCCGCCGCCCTGATCTGCGTTGTATTGCACAGCGGAGGTTTCACGACGATGTTCCGACCAGCGGTTCGCGCGGGCCAATCCGCCACTGGACAATTCGAAGCTGTAAGTCACGCCCAATGTGTCGGTGGTGAACGGGATCGCGGAGATCTTCACAGGACCCGCATCGTAGACGATAGGCACGCGCAGACCTGCAACCAGGTTGCCGGCACCGCCCACGTTGGCCACATTGTTTTCCATCAGGAAACCGATCCTGAGATTTTCTGCCTCGGCGATGCGACCGCCGAAGAACAGGCTGAATTCATCGCCCATCTGCCACATACCGTTCGAGTTTGTGGTCGGTGCAGTCACGCCTGCGCCCGCAACTCCGGTTGTGTTGTCCTTCTGGTAACGATATTTCAACAGCACAGCGCCGTTCAATGTGTCGGGTAGCGACAGATTCTCGCCCTCGACCTTGCCCTGCGCACCCATCATGGTGTAGCCGGACGCCTTGAACGAGCGACCGAAGCCATTCAGAACGGGAAAGTGTTGTGCATGGCAAGCGTTACATGCCATGCCTGTTTGCCTGGCGAATGCCGGTAATGCGGATGCTTCTGGTGCAAATGCAACTGCTGCTAGTACGCCTGTCATCGACAGTACGATTTTCTTCATAGCGTTTCTCCCCAGTAGATTTGATTTTGAACTACCGACTAATCCCTTTGAGTTATACGGACATAATCCTTAGGTGTATCAGTCAGGGGCGGCATCCTAACAATGGCGCCTTTCCAATGTCAAGAAAGAGTAAAGAAAGCGTCAATTAAGGGTTAATACTCCTGTTTGCCTTTTGCGGAATCGCATTTATGCTGCTCAGAATGATGATTCTATTTGCTTTTATTTCTGTATGAATCACTGCTGATGATGTTGCCGACATAAGCATGCTGTATCTTTTGTGCAACATTTTTGTTTTGCGAAAAAAATGGGAGGCCCAGGCCTCCCAAATTTGCAGCTTTTTGATTTCTTTATCCTGCTTTCAGCTCAGCCCATTTTCCGTGCATCCCGTTTCCTGGAAAATGGCCCGCCGTCAACCAGTCTCAGCCTGAACGCTGTGATTAGAACAGCGCTTCCAGCAACAGTGTGTTGGCAGTCTTGCCCACAGCCTGGTTGCCTGCGGCATCGGTGTTCCATGCACTGCCCGACTGTTGCGTGCGGGTTAAGCTGAGTGCCACGTTCTGCGCCAGCTCGTAAGTCACACCCAACATCAAAGCATTGTCGGTGTTGTTGACTGCCGCACCGTTCTTTGCCAAACGCATCGCCACCTGAATGGTCGACACATGCGGGATGATGCCGAACTCAGCCGCCACGTTGAACGAAGTTGCTGCAGTGGTGCCTGCACCACCGTTGGGAGCCATCGGATTGAAGATGTTGGTTTCTGTCGCGGTACCTGCAGCTGCCGTACCATAGGAAGCATAGAAGCCGACCGGCATCTCGGCCAGATCACCCTGCATCTGTGCGTCAATGATGGTTGCCTTCGGTGCGTTGGCCGTACCGGCAACTGCAGCCACGTTGTTACCGCCGGTCACATAGCTCTTGCCGCCGAAGTTCTGGATACCGAAGCCTGCATCCCAGCCGGCCAAGTCGATGGTCGCTGCTGCGCGGATATAGGTCAGGTTCAGGTTGTTGGCACCGCCAACCAGGCTGTTACCTGCCATTTCGTAGGCACCGACGTTGATGAAGCCCATGGTGCTGTTCGCCACCACGTTGACACCAGTCGCAGCCGTGTTGGTACCGAAGTACTGGGAAGCCGAAGTCGCCTTGACGTGCTGGCTGGACGGACCGTTGTTGCCCATCAGCTTGTGGGTATTGGCTGCGCCGGTATTCAGCAATTCGAAGCTGTATGCAGCGCCTTGACCATTGCTCGAGTAGATCACGGTACCCACGCGGGCATCGCCCACCGGGAACAACATGGCCAGCTTGGCGGCGCCGACGATACCGCCAGTGTTGGCCGCACCGCCACCGCCCAGACCTGCTTCACCCAGGAAGCCGGCGAAGTCGGAGATGCGTCCACCGAGGAACAGCGACAGTTCGCCGCCTGTTCCCGGAACGCCCCACTTGGGTACTGCCACAGCATTGCCCACACCGGCAGTTTGGCCAGCGGACTGGGATTGGACAAACGTGGTCGTGAAGCCACCGAAGTTAACCACATCGGGAATGGAAAGGTTCTCGCCCTCGATCTTGCCCTGTGCGCCCATCATCGAGTACGCCGCGGACTTGAACGAACGGCCGAAACCGTTCAACAAGGGAAAATGCTGGTAGTGACATGCGGAACATGCCATACCGGTTTGACGCGCAAATGCCGGAACGGCAGATGCTTCTGGTGCAAATGCGGCTGCTGCCAAAACGCCTGCCAGGGACAGAACGATTTTCTTCATTACGTTTCTCCTCTTATGAAATAATGAACTGCTTACCTCTACCTGACTCCCTTGCGCTATGGGGTATAACCCTAAAGTGCATCCGGTAGGAGGGGCATCCTAGCAATCGCTTTGTCAAACAAAAGTCAAGACAACGTCAAGAACACGTTAATTTGGTGTTTTCGAGACACTGAAAATCAAGAATTAGTTATTCATACGTCATTAATACGTTAATAGCATCGATGCGCAGGGCTCGAATAGCCCGATAGGCAGGCAGCGCATGGGTTTTGATGCTGCAGGATCTTCGCCTTGATGGCAGATGCAAAGGCGCTCGACGCAAGCGCCAAGCTTGGTGAATTCAAAAATAAAGGCCAAAAAATAGGGGAGACCGAAGTCTCCCCAATTATGTTGCCACTACTCGCCGTCGTGTGCTGGGCCTTGGCGCTGGCCCCCTCTGGTGTGACCCTCCGCAGCTCCCCGCCTTGCAGAGAATCACGAACCTAGCAACGACCCAACCACATGGCTTGGTAGTTTTTGTGGTTTGTTTTCTGTGATTCCTGAACCTTGGTAACGGATCTTGCCTCACCCGCTGCACACTTGCGTGCGCAGCGGAACGAGTGATCTATTACCAGAGCACTGCCAGGTTGATCGCGAGCTGCTTGTCGCCACCATCAACAATGCCGTTCCATGCGGAACCGGATTGCTTGGTGTAGACGATCTGCGACAACAGGTTTTGCTGGATCTTGTAGCTGGCCGACAGCAGGATGGAATTGTCGCCATCGACACCATTGCCCGCACCAGTAGTACCCCTGCGGTAAGCGACGCCAACGGTTGCCACTTCCGGCATGAAGCCCAGTTCTGCAGCAACTACGATTGCCTTACGTGCAGTTGCGCCTGCAGCAACATTTGCGTTGTACAGGTTAGTCATACCAGTGCTGGCCACAGGTGCCGTCGCATAGCTGGCATACACGCCCAATGGCATCTCGCCTACCGTGCCTTGCATCTGGCCGTCGATCGCCGTTGCCTTGGTTTCTTGCGCTAACAATGCGGTAACGTCGCTGGAAACACCGCTCCAGCTCTGTACGCCCACAGCGGAATCCCAGCCAGCCACGTCGAACGTACCAGCTACGCGGATGTAGGTAGAACCCAGCTTTCCACCGTTCGCAAAGCCCAGATTGTTGGTACCAACGCCATGGAACTTGGTGATGTTGATGAAGCCCAGGTCGCTATTGGCAACCAGGGCCGCACCGGTTGCAGCTGTAGCAGTACCAAGGTATTGCTGAGCAGAAACCGTTGTCCCGATAGAACCGTTGACGTCGCCGCCGGCGAACAGCATGGTATGCACGGCGTTGGCACCGGTGTTCAGGTATTCGAAGCCGTAGGATGCGCCCTGACCGTCTGTTGTGAACGGAACGATACCAATGTGCATGTCACCCACCGGCACCATGAACGGAAACTTGGCAGAAGCCAGACCGGCGCCGATACCGCCAGATTGTGTCAAGCCGACTTCAGCCAGCGCACCGGAGAAATCGCTGGTACGGCCGCCGAGGAACAGGGAGAACTCGCCATTGGTACCCGGCACATAGATCGTGCCGTCTTGGGGCGTATTCAATGTGGAGTTTGCTGTTTGAGCAGTTACGCCCGCAGCATTTGCTCCGTTGTTATTGGTCTTCACATAACCCATGGTGGTCAACACGGCTGCGTTCAGCGTGTCAGGGATCGACAGGTTGTCGCCCTCGATCTTGCCTTGTGCGCCTACCATGGTGAAGCCGGCTGCCTTGAATGCGCGGCCGAAGCTGTTCAGCATCGGGAAATGTTGGAAGTGACATGCGGAACATGCCATGCCGGTTTGACGTGCGAACAATGGAAGTGCGGATGCTTCAGGTGCGAATGCGGTTGCTGCCAACACGCCTGCCAGAGACAGTACGATTTTCTTCATTGCGTTTCTCCTCCAGAGATTTAAATTCAGGGAACAGACCCCCCCCGAGCCAGATACTTCACCATGTGCGATCAAAACCAATTACTTGCACAGGATGGCCAAATACTAGCAACGGCCCCGTAAAGACACCGTTAACGCAGCGTAAAAGATGGGTGAATTTGTGTTTATTGCAACAGATCAGTGATTTGGCGGTTTACGCGATTATAAACTCGCTTTTCGATCAGGCCGAGAAACCGATCTCCGCCGCAGTGCCCTGCCCTTCCTTGCTGTCGAGGGAGATGCGCCAGCCGTAGCGGTCGCAGATGCGCTTGACCAGCGACAGTCCGACGCCGGCCCCCGCGCTCGATGTACCTTTGTAATAGCGTTCCAGCGCGCGCTCCAGTTCTTCCGGCCGCATCCCGGCGCCGGTGTCCTGCACGACCAGCCGCTTGTCTTCAAGCTTCAGCGAAACGACGCCCGCTTCGGTGTGGAACAAGGCATTGCGGATCAGGTTGCCGATCACGATCTCAAGCAGGGGCCGCTCGACGACCAGGCTCGGCTGAGCGGTCAATATCACATCCATGCGGATCGGCCTGTCACCGATCAGGTGGCGGTGCTTTTCGACGCAGGCCAGCGTCACTTCGGCCACGTTGCACGGCTGTTCATCCGCGGTATTGCGGTGTTCGCGCGCCATCAGCAGCAAGGCCGAGGTCAGCTCGATCATGTCTTGCGCGGCGCGGCGGATGCGCGCGACACGCTCTGCCTGTTTTGCAGTCAGCGTTCCATCCTGCTCCAGCACCTCGACCGTGCCGAGCATGATGGCGAGCGGCGTGCGCAATTCATGACTCACATCCGCAGTGAAGAAATTCTCGCGTTCGACGAATTCGCGCAGGCGGCGCAAGTAGCGATCGAAGGCGCGGGCCAGGTCTCCCACTTCGTCGTTGCTGGTGAGCTTGATCAGGGAGAGCTCGGTGTCCCCCGGCTCGGCTCGGCTGACCTGCCTGGCCAGACGGGTGACCGATGAAGTGACGCGGCTGGCCAGCCAGAAGCCGCCCGCCGCCGAACTGACGCTCATGAATATGCTGAAGAACACCACGAACACGAAGAATCTCGATTCGCGCAGATGTTCGCTATCCGTATCGAACAGCATGACGTAACGTTTGCCCCGCCGGTCGACGACCAGCGCCCGGTAGTCGGTGAGCCCGACCGTCGTGTTGAAACTGCCCGGGGACAGATCTTTCACCTCGGGGGGAATGTTTTCGGATTCGCCATCGGAAAGATCGTATCCTTTGATGGCGATGGTGTTCGGCGGTATGAACTTGCCGTCGATGATGTGATCGTCCAGCTCCAGGCGCAGGGTGTCGTCCATGAGCCGGTGCCCGATCTCCTGCACCGAGAAGAAGACCGCCATGGAAAGCAGGATGCTGAGCCCCGCCCCGAAAATCGCATAGAAATATGCGACACGGAAACGCAGGCTACTGGTCCGGAACATCCGGGCTGACCAGCTGGTATCCGAATCCGCGCATGGTGCGCAACAGCTTGCGCTCGAACGGCTTGTCGATGAGTTCCCGCAGCAGATGCACATGCGCCCGCAGCGAATCGCTGTCCGGGCGTCCTTCGCCCCACACGACATGCTCGATGTCTTCGCGGTTGACCACTTGGGGAGAACGCGCCATCAGTATCTCCAGTATCTTGTACGGGATCGGCGGCAGGTCGATGGACTTGTTGCCGCGCTTCACCGAACAGGTGAACGGGTCCATGCTGAGGTCGTCCACGGTCATCTTCTTCTGCTTCTGCGTGTGGTCTCCGCCGCGCCGGAACAGCACGCGCAAGCGCAACTCGACTTCGCGCAACTCGGCGGGTTTGACCAGGTAGTCGTCCGCACCCGCTTCCAGGCCGGCGATCTTGTCTTCCAGCGAATCGCGCGCGGTGATCATCAGGATCGGCGTGTCCTTGCCCCCCTCTTCCCGCAATTTGCGGCACAGCGTGATGCCGTCCATGCCCGGCAGCATCAGGTCGAGCACGATCGCATCATATTGATTGACCAGCGCCAAATGCATGCCGGATATGCCATCCCCTGCCGCATCCACGACATGTCCTTTGGCTTCCAGGAAATCGAACATGTTGGAAGCAAGGTCTCGATTGTCTTCAATGATCAGTACACGCATAGTTTATTTCCCATATTCCTTAACGACACTCATTTGTCTACGACTGATCGGCAACCGCTCATCCAGCCCTTCCAGGATCATCAACCAGCCACTTTCGCCTTCCTCACCACCCTTTTCAAAACCTGCAATAGCCTTCTTTGCCACCAGGCAGTTGCGATGGATGCGCACGAAGCGTGCGCTGTACTCCTTTTCCAGCGCGGTGAGCGATTCTTCGATGAGATACTCCCGCTCCAAAGTCCGTACTGTAACGTATTTCAATTCGGCACGCAGGTAGAGTACCTGGTCGATGGGGATGAGCAGCACCTTGCCGCGCTCGTGCGCAGAAAGGTTGCTGCGCGGTTCGGGCGTGAGTTCGCGCAGCACTTCGGTGCGTATCGGCACCATGTCGCGCGCCCTGGAAAGGGCGTCGAACAGGCGTCCCAGGCGGATCGGCTTGAGCAAGTAATCGATGGCGCGTTGTTCGAATGCCTGGATGGCATAGCTGTCATATGCGGTGGTGAAGATGATCACCGGGGGGTGATCGAGCTTGTTCAGATGGCGCGCCAGTTCGATGCCGTCCATTTGCGGCATGCGTATATCCATCAGCACGACTTCGGCAGGCGTCTCGGCAAGCTTGTCCAGCGCATCCCGTCCGTTGGCTGCTTCGCCCACCAGCTGCAAGGGGAACTGTGCATCGCAATCGGCCAGCAGCTCCTTGAGGCGGTTGCGCGCGGGCGCTTCGTCATCGACGATGAAGACAGTGAGCGGCAGGGTGACTGTGTCGTTCATGCTGGCTACCCTTTCACATAGGGAATGAGGATGTGTACGTTGTAACGGTCCGCATCGCGTTCCACCTGGTAATGCGCTTCCACATCGAACAGCAGGGCTAAGCGTTCGCGGATGTTGGAGAGTGCCATCTTGTTGCCATTCGCGTGCGGCACGGCCTGGGCCGGCGCCGGGTTGCTCACTTCCAGATTCAATTCGTTGTCATCCAGGTACAGCCGGACGTCGATGGTGCCGCCTTCCGGCAGCGGCTCGATCCCGTGATAGACGGCATTCTCCAGCAGCGGTTGCAGGACCAGCGGCGGGATGAGCGCATCGGACGGCATGTTGCGGATATTCCAGCTCACCTTGAGCCGTTCGCCCAGACGCAATTCTTCGATGGCCAGATATTGCCTGGCCAGTTCGACCTCTTTACCCAACGCAACCAGTTCGTGCTGCTCGGTCATCGCCACGCGGAACAGGTCAGCCATGTCCTCCAGTGCGTTCTCTGCGCGCTTGGGGTCGGCCCGCACGATGCTCAATACGGCGTTGATGGTGTTGAACAGGAAGTGGGGGCGGATGCGCGCTTGCAGCGCTTGCAGGCGCGCTTCCTGTTTTGCGGGCGACAGTGCCAGCGCGCGCAGGCGGAAGTATGACAGCAGCAGCAGCGACAATGCGATGCCGACGAATGCATGGCGCATGTAGCGAAACGCTCCATAGCCTCCGGACGCGGCGAACAGTTCGCCGCCGGACAAGTCGATCAACAAGGTAAGTACGGCCACTACGGCCACCACAGCCGCCACACCCTGCCGGTATGGCAGTTTTGCCAATACCGGATTGAGCGCATACAACATCAGCAAGCTGCTTAGCAGGACCGGCTGCAGCAATGCCGAGCCTTGCAGCAGGCCGCCCTGCAAGTCATCGAACGAAACGGCCTGCGAGGCGGCACCGAGCAGTGCGATGGCGTTGGCCAGCAGGATGATGCGCATCGCGGTACCCAGATTGCGGAAGTCGGGCAACAGCTTGGACGCAATGTTTTGATTTATACTGCGTGTCTCCGGCATTTTGACCTTTCAAGTGCCGCACATTCTGGACAAGACATGGCAACGATGCAAGACAAACAGGCATGGTCGGGACGTTTCAATGAACCCGTGGCGGAGTTGGTGAAGCGCTATACCGCTTCGGTGGATTTCGACCAGCGCCTGGCACTGTTCGATATCCGCGGGTCATTGGCGCATGCGCAGATGCTCGCTGCCTGCAGCATCATCAGCGTGCAGGACCTGAACGACATCCAGCGCGGCCTGGCGCAGATCGAGAAAGAGATCGCCGACGGCGACTTCGTCTGGCAACTCGACCTGGAAGATGTGCACCTGAACATCGAGAAACGGCTTACCGCGCTGGTGGGCGATGCCGGCAAGCGCCTGCATACGGGACGCTCGCGCAACGACCAGGTGGCGACCGACATCCGCCTGTATCTGCGCAGCGCCATCGACGACATCATTGCACTGCTGAAGAACCTGCAAAAAGCCCTGCTCGATCTGGCACAACATCACACGCACACCATCATGCCGGGCTTCACCCATCTGCAGGTGGCGCAACCGGTCAGCTTCGCCCATCACCTGATGGCCTATTTCGAGATGTGCCAGCGCGACGTGGAGCGATTCGGCGATGCGCGCCGCCGCGTCAATCGCTTGCCGCTCGGGTCCGCCGCGCTGGCTGGAACCAGTTATCCGATCAAGCGCGAGATGGTGGCCGAACTGCTGGGCTTCGAGTCGGTGTGCCAGAACTCGCTGGATGCGGTGTCCGACCGCGATTTCGCCATCGAATTCACCGCCGCCGCCGCCCTGACCATGACGCACCTGTCTCGTTTGTCGGAAGAGCTGATCCTGTGGATGAGCCCGCGTTTCGGCTTCATCGATATCGCCGACCGCTTCTGTACCGGGTCTTCGATCATGCCGCAGAAGAAGAATCCCGATGTGCCCGAACTGGTGCGCGGCAAGACCGGACGCGTGAACGGCCATCTGGTCGCGCTGCTCACCCTGATGAAAGGCCAGCCGCTGGCCTACAACAAGGACAATCAGGAAGACAAGGAGCCGCTGTTCGATACAGTGGATACGCTCACCCAGACTTTGCGCATCTATGCCGACATGATGAGCGGCATCACGGTCAAGCAGGAGGCCATGCGCAGTGCTGCTTTGCAGGGCTACGCCACGGCAACCGACCTGGCCGATTATCTGGTGAAGAAGGGTTTGCCGTTCCGCGATGCGCACGAGGCGGTAGCTTTGGCCGTGCGCCATGCCGAGCAGAAAGGCCGCGACCTGGCCGAACTCAAGCTGGACGAGCTGCAACAGTTCTCGAACCTGATCGCGGACGACATCTATGGCGTGCTGACACTGGAAGGATCGCTCGCGGCGCGCAACCACACGGGCGGTACCGCCCCGCAGCAGGTGGAAGCGGCCATAGCGCGTGCGCGCAAACTGCTCTGATAGAACTGCCGGCAGGGATCACAAGCCGTCCGGCCAGAAAACCAGACTACAGGCAAAAAAAACGGGCCACCTTGCGATAGCCCTGAATAGGAGGAGAGTATGAAAGATTGAGTCGGTTTCAACTCAAAACTCTAACAACTCGAAGCAGATTGTAAGTGCCGCCCTCAGGCTTGCATATATGCCAAACGGTCTAGATAGCGGCCTATACCTTTCGCATTTCCTTCTTTCATTCCTGCATCAAACCATTTGAATCTTAACAGGATTGTTCCAACATCCCGCCGCTGACCCGTTCTATACCGGCTATATCCTTGACCGAGAAGACGTTGGCAAAGCCATTCTGGCCTAACAAAAGCCGCACCGTCTCTGCCTGTTCATAGCCATGCTCGAGCAACAGCCAGGAGCCGAGTTCGAGAAATCGATGCGCCTGGCCGACGATGCGGCGAATGTCGTCCATGCCGTCAGCGCCAGACGCCAATGCGGATGGCGGCTCGAAACGCAGATCGCCCTGCGTCAGGTGCGCATCGCCCGTCTCGATATAGGGCGGATTGGAGACGATCAAACCATAGCGCTTGTCGTCGAGTGCGGCGTACCAATCGCTCCGGATGAAGGTCGCATTGCGAATCCCCAGCCGCACAGCATTTTCACGCGCAACCTCCAGTGCAGCCCCTGAGGCATCTACCGC
This sequence comes from Sideroxydans lithotrophicus ES-1, assembly GCF_000025705.1. Classification (NCBI taxonomy): domain Bacteria; kingdom Pseudomonadati; phylum Pseudomonadota; class Betaproteobacteria; order Nitrosomonadales; family Gallionellaceae; genus Sideroxydans; species Sideroxydans lithotrophicus. Next base: position 257,614 of record NC_013959.1, on the reverse strand, counting down.
AACCACTTCGGCCTCCGGCCTGGCATGGGCGATGGACAGTGCGATCGCGCCGCTACCCGTTCCCATATCCAGCACGCGGAAATGCCCATGCGCCGGTATGCGTTGCAAGGCCAACTCCACCAGCAACTCAGTCTCGGGGCGCGGTATGAGGGTGGCTGGCGTGACTTTGAAATTCAGTCCGAAGAATTCGCGCTCGCCCAGGATATGCGCGACAGGTTCGCCCTGCAGACGCCGCTGCAACAGATTTGCATAAGACGCCTGCTGCGTTGCATCCAGCACTTGCTCGGGGTGTGCCAGCAAATAGGAGCGTGGTACTTTCAGTGCGTTCTGCAACAGGCACTGCACTTCGATGCGCGCTGTCGCTGTGCCGAGCGTGAGTGCGGCATCCAGGCGCGCAGCGTCTGCCCGCAATATGTTCCCGATGTCGCGCAAGACATCAGCCCTCTTCTGACAATGCCGCCAGTTGTTCGGCTTGATGCTCCGCCATCAGGGCATTGGTGAGTTCGCTGATGTCGCCGTCCATGATCTGGTCCATCTTGTACAGCGTGAGGTTGATGCGGTGGTCGGTGACGCGGCCTTGCGGGAAATTGTAAGTGCGGATGCGTTCGGAGCGGTCGCCGCTGCCCACCAGCGATTTGCGCTCGGCGGCGATCTTGCTGTGCGCTTCCTGCTCCTGTTTGTCCTTGATGCGCGCCGCCAGCACGCGCATTGCCTGAGCCTTGTTCTGGTGCTGCGAGCGCCCGTCCTGGCATTCGACCACGGTACCGGTAGGCAGGTGGGTGATGCGCACGGCCGAGTCGGTCTTGTTAATGTGCTGTCCGCCGGCACCGGACGCACGGAAGGTGTCGATGCGCAGTTCCGCGGGGTTGAGTTCCACTTCGCCCACTTCGTCCGCTTCCGGCAGGATGGCAACGGTGCAGGCGGAGGTGTGGATACGGCCCTGCGTTTCGGTGGCGGGCACGCGCTGCACGCGATGCGCACCGGATTCGAACTTCAGCACGGAATAGGCACCCTGGCCGATGATGCGGGCGATGACTTCCTTGTATCCGCCCATCTCGCCGGGGCTTTCGGAGATGATCTCGACCTGCCAGCGGCGCCGTTCCGCGAAACGCACATACATGCGGAAGATATCGCCGGCAAAGATCGCCGCCTCGTCGCCGCCCGTGCCGGCACGGACTTCAAGGAACACATTGCGCTCGTCGTTGGGGTCTTTCGGCAGTAACTGCTTTTGCAGGTCGACTTCGAGCTGCTCCAGGCGCTCGCGTCCGGCCTTGATCTCGGCTTCGGCAAATTCGCGCATGTCGGGATCGCCCGCCATTTCCTGCGCGGTGGCGATATCAGCCTCGCAGGCCTGCCAGGCATGATAGAGATCGACCACCGGCTCGATCTCGGCGCGCTCCCGGTTGAGCCGGCGGAACGCATCCATATCCCGCGTCGCCTCCTCGCTACTCAACAAACGGGTGACCTCGTCCAACCGCTCGCTGAGTTGGGCGAGTTTGGATGAGATGTTCGATTTCATTCGGGGGAGTGCAGGCGGTAGATACGGTGGACTGCTTCCAGGATCGCTTCGCGTTCGTTCGCCTGTGCCTGGTTCAGGGCATGGGTGGGGGCATGCAGGAATTTGTTGGTCAATGAGGCGCTCAGCGACTCCAGCACCTTCTCCGGGCTTTCCCCCTTGGCCAGCAGACGCAGGGCTTTTTCCATCTCGCTGCGGCGTTGGCGTTCGGCATGATCGCGCAGTGCGCGGATGGTCGGGACCATCTCGCGCGATTGCATCCAGTGGATGAAATCGTTGACGCCGGAATCGATGATGACTTCAGCTTCCTTCACCGCACCCTGGCGCGCATCCAGGCCATCGCGCACCACGTCGGACAGGTCATCCACGGTGTAAAGGAACACGTCGCTCAATTCCGCGACTTCCTTTTCCACATCCCGCGGCACCGCCAGATCGACGATAAACAGCGGCCGGTGCTTGCGTGTCTTGAGTGCTCGCTCGACCAGCCCCTTGCCCAGGATCGGCAAGGGGCTGGCGGTACAGGTGACGATGATGTCGTGATGCGCCAGTTGCTCCGGCAATTCGTTCAGCGTGATGGCATGTCCATTGATACGGCGCGCCAGCACTTGCGCACGATCCAGCGTGCGGTTGGCGACCGTGATCTGCAGCGGATTGCGGGCGGCAAAATGTACCGCGTTCAATTCGATCATCTCGCCCGCACCGACGAACAGGATGCGCTGTTCGGCGATGCTGGGATAGATACGCTCGGCAAGCTTCACCGCAGCGGCAGCCATGGAAACCAGATTGGCGCCGATCTCGGTCTGCGTGCGCACGTCTTTGGCGACGGAGAAAGTGCGCTGGAATAGCTTGTGCAGCAGAAAACCCAGCGTGCCCGCCTGTTCGGCCTGGCGCACAGCCTGCTTCATCTGGCCAAGTATCTGCGGTTCGCCCAGCACCATGGAATCCAGTCCGCTGGCCACGCGGAAAGCGTGCTTGACCGCTTCCTGTTGCGGCAGGCGATAGATATACGGTTCGATCTCCGCTTCCGGCAGATGATGGTAATCAGCCAGCCAGCCGACCGCCTGGGTCGGCGCGCTGGTGCTGCAATAGATCTCGGTGCGGTTGCAGGTGGAAAGGATGGTCGCTTCCTTGGCGGCGCCATTGTCGACCAGGTCGCGCAACGCGCTATCCAGCGTCTCGGCATTGAACGCGATCTGCTCGCGCACAGCGAGTGGCGCGGTCTGATGGTTGATGCCGAAAGTGAATAACTGCATGGTAATGAACGACTATCCGGTTTCGCAAGGATGCGGATTATAGAGGCTGGGCGTGCCGAACACCAGCCAGCCCCGGACTAGCGCCCTGCCGGGGTCATTTCTTCGGCTGCAGCTGTGCCAAGGCCATTTCGGCATCTTCGCGCAGCTGGCTGTTGGGATGCTTCTTCAGGAAGTCCTCAAACCCGGCCTTGGCCCCTTCCACATCTCCCGCATCGTGCAGGGAAACGGCCTTTTTGAAAGCCCCCAGCTCATCGGCGTCGATGGATGGGGCATTGGTCTCCCCTTTCCAGTAAATATCATCCGCATCGGCCAAGGCACCGCGCACGCCTCCCACCGCGGTGGTGGTGCTGATCTTTTTCTTGGGGGTGAACATTTCGATCTTCCTGCGCAGACGCTCCCATAGCGAGCCACCCTGATTGTCGTCGGCGCTATACGCCGGATGGGCAAGCACCACTCCCAGCAAAACGAACAATGCGACCAGTTTCTTCATGTGAATCTCCTTGATTATCCCGCCAAGCTTCATAACGATACATCCGACTCAAAGTGCATTCAATAGCTCCAGTTCCAGCGCACGATGTTCTTCCTTGACTGCAGGATCCAGCGATTTTGCCTTGATGAATGCGGCCTTGGCTTTCTTGATGTCATTGGTGGCTTTGTAGGCCTTTGCCAGGTTCACCCAGATGTTTGCATCCTTGGGCGACATTTTCGTCGCTTCCAGATAGGCTTTTTGTGCTTCCTGATGCTTGTCTTCGATCATGAAGATGTTGCCGCGGTTGTTCATCGCCGCGGCATTCTTGGGCTCCAGACTGAGCACCTTGTCGAAATACTTCATCGCCTCGGCGCGATCTCCAGCCTTGGCCAGGATGATACCGATCTGCAGGTGTGCGTCGACATCGGACGGGTTCTTCTTGATTGCGCCGAGATAGCGCCGTGTCTTGGTCTGCGAGCTGATCTTCAGCACAGACATGTGGTCGGCGGGGAATCTTTTCTCGATCTCGGCACGGGTTATGTCGCCCTGCTTCAGGTTCGAGGCAGGCAGGCTTGCGGGCTTGTAGGTTTCCCACGACGTATGTACATCGAGCACGGTCAGGCCTTTGTCCTTCCACTTGTAATAAGTCGCCGCGCCATTCTCCCATGCCTTGATGAAGGCATTGCCAAGCAGCGTGGTCTCTACCGGTATCCATAACTGGTTCTGGTAGATCGCGTACATATTGTCCATGGTGTAACCATCGTCATCCGCAGCGATCCCGGTGGAGAACATCATGAACATATGTCCCGGCACCTCCAGCACGCGGGTATTGATCCCCATGCTCTCCAGTGCTGAGGAATAGAGCGCCACCAGGTCATCGCAGTCACCCGATTTGCGTTCCAGCGTCTCGCGCGGGAACTGGACGTAGTCGACGGTATCCGCCTTGCCCGAAGTGATCTGGTAAGGATTGGTCGGGTCAGGGATATAGGTCATGCCGTATACGCCCAGCATGTCGAACACCGCCGCCGACAGCTGTGCCTGGTCCTTGGTTTCCTTGAATTGCGTCACCACCGAACGCACTATGTTCAGTACCGGCGTATCCTTGGGCGTGACGAAAGCGGCATAACGGTCACGATCGTCCCAGGTCAAACGGTGCTTGTCGTAGACGTTGACCGTCGGATTCTTGCTGAAAGTAATGCGCTTGCCGTTCTCGAAATAACTGGCTTCGATCATCGCCTGCACCGCACTGTCCTCGGTGAGCGTGAGGATGCTGTTGTTGAAAACCGCCTTGAGAGGAACTTCTTCGCTCTCTCCGGGCAGCAACTTGTCCAGTTTGGTTTCCGTCGGGAAATCCATGAAATCGCGCAACTGGAAGGTGACCTTGACCCGCTCCATGCTCTTGTTGGTGTTGTTGGTCAATTTGACCCGCCCGATGCCGTCACGCTCATATATCTTGTATGAATTGGAGAACACGTCGCGCAACTGGACCACCTCGATTTCCAGCGGCGGGCGGTTGAATACCTGCGTGGTCGCCTCGACCGGAAACTTCTCGGACTCCGTGCCATCGGTGCTGAAGGTCGAGACGTAGTAGGTATATTTGGTCTCCGGGGTCAATGCATCCTTGATGAATTCCGGCTGAGTGACCTCACCGATCTTGGTGAAAACATCTCCCTCCTTCTGGTAGATGCGGTAACCACCGAAATATTTGGCATCGGCAGCCGCCCAGTCCAGCTTCACCTGCCAGGGCGTGGTCGCCACCTGGACAGCCGCAAGCGTCGGCGGAACGAACTTCGTTGGCAGTGCGCCCGCTATCGGGCTGGTCGCTCCTTCAAAGCCAAAATAGGTCTCTCCGCTGACTCGATAGTAATAATGCGTATCCGCATCCAGGTCCTGGTCGATGAACTGGTTGTTCTGGGTCGTACCGACTTGCACGAACCCGCCGCTCTCATTTTTTGAACGATAGATGCGGTATTGCCTGATATAGGACGCAGTCGCTTCCGCCCAATGCAGTTCGATGGAATGTACCTTGCCCTGCGCCACGACTTGCTGTGGAGCTTCGGGTTTATACAAGGTCGCCAGCACTTGTACCCGCTTGTTGCCACAGTCCGAAACCAGGAAACTGGAGCCGCCTCCGTAAGCGATGGACACGGGGTCGTCAAACGCGCCCACGCCCGAACCTTTGGCACCGAACGAGCGCACCAGTTGTCCCTTGGGGGTGAACACCTTTACCTGGTTGGCATCCAGCACCATCACCTCATCGTTGATGGCGATCAGCGATACCGGCCTGGACAGCTGCCTGTCGCCTTCCTTGTTCTTGCCGCCAAATTCGCCCAACGATTGTCCGGTTGAGGAATACGCCAGTACGCTTCCGCGCGAAGCATCGAGGATGTACAGGTTACCCTGCTGGTCGAATGACATGGCCACCGGCGCGCTGAGTTTTTTTGCGTTGTCCCCGTTCAGGGCATTCAGGAATACGCCGTCTTCCCTGAATATCTGCACGTTATGGTTCGAGCGGTCCGCGACAAACACCATGCCGGAAGCCGATACGGCGATCGCCGACGGGTTGTCGAACTGTCCGGCACCGCTGCCTTCGCTGCCGAAACGCATGAGCACCTTGCCGGTTTCATCCAGCTTCGCGCCCTGGTATTTCTTTTTGTCCAGCACCCAGATCGCGCCGCTCTTGTCCACGGTCACTGCAGAGAGCTGCACGTTATCCAGTTTGATCTCGCTCGCAACCACACCCTTGCGGATGACCAGCAGGCTCTTTTTGTCTTTACTTATTGCATAAAGCGTTTCCTTGCCATCCCAGGCCAGCTGTTCCACCTCCGCCGGAATGCTCTCCAGCCATTTCACCGAGGTTCGCCCTGCCGCCCTGGGAAGAAGTGGAAGCGGCTTGCCCGCCTCGACGACATAGGCATCCACCAGCGATTTCTTGGCATCGCCAACATAGACTTGCTGCGCCTTGTCTACGGCCAGGCCTGACAGACTCTTGAATTGCGCCTTGCCTTCGCCTCCGGAACCGAAGCTATAGGCCAGATTGCCGTCAAAATCGTATTTCAATATGTCGGAACCTGTTTCATCCGCGACATAGATGCCGTCCTCTGCCACCCGCATCGCCACCGGCTTGCCGGTCTTGGGCATGGAGCGGAGATACAAACCATTCGGCCCATAGACCTTGATCGACCTGTCGTCTGCATCGCGCACATAGACGCGCCCCTCCACATCCAGTGCGATATCCGTTGGCTCGCCCAGCTTGTAGGTCTTTTCTTTCTCCGCCGCGCTGGACGGAGTTGCACTCAATGCCAGAGTGGACAGAAAGACGCCATTGATCCCGAACATCTGTATGCGTTCATTGCCGGTATCTGCGACATACACAACACCTTCGTGGACTGCGATCCCCTGCGGCTCGTCAAGTGCGAAATCGCTGTCGAGAGTCCCGCCGGATTTGCTGCCAAAACGCCCCTGATATTTTCCGGTAGCCAGACTGTACATGACCACCTGGTTCGTCTTGCTGTCCACCACATAGATGGTGTCGCTGGCGACTGCGACAGCTTCCGGCCTCTTGATCAGGTCGGTATCGCCACTTTTTGCCGTCAGCTTCATCACTGACTTGCCATCCTTGTCCATCACATCGACTGAGCCGTCCTGTCTGGCGATGTAAAGGTTGCCGTCATATACCCCGAGCAGCTTGTGCAATTTGGGCGCAGCCAGTTCGTTCCGGAAATCGGCCCTGGAAAAACCATTGGTAGTGCCTGCGCCTGCATCGGCGGCATTGGCCGCGGCGCTGAATAGCAGCAATGAAATTACAAAGAGTACGTTTCGCATGTTCCTGCCCATTCCATCAAAGTGATTTCTGTGTTTTCGACATTTCCGGCGTCAGGGCGCCAGGCAATCTGTGGTTACTTCTCTGCACGGTTGAACACCCCATCCCAGTGTTCTTCCGGTGGATTCTTCATGAAATACTCGCATCGCTCAATGAATATTTTACTGGGTTTGTCGTCCGGCACGGTTTCTAGTACCGCGTTAAAAACAGAGCGCGCCTTTGCCCAGGTTTTCGCGCGATACAGCAGCAGAGCTTCCTCGAAATGTTTGGCCGTTTCGACATCCAGCTTGGATAGTCCTTCCAGCGGCTCGTAAATGGTAACAGGCATTTGTTTGCCCACCACGCGTATCTTGTCCAGTTCCCTGTATCGGCAGATATCGCGGGTTTTTTTGTAGGTCTCCTCGCCCACCAGATAATTTATGCCATAGTATTTTGCCGTCCCCTCGAGACGAGCAGCCTGATTGACCGTGTCCCCGATCACGGTGTATTCCATCTTTTTCCCGGCCAGTCCGATATTGCCTGCCACCACCTCGCCGGACTGGAGTCCGCCGCGGATCGTGAAGGGCTCCATCCCTATCGCCAGCCATTTCGCGCGCAACTCATTCATCCGCTGGTTGATCGCCTTGATACAGTCGATAGCCAGCCTGGCATGGTCAGGCTGCGACAACGGTGCTCCCCAGTAAGCCATGATGCCGTCGCCGATGAACTTGTCGATGGTGCCGTCATGCTGTTCGATCACCTGGACCATCGCCCCCAGATATTCGTTGAGGCGCGACACCACCTCCTGCGGAGGGTGCGCTTCGCTGAACGTCGTGAAACTCTTTATATCGGTGAACAATACGGTGACTTCCTTATTGTCGCCACCGATCCTGGCCGCCTCCGGATCCTTTTCCAGGCGTGCCACCAGCTTGGGCGACAGATAGCTGGAGAACATCGAGCGCATCTCGCGCGCACTGCGCTCCAGCACGAGATAGCGGAAACTGCCGCCGACCAGCAGCGCAACGATCGCAGACATCACCGGGTAGATGATGTTGATCCATTGGCCGGCGCTGAACATGTAATTGGTGAACCAGATGTATCCCGACACCAGCACGATCATGGCCGGAATCGCCCCATACAAGTTCAGTCGCGTCGTCAGGAAATATGCCAGCGCTCCAAGCACGATGATGAAGGTCATGTCGATCAGTGCTTCAATGCCGCCCTGACGAATGAAACGTTCGCTGATGATGTCGTCGGCAACGGTGGCATGCAATTCCACTCCCGGTGTATTGCCATTGAAGGGTGTCACACGCATGTCGTAGATACCCAGTGCGGTCGCCCCGACAAACAGGATCTTGCCCTTCAACTCACTGGCGGGGATGCGTCCCTTGAGTACGTCGGCGAACGAATAGCGCGGATAGACGCCCGGTCCGCCCACATAATTGATCCACATCCTGTTTTCGCCATCCACGGGAATCCGGCGATCTCCCAGGGCGATGTCGAAGTCCTCCGCGGCGAATTTTGTCTCGCCCAATGCCAGCATCGCCGCCATCAGCCCCAGTGACGGGATCTGCTTGCCGTCTTTTTCGAGCAACAGCGGATTGCGCCGGATCACGCCATCGTCATCCGGCAGCTGGTTGATATGCCCGACCCCGACCGCGCCGCGCTCGATCTCCGGCAAACTGCGTGTGATGGATTTCACCTGGCCATCCTTGTCGAAATCGAAAGCCACGGCCAGAACCACATTGCCCGCCCGCTTCGTTGCCGCGGCAAATTGCCGGTCATGCTCCGCGCTTTCCGGCTCGGGAAAGAACACATCGAACATCACTGCCTTGGCTTGTGCTGCAGCCAATCTGTCGATCAAGCGCGCATAGTGATCGCGACTCCACGGAAAACGCCCCAGCTCGGCGATACTTTTGTCGTCGATGGCAATGATGCCGATGTTCGGACTGGGCTGGATCGGCCCGCGCATGATCTTGAAGCGCAGGTCATAGGTCTTGGCTTCGAAGGCCTCGAGGAAGGAGTTCTGCGTGTAGTAGAGTATCAATACGACGGAGATGGAAAGGAGCGCAAGCACGAAAGAAAACGCAGCGGTATTTCCGCGTACCAGCAGTTTTTTCCAACTCGGCATTGCGCCCATGCTCTACCCCCCTGACTACGATCCTGGATCAGCTTATGCCATCATCATGCCATAGTCGGTTTTAACAGAGGGCAGAAATGAAAAGACCGACTAATAAAGTCGGCCAGTTTACGGCGTTCAGGATGGAACTGAATCTTTACCTCAAGAATATCGGCCCGCATCCGCAGGTCTATTTGGCAAACCTGGCCTTCTCTTCACGGAACACCGGCCCCCATTTGGGATGTCCTGCCTCTTCGGGTTTCAGCTTGAACTGTGGGTCGACTTCGAGCGCCTTCCTGAATTCGCTCCTGCACTGTACCAATTCGTCGTTGATGCAATGTATGAAAGCCAGATATTTATGCGCTGTCACCTGTTCGGTCTTTGTGGCCAGACCGTCATAGGGAGAGTGGTTCAATAAATGGTTCATTACCAGCGTTGCGGTCGCAAAATCGCCTTCTTCAAAGCTCTTTATGCCGACAACCAGATCCTGATGCGGATCGTTATTCCACAAAACAGTGGTACACGCGCTCAACAAAAGCGAAGCCAGCGACACGATCCATGCTGCCTTTTTCACTTCAGTCCTTGAGTACCAAGTTGATTATCTGTAAGCGCGCGACGCGTTTGGTACTGATTTGCGATGCATTTGGGACAAGCAAAACAGCCGCGCCCCGTTAAAAAGTAGCAAACGGGGGCAACTTTAACAGGCCCAGCGCCCCTACCAGCTTCTGATCACCAACTCCGCCGCTTTACTCCCCTTACCACCACCCACCGTGTAGCTGATCGGCAGGCTCTCCATGTGCAGCCCGGCGAAGGCTTTACGCATCTCTGGGATATCGTTGACGCTGATGATCATCTTGCCCTTGATCGATCTAGCCAGTTCGGCCATGCGGTCATACTGCTCGATGCCGAAGCCTACGCCGTAACCCTCCGTTCCCCAATAGGGCGGATCGCAGTAGAACAGGGTATGGGGGCGGTCGTACTTGGCGATGCAGGCTGCCCAGTCCAGGTGCTCGATGTAGGTCTGGGACAGGCGCAGGTGGGCTTGGCTTAGGTCTTCCTCAAGCCGCAGCAGGTTGAGCCTTGGCGGGGTGGTGGTGGCCGTGCCTAGCGTCTGGCCGCTGACCTTTCCGCCGAAGCTGCTCTTTTGCAGGTAGAAGAAGCGTGCGGCCCGCTGAATGTCGGTAAGCGGGTCCACCGGCGTATCTTGCAGCCACTTGAACATCTGGCGGCTGGTCAGCGACCAGCGGAACTGCCGCACGAACTCGTCCATGTGGTGCTTCACCACCCGGTACAGGTTCACGAGTTCGCCGTTAACGTCGTTCAACACCTCGACCTTGGCTTGCCCCTTCAGGAAGTACAGCGCCGCCGCGCCGCAGAACGGCTCGACGTAACAGGTATGCGCCGGGAACATCGGGATGATGTGCTTGGCCAGCCTGCGCTTGCCGCCAACCCAAGGGATGATGGGCGTGTGCTGATTGTTAAAGATCGGGGTCTGCTTGCTCATGGTGCGCTTCCTTTCGGATAGACGCTCCAAGGCGTTCGGGTTTGGCGCTCTCGGCGCTCACCTGGTTCAAAGTGCCGCAGCGCGGACACTTTATTGCCAACCGGGTGTATTCCCCCTCGGCCAGCTTTCTATTGCACTTGCCACATCTAACCGTTTCCATCAAGCCATGCCTCGCGTGGTAGCCTCAGCACGCTGCTCGCGAGCAGTGCGGTGCCTTGGCTTAACGCAGGCTACATCTGCGGGAGGTGGCCACTGGTGGTGTTAGCGCACCTCCAGCGGTCGCACCGTCTTTTTATATGGAATGCCAGCCCATCAACCACCGCAACAAATCACACGGCGAAGGCGGTGCATCGCCGGGTTTCCACGGCGTTTCGCCGCCGCACTCCCATATATCGTCGTTGATCGTCTCCGAGCAGATCTTCCCACCCGCGTTGCGCGTGCTCTTGCCCACCAGGTGATACAACCATCGCAGCGAGAACAGCAGATAATCGACGAATCCGTACACATTCTCATCGCTGGTGAGCTTCTCTTCCAGATACTCAACGGTGACCTTGCCGGGCGCATCAAACAGGGCAACCTGGTCCTGCGGGTAATAAGGCCACTTGCGGCGGCGGCGCAGCAGGTTCATGTCATACATTCGCCCGCCTTCCTCATCCACCCACACCACGTGGTAAGCCGCACATCCGGTGAAGAACTTCGTCAGGCGGCCCGATGGCTTGTCACCATTGATGATGATGCCGAGCTTAACCATCACACCCCCTGCGGGAAGACAGCGGGCCAGCTGGCCGAGAAGTTGTATGCCGCCGGATCTGCCGCCGCCTCCATCGCGATTCGGTGGCCTTCGGCCGCCGTGTGCGCGCGCTTGTCCAGCACCTTCACCGCCGCCACGATATCCAGCGCAAGCTGCACCGTCATCGGCACGAACGAGCCGGACATGGTCTTCCAGATAACCGGCGAGCCGTCGATCACGAGCTGGTCTGTTGCTGCCGCGCCCGCCGCCAGCATATCGCGCGCCTCATCCTTCAGGCCGAGCTGCTGGATGCGGCTGGTTTCGTCGGAGTGGAACCAGCTCGCGCCGACCTGCACGCCTCCGCCCATCACCACGATGCGCCTGGCTTTGATCTTCTCCCATGACGAACGCTTGCTTTCCATCAAATCCAAAACCCAGCTATTGCCAACAAAAACATGCTGTGGCGATGGTCTTTGAGCGACTTCAATATCTTCCCCGGCCGCTTTATCGCCTTCGTAGTATTTCCCATTCCCGATATAGAACCCCATGATCACCACCCCCTCGACGCAACAAGTCGTCCATAACCAGATGCCGTAGGCAAATCAGCTGCGTAGTTCGTATTTGCATTCACAGTCACAGATGTGTATTCGGTCTTCATCTTTACCGTGTTCCTGTCGGTTTGTTCGATAAGGCATCCGTGGCCACGGGCACCATCGCCGTCAGGGTTCCATGCGGCCTTAAAGGCAGGCAACCCGTTTGCGTTTTTAGATACAAACCCATCGACAGCATTTGCCACTACGCCGAGATTTGCCGCTTTTGAGTATGTGGTCGTGGTTGCAATTGCGAACCAGCCGGAATCGTATCTGCCCATCAGCGCATACCACACGAGCGCCGTAACCACTCCACCCGCCACCGTCACTTCGCCCACAAATACATCGTATGCCTGGGCGGCGGTCGCTCCGTTTCCAACCTTCATTGTCATTTCCTGAACATTGAAGGTGCGCTGCCCGTTCGTGGTGGAATAAGCGCCACCCCACTGATACACAGGGGCAAGCGCGGTTGCGAACGGTGTGCAGGTGCCGTCTGCATTGATAGTCAAGCCAAGATACATGGTGCCATTGGTCGATAGCCCGGTCCATTGCGGGTTCACAATTGAACCAGTTCGGTTGGCGGCGGCAAATGCAGCCGTGGCTTTGAGTGTGCTGGCCGCTGTTACTGTTGTTCCGCCAGTAGCACCGCCGAAGCTTGAATAGCCGCTAGTGTCGACGTTGCCGGATAAGACGGTCTGACGAACAGGCGGAGAAAATATGGAATCAGCCATAGCTCGGGGGTAATAGAGCGAATCCGCCGCTGCCTGGCTCAGCGCCTGAGAAGTGACCAGCTCGTTGATCATGAACTTGTTCAGCGCCTGCACATAGGTCGCGGCGATGATGGTTTCCGCAGGACCGTCGCCGTTGGCCAGCGCGCCGCCCACGTCGTTCACCAGCCCAACAGCACCCGCACCGGCATCCAGCGTCGACGCGCCGGTGACGGAGTTGACGATGCGGAAGCGCACGGTCATGCCGTCGACATAGGCCGAGATCGGCGGGTCGAGGGCGATGACGTAGGCGTTGGCGACGCCGGTGTCCAGGGCGTAGTTGCCCGCCTGGATGTCGATCATGCGTTTGATGGCTTCCCTCATTTGCGCATAGCTCCCGGCATCGAGAGCCATACCCGCCCCCTCGATCACGTTGGCGATCTCTTCCTGGACATGGTTGCACCAGTCCGCGTTGAAGTCGGTCGGCGGTGTACTTGTGGCCATGTCGCCGTTCTGGAATCCATGCTTCCCTATGCCAAAAAGGTTCAGGACTTTGGTTAGCGTCGAAATTCGTTGCATATGTCTCTCCTGTTATACGTAGTTGAACATCACGCGCGTGTGCGCTGGCCGGTCTTTATTGATCGCCATCTCAAGATTGCTGTACCCCCAAGAACCCAGTGCCGAGTTGCAGTTGCTGTTGCAGTTGGCCGCGAAATACCCGCCCAGGGCTGGCACGTTCATCGTCCACACGAACAGGTCCGCCTCGCTATACAGCGCGTCATTGCAGTTGCCGTTGCAGTTGGCTCGCTTGTACTCGGTGATGGTGGTACCGGGGAATCCGAGCTTTTCGGCGATGCCGATGAAGTAGGGCCGTGACTGGCTGCCGTGCGAGTAATACTTCGCTCCTGCCGCCACCCGGCGCTGCTCAACACTCAATCCCAAGGCAGACAAGCCGAGCACCCGCTCCCAGTCGTCCAATGTCGCCGCCGCCGTGCGCGGGTCGATCTCGTTCAATATCGAATCGGCAGAGCGCAGGGCTTCATCGAGCGCATTTCCCTCTGCCACCAACTCGGCAGAAATCACCGGCCCATTCGGGTCATAGGCGACGGATGGGAGTGAACGCTTTAGAAGTTCGGCGTGGTTCATGTCAGCGCAATCGAACCCAATGTACCAAGCTCAGAATGAGCTGAGTCAGCCAGGATCAATACGTTCGCGTTCGGGCTGGTCAGGCTCACGTCCACCACGCCCTTTATGCTGGTGATGAGCGCCTCGATCTTCACCTTACGGACGGTCTCGCCGACATCCAGTGTGGCGAAATAGGCTTGCAGCACCGCTGTGATGCTGGCGGTGGCATCGACCAACGTCACACCATCCAGAGCCAGCGCCCCGGCGATGTTTACCGGCACCAGCGTCGGAGCCATCGTTATCAGGTCCACACACGCCGGGCGCTGCGTTTCGATATAAGCCAGCACATCAGCGAGCAGCTGCGCCGATGGCAAACCACCAGATGTCTCGACAACAACATCAACGCCGTTCGGGACGCGCCGCTGGGTAAATACGTAGGCATCGGTCACGCCCGACACCTCCATTGCCCAACGGAAATAATCATGCGGTGCGCCGCCCATCGGCGGCATCTGCATATCGAACAACACCCGCGCCAGCAGTGCCTGCGGGGTTTCGATCTCGGTGCCGCCCGTCATGCTGACGATGGCCGCCTGGGATTGCACACCAGACGGTGCAGCGCTCAGCGTCAACGCGGTATCAACGATCTGGTTACCCGCCGCCCCGGCAAGCGATGCCTTGGCGGCGACCACCGCCGTACCGCCTGCGCCAATCACGCCGCCGGCGGTTGTAACGAAGGCGGTACCGTTCACGGTTTTGGCTTCCGTTCCAAGCGGAACAGCGCTGCCGACCACACCGGAGAAAAGTACAGTGCCGGTCGAAAACGATGCTGCCTTGCGCGTGATACCGCGCGGATTGGCGTGTCGCGCCTCCAGGATATCCACATCGGCGGTGTCTGCGAATACCTGCCGCATGATCCATTTCTGGTGCTCGTACAGCCCTTCGACTGCGTTGCCAGATGCATTCGCGCGAACGTAGAAGTCGGAATCCTCGCCGACGTATGCGGCGTGGTTCTGGTTGGCGATATCGCGCAGGATCTGATCGCGTACCTGCCTGTAGTCCTGTGTAGGAAAAGTCATCGTTAAACCACCTTGACTGGATGCTTGAAAGTTAACGTTTCGCCGCTGGCCGCAACGACCTCGAACAACAGGTACAGATGTCCGTCATTCGGCTGCTCTGATGTCACCGTGATGCTGGTCGCCCGACCTGATTCAAGGATCGGGTCAAGCGCTTGTTTGGCGTATTGAGTGGCGAGCTTCGCCACGCGCACCTTATCCTTTTCGCGCTCCAAGGTGTACAGCCTGCTGCCCAGCGTTGGCGCTTCCCAGTAGCTTCCCAGGGGGACAGTCAGCCGCAAATAGATCGAGTTAAGCAGGCCGTTGGCCGGGTCTCGCTTGATCGCGCCGTCAAGCAGCACGTAATCGCGGGTCAATGGATCGATCAGGGCATCCATCACATATGTCCTATCGGCGCAGCAGCAGTGCTGCCAGAAACGGCCTGCTCATGCGTGTTGAACACCTCGCGCATTCCGGCCATGCTCTTGTCGTTGTGGTCGCTGATGTCGCCCTGGGCGACGATGTTTCCCTGAACCGCAAGGTTTCCGCTCATAGTCGTTTGCGGGCTGTCGATATCAACACCGACCGACGAAACCAGCTGCATGCGGCGGTTCGCCTTGAGCAGCACTTGATCGCCCCACTGGTTGTAGATCGCCGTCTCGCCACTTTCGAGGTTTTTCAGGCGATAGGTGCCGTGCTCGGTTGCGATGATGATGCCGTGCCCCGTCTTGCCACCAAGTGGCAGCAGGATGAACATCGAATCTTCAGGCGGATTGCTGGTGTAACCGAACTGCTGGAACATCTCGGCACCTTGCACCTGTTCGCCCTTGACGCCTTCGCCCTGGACAAGCTGCACCGCACCCGCCGCCTTCACCAGCGTCACCACGCCACGGAAGGCTTGGCGGATGCTGGCCAGCTTGCGGCTGATGCGCTCGTCGATCACCTTGATAGGGTTCATCATGTCGCAGCTCCGCTCACGTCGATGATCTCGCCGGGCATGGCGTTCTTGCCACGGCGGTGCGCCTTTTTATGCGGGCGGGCGTTGATCAGCCACATGCCGTCTTCCTTCAGCGTCAGCGCAGTGCGCGTGCCGTCTTGGCGGTTACGGTTGAACTTGCGGGCCATCATGAAGAACACACCGTCGATCTCGTGCGGCTCAGAGATCACATGGACGCGCTGCATCGGCTTCCATAACTGGCCGTCGGAGGGCTGGCCAGGGGCGACGATGCGGTGCCCTTTCACCAAGGCAGAAAGGGTGAGGCCGCTCAAGCGGCTATCGGTGATGATCTTGCGCGCGCGGTCGCGGCACATCGCCACGCTTTCGCAGTCGTGATCGATCACGATCTTGGGGCGATAGCGCGGCACGCCTTCATCAACCCATGATCCCTGCAGCGCGTTCCGCCCTTGTTCAGTTTCGGTGCCTGCCGCCTGGCCGTACACCGTCACCTTGGAATACCGACCGTGCATGGACTCGTGCTTATTCAGGCTGATCAGATTGTTTCCATCGCCAGACTTGCGCAGGATCAGCGTCGCGACGATGGGAGTCGAATAATCCGGGCCGCCGATCACCAGCGTGCCGTCCGGCTCGAACCAAGGCCACAGCCCGTTCGCCTCTGCCGCACGGGCCAATGCATCCCAAGCGGTGTCGCCCGGCTCAACGCTGACTTTCTCGCGGGTGCGGGTTGCATCGGCATCGATGCGAATCGCCTTGATGCCGAACAGGCTGGTGATTTTTGCGGCAATTTGTTTCAGGCTCACCAGCTTGGCCGTGAAGATCGGCGCGGAGCAGTCAACCAGGTCGGCGGCCATATCCCGGCCAGAAAGGCTAAAAGAATGGCCCGTTTTGCTAACAGGATGGTCCGGATCGTCCACATAGCCGGTCATCACCACCTCGCCGCCGACCAGCACTTTAACGGGCGCACCAGCCGCCACATCAGCCGGTATCTTGCCGTTGACCATACCCATCGAGACAGACCATCCATCGGCAGGCGTCAGCAAGTCCGAGTCAATCTCGTAACTCGACCAATCGCCGTGCACCTTGCCGCCGATCAG
This sequence comes from Sideroxydans lithotrophicus ES-1, assembly GCF_000025705.1. NCBI lineage: Bacteria > Pseudomonadati > Pseudomonadota > Betaproteobacteria > Nitrosomonadales > Gallionellaceae > Sideroxydans > Sideroxydans lithotrophicus. Next base: position 240,695 of record NC_013959.1, on the reverse strand, counting down.
CAGCTCAACGGTGTCATCGGGCGTAGGCATTGACGCTGTCTCCGGTGTTGACGAACGGGCTGCGTGCGCCGTTCAGGCGATACAGCTCCGGCGCGCGAGTGTTGTCGCCGTACCACAAGTGCGCCAGCAGACGCATGTTGCCCGGCGCATCTGCTGCACGCTGAATAAGCGGCGGACGCGCAGCGATGACCGCCCGCGCCGCCTCCTGAACCGCCAGCCCTTGGCCTTTCAGCGGTTCTGTGATCGTTCGGCTCTGCTCGATGCCGTAAGTGATGCGCGCCTGCTCGATGGCGTTCTGGATGCTCGTGCGGGCCGTGTTGCTGATCGCCTCAATCTCGTCGGGTTGCAGGGTAGGCGTAACGGATTCGCTGGCCAACACAAAGCTGGCCGCATTCGCCAGCCCGACAGCGGTGTTGACCTGCACCGTCAGCGCGATAGCTGCCACAGCCTGAGTTTCGGATGGGAGCGTGGTCGATGTAACTTGTGCGGGGGCGACTGCAGGCGGCGAACTGAAGATCGAGAAGGCATGAAGGTCGCTCTGGATGCTGGCCCAGTCCGCTTCGAGCTGGTCACCCCACAAACGCACATCGAGTGCGCCGTTCACCAGCGCCGAGATATCGTTACCCCATGCGCGCGGATACGCCAGCACATCCATGCCGGACAGCAACGTGTTGATGAAATCCATGCCATACAACAGCGGCCCGGTCATCGCCTCGCGCAACGTATCCAATGGGGCCAGCGGGCTGTAGGCTTGCAGGCGCTCGATCAGCTTTGCCGCAGCCTCAGATGCCGAAACAGTCGCAGCAGCACCCTGCTGGGTGATGGCTTCCGCCTTTTGTGCGGGGAGGGCTTTCTCGAAGAACGATCCGCCCGGCGTCGATTCGATGAACTCGATAGCGACAGTGGCGTAGTCTGGATTCTCGGCGTCGTGATGCACCGGGTAGCGTACCGGCTGGGCGTTCTTGATAGAACCGAACACAGGATGAATGAACTCGCCAGCGCCAGGCTGATCCATCGCGTCCAGGAACTCCTGCAGGCGCGTTTCGTAATCATCACCATAGAACACCGCCTCAAGACTAATGCGGCGCGCACCGCGCCCCATATCCTCGACATCCGAGCCATTCACATACGGGTAAGCGTGTTCGACAATGGATCGCGGGGCATCATCGTCAGTCTTCACGACCTCGAATTTGATACCCCGAAAGGATGCGTCCAGTAATTTGTCTTCCCAAGCCATGCGCGGAATTTACGCGCGCGCGCGGGGGCAGTTAAGGCGGAAGCGTTTCCGCCATCAATAGCGGGATGAGGTTCTGGCGTTGCGCATGTTGACTGCCTGGGCGATCTGCTCGCCGTCCAGGTTCAATGTGACGTTGAGCGCATCCTGCGCCTCTTTGTTGCCCAGGCTGGCCAGCACAGTCGCAATCGCACCGCCCAGGTTGTTGGCGAACTCGGTCTCATCGATGGCGTTGTACAGCAGCGTGCCCAGCCCGTAGCCAGCCGCTCCAGCACCCGCCACAGCAGCACCCGCGCCGGAAAGCGCCATTGCGCCGCCGCGCATCGCCAGGCTGCCCGCACCGGCAGCCAGTCCGCGACCTTTCGAGAGCAACCCCGTCAAACCGCCGCCTTTCCCGCCCAACATGCTGGTCAGGCTGGCCGCGCCGCTGGCGACGGCCAGCGCAGTCAGCGCGGTCGTGGCCGCTACCGTGGCAGCGGTGAGCATCGGATACTGCTGCGCCATCGTGGTAAATCCATCCGCCACCGCCCCGACCAGCGGCGTTAATTTCTCGAAAGCGTTTTGAGAAGCGATATCCTTTTCGTTCGCGGCCTGCTGCACCTTGAAGCCCGCCTCTTCGGCGATCACAGCGTAGTTCTTTTCCGCAGCGCCTTCACCGGCCAGCGTCTTCTTCTGCACGTCGGACATGTAGCCGCGATTGCCCATGATGCCGACCAGCGCCATCAGCGCCTGGCGATCCTGCACCATCTGGCCGATGGCCGAACCCTGCAAAATGTCCGCCTGCGATTCCAGCACGCCACGCCGATCCGCGCCGGTGGTCGTCTTCAGCTTCGCCTGCAGCGCCTGAAATTCCGCATTCTTGGCGACTACACTATCCACCACGCCCACAAAGGCATCGAGCGAATCCATACCCTTGCCACGCGCTGCCGCCAGCGTGCCGGACAGGTTGATGCCCATGCGCTGCGCGTCCACGGCAGTGTCGCGGCTGTTGATCTTGGCCAGCAGGTTGACCAGGTTGTTGCCTGCCTCATCCTTTGTGCCGGCAGTGATCGCCGACGCCTGGTTGGCCGCGAGCAGCTTCGCCATACCCGAGGTACCTGAGATCCCGGACAGCTTCGCCGCCGCCATCTGCTGCGGCAGCCACTTCGCCATGTCTTTCAGCTCGAAGCCGCCCTGTTGACCGGCAGTGATCGCCATGTCCAGGATCTTGCCCATCTCGCCCGGCTTGATACCCATCGTCTGCATGCCACGGATGCCGATCTGCGCCAGCTCCCCGGCATCGGCACCAGACGCGGTCGAGGCGCGCATCAACGACGGCAGCATGCCCATCGAATCCTTGGCCGACATCGCGCCCGAGGCGATCAGCGTATCCAGCGCACCGGCTGCGCTCTCGCGCGTGCCACCGCCGTGGCGCACAGAGGCGACGACAGCCGCGTCCAGTTCGCGCTTGCCCATGATGCGGCCCAGCGTGTTGCGCTCGCTGAAGGCGGTGTTGGACATCTGCGCCAGGCGCATGCCGTAATCCATCGTCTGGTTGATCGGCTTGGACATCACATAGCCGCCAGCCATCACCCCGGCCGCAACGCTCGCGCCGGTCTGCAGGCCACGCATAGCGCGCTGGCCCAGCGAATACTTGCCCATCTCGTTGTTGAGTTCGCGGATCTTGCTGCGGGCCGCATCGGCGGCGCGCGCCTGGTCCCGCATCGACATCGTGCCGGATTTAGCCAGGCGTTCGTAGGCGGCCTGCGTGCGCTGGATTTCGCGCTGGATGTCATGCTCGGAGCGGATGCCGAGCTTGGCACCCGCATCGCGCGTCTTGTGGTACTGGGAGACCGTCTTGGTGAGGCTGGCGGTGGCCTTGTTGGTCTTATCGATGCCAGACTGGATGTCGCGCTGGGCGAGGTTGAAACCGCGCGACGCCATGTCGCGCAGTCTCATCACCAGGGAAAGTTCGTAGTTCTTGCCGCTCATGGCTTTTTGGTCTTTCTGTGGCCCTTGAACCGCCGGGTAGTAGTGCCTTGCGGAGGCTTGGCACCGGAGACCACCGCGATGGTGGACAGATGCGATTCGATCTCTGCCTCGGTCATATCAAGCACCTTGTGAGGATCGAACCCGGCACGGGCGAGCAGCACCTGTGCCTTGCGAACGGTGCTTAGCTGCTGCTCAGCGCGTCGAGCTTTTTTTCAACCTCATCCGAAGCGGCCTCCAGCACCATCGCATCGCGGTCGAGCAGGCCCAACAGCAAATCGTAGGTGACCAGCTCCTGATCCAGCCCCTCAAAGCTCACCCGCTGCGCCATCGTGGCATAGCGCAGCGTGTTGCCGTTGGCGGTCGCTGCATCACCACCCAAAGACTGGGCGGCGTTGATCGAGTCGCGCAGCGTACCGGGACGGATGGAGAAGTCCTTGAAGCGCTTTCCATCCACCAGGATGCCGATGGGCAGCTTGCTTTTAACGGTCAGGTCGGTCATTTCGGATCGACCTTACGCAGGCAATACAGGCTCACATCACGCACCATCTCACCTTCGAGCTGGTAACGCGAGCCGACGCTGGTCACGTTGCTGTCCTGGTACGTGGTGCGCTTGGTCGGGTTTTCGACCGGGTAGATCACGATCTGCGCGTCCTTCATCGTGCGCCAGTTGAATTCGCCGGTGGCCGGAGCCGGTGCGGTGATCTTCATCTCGACGGACTCGCTGCCGTTCACGCTGCCTTTTGCGCGTTTGGTGCGGTTCATCGTCTTGACCGGACGACGCCCGGTGGTAACGGTATCGTCGAAGGAAACGACATCCACTTCCACGCCGTTGATCTCGACGACTACCTCGCCATCATATTCAATTCCCATGTTCTAACTCCTCGTTGGGTTACAGCAACAGATCGATGCGGCCAGCGAACACATGCAGGCCGTTCACCACGTCCACCGGGATCTTCGCATCCAGGCGATTCGGGTCCTGCAGATCGCGCTCGACGATCACGCCATCCGCGTTGTCGTCCACCAGCTCGACGATCTCCAGATCCTCCAGCTTGTAGAGCACGTCCAGCAGCTGGTCCCTGACCTTGGGCGCGGTGCGCTCGGACAGCTTCTCGCGCGGGAAGCGCAGCGCGATCCGCTCGCGGCACGCCTTGCGCACGTAATCCAGCGTGCGGATGGTGGTCAGATCAAGCAGGCTGATGTCCGGCACGCTCTGCGCGTCCAGCGTGTAGGTGGTCACGGCGCGCACGATCTGCACCTTCTCGCCGGGGCCGACTTCAAGCGGGGTCACGCCGTTGTTCAGTGCGCTCTCCTGTTCGGTGCGGCTCAGCTGGTCGGCCAGCGCCGGGGCGGTGATGCCCACCAGCTCCAGCGTGTTGAGCGGACGCGCCGGATCTTCCTCGCCAGCCACGACCGCGCCGTAGGCAGCGGCCAGCTCGCAGGGTTGCTCAGGCACCTTGAGGTTGGGGCCGGAGATACGCCCGGCGTTGATCTGCCCGGCCAGCGTGGTGGCGGCGGCCAGCGTGCCGGTGTGGCCATAGATACCGATGCAGCCACGTTGCTCCAGCGAGCCGGATACGCTGTCCAGGTGCGTGCGCAGGGCGGTCAGGCTGGTCTGATCGTTCCACGCGCTGATGATGATGTTGTGACCGGCGGCAAATACCGTCGCCAGAGCGGTGGCCAGCGTCGGGTCGGTTGCACCGTTCGCCATCGCCACGACAGCAGTGGTCACACCCTCTGCAGTCACAGCCGCCTCGATCTTGATGTTGTTGCCCTGGGTGCCCTTGTTCTTGGCAGTCAGGGTAACGACGCCCAGCGCGGCCGCAGCCGTCACCGGCAGATCCGGCTGCAGGGCGACTTGTGCCGCGACCGCAGCAGCCATCGCCGTGGCGGTGTCGGTCGCGGCGACGGCGATCTGCACCGGCTTGCCTGCCACCTTCACGGTCAGCACGCCCGCCTTGGTTGCAGGGCCAGTCAGGGTGACCGTTCCGGCTGCCAGCACGCCCGCGCCCGCATCGTCCATCGCAATGGCTTGCAGCGACAGATAGGGGTTGGCCTTGATCGCGGCACGGCACATCATGTGCAGCTGCGAGCCGTTGCCGAAATAGGTGGCGGCTTCCGCATCCGAGAACACGTCCGTCAGCACATTGGCAGCCACGGTACCGGCGGCGATGCGCTGACCGATGACCAGCACCTTCTGCAGGTTGCCCGGCAGCGTGCGCACCGCCAGCTTGGTGTTGAACTCAAAATATTTGCCCGGCTTGCGGATGCTGGACGGAATGGTTTCGAAGCTGATGTTCTTGCTGGCCACGGTTAGGCTCCTTTCTTCGGTTTAACGATCACCAGGTCGCCGTCAGACACGCGACGCAGGTAGTAGGCGGATTCCGGCACCTCGAACGCCTGCTCACCCTCGGGCGGCGTCTCGGTGATGTATTCGCGCGGCTTGTCTTCTTTCGGCACCTTGATGCCTTTTACAGCGAGCACTTTCATGGCTTCCCCTATGTCAGCGTTAAAACATCAGAAGCATCGGCAACGGCGTCACCGGGCTTCAAGTAATAGTTGATCCCGAGCTTCAGCCACATCGGGTCGGTCGGGTCTATCGGCTCGCGCGGCTTGGTCTCGATGAACTCGCAGTGCCATTCCCTGGCGAACACCGCCAACCCTTGGCCGTTCAGCTTGGTGTTAAACAGCGTGCGGATCGCACCCGGCTTTAACGGGGTGATCGCCAGACCGAGATCGCTACCCGCAAGCAGTAGGCTCACATCGTTCAGGATCTGGTAGACGCCGACCTCCTTGATCACGCCGCCCACCGTCAACCCCTTGCGCGTGGCACGCTCGCCGCGCACGTTGCGAGATCCGCACATCGTCACGAAGGTGGCCGGGGTCTTCCACTTGCCGCCCGCCGTCGCCATCTTGGTAGAGGCGCGGCAGCCGCCGAAGGTCACCCACACACCGGGGAACTTGCGGATCACCGTGCCCAGATCACCATCCAGCTCGCCGCCGTAGCTTTCCACGAACGGCAACTTATAGCCCAGCCCCGGCGTCGCGGAAGCGGCGGCTTCAATGCGGGCGATGATGGCGTCTTCGATCTCGGAGATCATCCGCGCTCACCCCTGCCGAACACCCGCCCGGTCGCTTCGGCGAACTGCACCGTGTTGGCCGGTTTCGCCACATTGTTCGCCGCGTCCAGCCCGAGGCCGATCTTCCCGCTGGCTACGTTCTCCAGAAACTTGATCGCATCCTTGTAGCGGTTGCGGATCTCTTCAGTCTCCGTCACGCCCGCCCCGCAAAGGCGGTAGCGGGCGATATCGCAGGCGAAGCCGCTGAGGATTCGCGGCACGCTGGCCAGCGGCAACTGGTGGCGAGGTGCCAGGTACGGGTCGATCTCGGCATCCGCCTCGGCCAACGCGCCATCGAGCACAACATCATCGACCACGCCAAGATTCTCGCGGTCGGTGAGCGCGATCACTTCGGGTTCACCGAAGCGGGCGAGCATGTTGGCTTTGGCGGCGTAGGTCATCGTGCGCTCAGCTTGCTGCGAAGTTCATAACCCATCAGCGGCCAGATCTTCTCGACCGCATTCTTGCGGGCGATCTTGCGGCCCAGCTCCGCGTCGAAGTTCTTCGGGCTGGCGCAGGCAGATACACCATCCACGGTAAAGCCGTTACGCAGGATCAGGACGCAGAAGGTCAGCAGCTCCAGCTCGTGCGGGCATTCGTGCACGGCAACCACGCATTTCCCGCCGTCCACATTGACGTGAGCGCCGGAAACGCCGTCGGCAGCAGTGAAATAATGTTCGCTGGCGATGTTCGCCTCGATGTCCGCAGGTGTGATGCGCGGCGCGGTGAGACCCTTGTCCTGGATCTCATGCTCGATCTGGTCGCGATTCATTACTCGGCCACCTCTTCGTCGACCTCGACCTCTTCGACTTCCAGCATGGACTCGCCCTTGATCTGCTCGATCTGCCCCTCGCTCAGTTCGGACAGCTTGACCGTCGATACCGATTTGCCCCAGGCACGCCCGCCACGGCGGAAGCCTTCCACGCTCGATATCACACTCAGCGCCGGGACCTTCCGGGCTGAGCTGGGTTTCTTGGCCGGTTCAGACTGTGCAGCAGCCTCAGCAGAACCCTGCTGGGTTGCGGCCCCTTCGGGAGATTTTCCCGCACCGTCATTCCGTGTGTTGGCATCGTCGCCTCCTTGGCTTTTCTTCGCCGCTTCTGCTGCAGCGGCTTCCCCGGCAGCCTTCTTTGCGGCGGCTGCTTTGGCTTCGGCAGCGGGTGTCGCTGCACCAGCCTTGGGTTTGTTCTTGTTCGACATATGTATCTCCTTGATCGTCTTCTGGCACGCCCCGCCCAGCACTCACGGCTGGGCGGTTAGCGTGGCCCTACGCTCGCGGGGTGTATTCCTTAAGCCGCACCGGTGCTGCCGTAAGACAACTGCCAGTAACCATACAGTCCGGTGGCGCGTGCTTCGGCACCGAACTTGTACTCGGCACGGTTGAACACGTCGTCGTTGTCTTCGCTAGTCTGCGAAACGAAGGTCGGTTTCTTGCGCATCTGGACGATGAACGGCTTCACCGATGCTTTCTTGGTGACATGCAGCATCCAGCCGGTGGCACTGGTCAGCGCCGGGTTGACCAGCACCGTTGCGGAACCCTTGTACGGGTTGGGCGAGTTGTCATCCAGCTTGTCCGCTTCGCACAGCGTGCGGGCAGTAGCTTCCAGGGCAGGCGGAACTTCCAGCGTGTCCGGGATCAGACGCAGCGGCATGCCTTCTTCGTCCTTGAAGCTCATGATCGCGGTGCGGGCTGCGCCATAGCTTGCCACTGCGGCAGCCTTGGTTGCGCAAGACAGCGCCATCGTGCCCTTGTTGCTCACGCTGGCATCTTTCACCGGGTGATCGGTGTCGTAGTAGAACTGACCGTCGAAGCAAGTTTCGGTGAACGCTTTGTTCTTCAGATCGTCGACGATGATGTCATGCAGTTCGGAGGCCGCTTCGCCAGCCTGCTGAGCCTGCGTGTTGTAGATGCCCAGGCGGTCGTCGTCGATGTGGTTGCGCTTGACCGCGATGGTGGTCTCCCAATCCTCGTTAACCTTGTAGTACTTGCCAGCCTTGAGGTTCTTGACCACCTTGTCGCCGAGCCACTTGCGCAGCTTCGGGAAGCGGCTGAGCCACATGTAATCTTCGCCCTCGGCATCGGACTGCACTTCCATCGCGGTGGCCTGCCAGTTGCCCGGCGCTGCTTTCAGCGTGTTGTTGAAGATGGTTTTCAGGCCGGTGAAGATGCTGGCCAGCGTATCTTTGTTGATGAGCATTTGTGTATCTCCTGGTTAAGGTAGGTTTACTGCACCCAGACGCCGTCAGCGTCCAAGCCCACGACGATGCCCGCAGCAGAGCGCGCACCAGCGCCGTTGGTGGCAGCAACGGTTTCGTCGTCCACGATGTAGCAGGCCTTGCCGAGACTGGCCTGAGTCACCGCATCCGCGCCGGAGTTCTTGAACTTGAACGCCTTGCCGCGACGGATCTGGACGTTCTTCGCACCGGCAGCACCGCCCGTGTTGTCCACGGTCTCTTCAAAGCGTCCCAGGTAGGTCAGCGTGGCGGCGACTGCGCCGGGCGTGGCGTAGCCAGTTGCATTTGCAGCGGCCAGACCGCCAGCGAATGCCTTGACGTTGGCAGCGATGGGTGCCGAGATCACCTCGCCATCCTGCATGTGTGTATCGCGTTCAGCTACTAAAGCCATGTCGTTCTCCTTGGTTGGTTGGTTAGTCGTCTTCGCCGGACAAAGTCTTGGCGTAATCGGCCGGATCGACGCCCAGCAACTTGCATGCTGCGAGCTGGGTTTCGTCGAGGCCGTTTGCATTAGCCGTGCCTTGTGGCTTCAGGCCTTTGGTCTGGGTGGATGTCAGTGCCGCCACACCCTGCGCGGTATCGATGTAGCCTTTCAGTGCATCCAGATCCTTCATGCCCAGATCGCGCGCCCACTTTTCTTGCGGCGGCAGCAGCTTGCCGGTCGACAGCGCGGCGGTGACCACCTCGCCGACTTCACGCTCGGTCTTCTCGCTGCGCAGCGCTGCCAGTTCGGTCTGAAGCGCCTGCATGGTGTCCACCGGTACAAACTTGGCAGGATCTGGCGATGCAGACTTCAGCGCGGCGACTTCGGTGCCGAGCGAGGCGACCAGGTTGTCGACACGGAAGCCGGCAGCGGCAGTTGCTTCCGGCGCGGCTGTCTTGATCTTGTCGACGGCTTTCTTCAGTTCCGCGAGGATCTCTTCGGCGGTTGCCAGCGTCGGCATGTTGAAAAACCAGCGCAGCTGTTCGAGCAGTTCATCCATTCCATTCTCCTTTGAGGTTGATTCGTCCAACATGAAACTGGCGGCGGCACGGGACAGCACTTCGTCCATGCCGTCGATGCAAGCGGTATTGGTGAGGGCGGCACTGATGATGCCTTTGATGCGACCGGTGACCTTCTCGTAGAGGATCACCGGCGAGATGTACTTGTATTCGTCGGCGTCGATGAAGCCCTGGGCGCGAGGCGTCCAACGGGATTTAACGAACAGACCGACACCTTCTTCCCAGCGCAGTGCAGCACCGGAGAACCAGCCAGCAGCAGGAGCAGGCTGGCCGTTCTTTTCGGCGAGCAGGGTCTGGTGTTCGTAGTCGATGACGAATTCATTCTGGCGCGCAGAGCAGAATGCGATCACATCCTGGGCAGCCTGCGCATCCATCACCCAGTGCGGCGCATCCTTCGGGCGGCCATCGTTGCCACGGAAGACGCCTGCGGGTGTGAGCTGGATCTCGCCTGCAGCATTCATCGCCACCGAACAGGCGGCGACGGCGAAACCAAGAGCAGGGGATTTGGGTTTGCGTTTCATGGTTGCCATTCTGGAGATGGCAGCCATGTGAGTTTAGGCGGAAGAGCTTCCGGCAGAGATTCTCAGGGGGCTTTTTTAAACTACCACCCCCGCCCGAAAATTGCAAAGAATCGACGCAAGCCGGAAAGTGCATCCGAAGTCGGCCAAAAAAACGCCCACCGAGGCCGTTAGACCCCCGTTAAAAACGGCGCGCTTGATTTTTGGCTATATCGGGACGCCCTGCGGGGCGAAAAACGCCACAGCGGCGTTTTTCTGGAAGCGGGAAAAATGGGGTCAGTTGCCGATGATCCTGGACAGGTAATCGTTGGCCAGCCCGAGGACGGCTTGTTCGGCTTCGGGTTGCAGATTGCCCTGGGTGTCCATCGGCAGGTATGGGCGCGGCTCGATCACCTTGTTTGGGATCATGCTGCGCGGACTGGTTGTTCCACCGAGCTGCTGCATGGCCGCATATTTCTTGTTGCTGCCCACTGTGGCGCTGGTGGCATCGCTGCTAGCGCTGATCGATGCGACCAATCCGCCTGCGCTGATTTGCAGCATTCTACCGGGCCACGTTCCGCGCTTGGTGCGCATCGCAATGGTGGACGGCTTCAGCCCCATCCACTTCGGCCGCCCCTCTGCCGCGAAGTTATCCTCGGTCTGCGTCGCAAACTCGTTGGAGATCGAAGCCATCAAGGGCGAGGCGTCCACCATCGCATGCTCAGCCTGCGCCAGCATATCCATCACCGACTTGCTTTTGAACTCCAGCTCAAACATCACTCACCCAGCTTCTTCGCCGCATCTGCCGCCAGCTTGTCCAGCTGCTGGGCTTGCTGCGCAGGGTTGTAGCTCCAGCCTGCGTCCGGCGCGAACAGCTTATCCTTGCCGTCCACCTTGATGCGCAGCGCCTTCACCTGGGCGGTGGTGCCGTCCTTCATCTGGATCTCGTGATCGATCAGCCGGTCGGCGGAAGACTCGACCGTGCGGCCTTGGCCTTCGACCGCAGCAGCGGTGAGCGGGCTGACGCGGCAACGGCAATTGAAGCCGTTGGGCGGGAAGTGCGAACCCCACAGTGCGTCGTCGTAGCGGAACACGCGGCCATTCATGGCGCGATGCGTGGGTCGGGTGCGGCCATCCAGCACGGCGACGTACTGCCAGTACGGGTGGCTGCCGGTGCTGGCCATCATCTGGTTATAACGCCCGGCCATGTAGGCGGTCTGCAGGTTGGTCTGGTAGATGGTGCGCAGGCGGCGCGGGCTGCCCAGCTGCACGATGCTGGCCTCGCCGGTGCTGGTGTTGACGTGTTCCGTCTTGCCCCACCAGCCCTTGGCCTGCAGGATGGGCGTTAAATTCTTCTTGAATTCCTGGAAGGTGGTGCCGTTGTTTAACGCATCGTCCACCGCGCTGCGGATGTCGAGCAGGATATCGGTGCGCATCACCTTGGCGACGGTGAAAGACTTCGCCTGCGCCTCCTGCCACAGCTCGCGCCAATCCCAGGTGAGCACGTAACCCTTGGACTCGAAGTACTCGACGGCTTTTTCAGGAGGCAGGCCGAATACCAGGGAGAGGTCAGGCTTGCTCATCTTGCACGCTCAACCGCCCCCAGACTTCGGCCACGAACATGGCGCGCGCCAGCGTCTCTTCCAGCTGCTGCGTGTTCATGCTGGGGAAGATCCCGGACAGCGCGTCATGCACCTCGGCGTAGTCGGCAGAGGCGGCGATCATCTCTATCACCGGCTTAAGGGCGGCGGCTGCTTGCCCCTGCAGCAGATCCGGCGCGATGGAGTCAATCATCGCATCGAGCGCGGTCTGGTCGGGGAAAGCATCGTCCGCACCGCCAGCTTTGAGCGCGGCAAATTTGAGCGCACCCTTGATGGGTTCTGGCTTTGCCACTCCCAGCACCGCTGCGCCTTCCTCGGCCTGTGGAATACCAGCACGCTCGTGTGCCCACTCAACCGGGATGCGCATGCCGATACTGGCCAGCTTGGGCAGTGACTCTGCCAGCACGCCGAGATCCTCGGAATCGTCGAACATGAACTTGAAGCGCGGCAGGCGGCGGCGGTCGTCCACGCCGCCCTTGTTCAGCGATAGCAGCGGATAGACCAGATCGCGCGTGAGCGTACCGGCCAGCTGGATCGCGTCCGACACCATCAGATCGTGGCGCACCTCGTTGTGCACGTTGCCCAGGGCATTGGTGCTGCTCTTGCCGTCCGCTTGGCTGGTGAGGGTGCCGCCCAGAATGGCCTTGCTCTGGCTCTTCTCGCACCACTCGACCATCGCCATGAACGGACCTTCGCTGCCCTTGGCCGCTTCCGTGAATTCAATCGCCATGCCCTCCGGGATGATGCCAGCGGCATCGTGGCCGATGCTCATCACTGCGCGCAACAGCGTGGACTTCTCATCGTCGGACGCGCCAGACTGATACTTGCCCAGGCGCAGAGGCAGGCCGTAGATCTCCAGAAACTCGGCCAGATCGCCCACCGAGTAGTTCTTGAACAGGTAAGGCCATGACAGCGTGCGGTGCAGGCCGCAGCGGGCGATATAGCCGCTCTTGGCCTTGTGCGTGTGGGTGATCCAGCCGAACGGCTGCAGCGCCTGGCCGCCCAACGAATTGTCGCGCAGGCGGATCTCGGTTCTGGTCTCCATGTCGGTCTGGAACCAGCTTTGCGGGCGATGGGTGATCTCCTTCGGCAGCCACTCGCTGCCGAGCAGCTCCCACTCGATCTCCTGGCAACTGAAGCCGTGGCCTATGCCGTCCAACGCATCCAGGATCACATCCTCGAAGTTAGGCACGTCCTGCAGCAGCTCCTTGGCGTAACCGGCCAGCTTGCGCTCGGTTGCGCTGGCATTGCGTGGCGGCACGATATCCCAATCCACCGTGAGCAGAGCGCGCTTGCGCTTGCCCATCTCGGCGAAGATGTGGGTGTCCTTCTCTTCCATGTCCAGGAACAGATCGTGCTGCGCCCGTGTGTCGCCTTGCTCTGCGGCATCGAGGATGCGCGCCAGCTTGAGTGGCGTTAAACCGCGTGACGGGTGGCTGGCGAATTCACGGTGCAGCTGCGCCAGCTTCGAGGTCTGCGGCTCGACCAGCTCCGCCCGCTTGATAGGGTTGCCCGATGCGTCGAGGATTCTTGATGTGGTTACCATGCTTTCCTTCCTCCGTCGTTGTCGCGGCGGCTTTCGCCTGCGCCTTGATATTCGATCCTGTTGCTGCCCGATATGGCCGCCATCCACAGCATATGAACCATGTCCGGGCCGTCGTCGTGGTCAGCCTTGGGGAAGTGGCGGAACTGATCGATCAGTGTGGTCTGGCTCGGGTGCAGCCGGATCAGGCTGTTTGCCATGTGCGGCTGCAGCGTCTCGATGCGCAGCAGCTTGTCGGTGTGCGGCTGGATGCCTCGCGCCGGTACTGGGATGCCGCGCGCTGCGCTGCGTTTCACCAGCTCTGTCTTCAGGAACTCCTGGAATTGCACCGTCTCGATAACCCACAGCACGCAGTGATACTCGGCCTGCATGGCGATGATGTCTTCGATGATCCTGTCCGGCAGGCGTTTCTTGATCGCGGCCTCGACGATGTCCAGTACGCCGGTGTGGCGATTGAAGCCGCCGATGCCGATGGCAGACGGGTCACGCGATGCACCGGCCTTGCCCAGGGAAGGGTCGCACGCGCCGTAGAACACCCACTCCTTCAGGCGGTTCACCCAGAAGTTGATGCTGTTGGCAAACGGCGCATCATCACCGGACACAGGATCGTTCTGCTGTTCGCTGTCGAAGGCTGCGCGGCCATCGCGGGCGCGCTTCACCATCAGCTTGTACAGCGGTTGGCCTTCCGGCCAGCACACCACGGCACCGGCATCCATCTCCAGCTTGTTCGCCTGGTAGAACGCCAGGGCGACTTCGGGGCCGAGGTTCAACAGCGCCTCTTCCCACTTTTCCCACAGGTGCATGTTGTCCGGCCAGCGCTCGATGGACTTGAACTTCTTCGATGTCCACAGCGGGTTCTTGAGCAGGCGCGACAGCACCGAGTCGTAATGCAGGATGGTGCCGATGATGATCACATCCATCGAATCGTCAGCAGCGCCCAGGGACAGCACAGTCTTCTTCAGCCAGTTCTCCAGCTTGTCGCGCTGGTCCGGGCTGCGCACGTTCTCATCGTTCTCCAGATCGTCGCCGATCACCAGATCGGGACGGTGCGGGCCGTGGCGCAGGCCGCGCATACGCTTGCCGCTGCCGAACGCCTGCACCTTGGCATCGTTGGCTGTGACGATGGTGCCGACCTGCCACACACGCCCGCCGCCGCTGGCTTCGGGAAAATCCATCGCCAGGCGCGGATTGAATGCCAGCTCCGCCTTGATCGCCTCCAGCATCGTGGCCGCCTGGTCCAGTGCGTCCATCACGATCACCGGGTAGTGCTTGCGCCCGGTGACGATGCACCACAGCACGAAGATCTGCGTGACGATGGTGGACTTGGCGTTACCGCGCGGGGCCGCGATGGCTTCGTGATCTCCTTCGCCGTTGTCTACGATCTCGGGCAGGCGGGCGTACAGGTAGGTGTGCAGCTCCGCGTCTGCTGACTTGATGTAGTGCGGAAAGTAGGTGCGGGCAAAGAAGCGGAAGTCATTCAATGCCCGCGCACGGCGCTCAGTCAGCGCAGCCGGATCGGGATCGAAGCCGTCAACCTCGGCCTCGATCTGGATGCGGAACTCCTGGGCGAGCTTGCCGATCTCGTCTAAAAAGGCTTTGCGCGATAGGCTAGCCATACGCCTTTGCCAGTTCGTCCGCGAACGGCTCCAGCACCTCGATCAATGCCGATGCGTGCTTGGGGTGTTTAGTGCGCGTGAATTCGGCCAGCCGTTTAACGACATCCGTCGCCACCGCCAGCTTGTCCGTCTCCGGCATCATCTTGCGGCTGGCGGCCATCAGCTTGTTGTAGGCATCGGCGAGGCTGGCCAGCATGTCCACCTTGGTGGCGGGCGACATGTCATCCGCATCCTGAATAGCCTGCACGGTGGCCTGCACCTGCTGCACAACGATGCCCAGCGTCTGGCGCACCACGTCTTCGATGCCTCCGCCAGCGATCATCTGCGCGGCGCGTGCCTTGTCCCAGTCGTCGCCCATATCTTTGCCTGCGCGCTTCCAGTTGCGCACGGTCGCATAGGGCACGCCTTCCTTGGCTGCGGCAGCCTCAAGTGCGAGCTGATCAAAGACATAAGCCGCGCGAACGGCGCGGCGGGCATCATCACCGTGTGCCATTGGTTTCTCCCGGCGATGGGCGGCGCACGCCCGGCGTTTGGCTGCGGCCCAGCGCCACATCCTCACCGCGTGCGGTCAGCCGCACGGCATCCAGCTCCAGCGGCTCGACCAGCTCCATCTCGGCCAGCCAGGCGATCTCGGAGGCCATCTTGTCCGCGCTGGTGACGTAGCCGGTCATTTCGACCTGGTGTCGCAGGGCAGCGCGGTTGAGGGTGTAGCCGGGCGCGAAGTACAGCGCCAGCAGGATAGCGAGGCGGCGTGAGGCGGCGATCTCTTCGGCGTAGGTCACTGTTTACCTCCATTCAGCAGGTATCGATGCAAGGTTTCGAGCAGTGTGCGCACGCCAGAAAACTGGCCAGTTAATTCGCTGATGTCGTTGCTGACACCGTTTATCTTTTCATGGAGGTCGGCCAGATCGTCATGGGTTGGGGATTTCTTGGCGTTGGCTTCCAGATAGGAAATGCGCTCGTTGTAGTGCGGCGCTTTACCTTCGAGGTCTTCTTCCATCCGCTTGAAGCGTGCATCCATCGTCTGCTCGCGCTGTTTGCGCAGCTCGTCCTGAGTGGCAAAGCGCGCATCCAGGCTATCTTTGAATTGCTTGGCCAGCAGCTTTCCAAACGCCCAGATCATGGTGGCGAAGGTGACAACAATCGCCGCCAACGCACTAATCAACTGCCAGAATTCAATTTGCAACATTTATCGCTCCTTACCCATAAATTCGTTCCGCTCCTGGCACTCGATGCAGAACTGCACGCCCGGTACCGCATTGCGTCGATCTTCCGGGATGCGCTCTCCGCAGCCCGCTGCCTTGCACCACTTTGCCGACTCGCGCGTCGGCTCGGGCTGGATGGCCGCCTGCTGCCGCGCCTCCCACTCGTTCAGCTCCAGTTCTTGCGCTCTATCTTCCGGTCTCACTTACCAGCCCCCATGCCAATCAACAGGTCGACTAGTTCGTCGTGTCGCTTTCGGTCTTCCCCGCAGAGGTCGGCGTTTTCGCGGACGTTCTCAAGGACGTGTCGAGGCGTAACGGAACCGGCTGCGACGACTTCTGCAGCAGCTCCTGCGGAATCGCCTTGATCGCTTTCGATCCTCCAGGCGGCGTTGTACATGCCGACAAAAGTGCCACTAAGCAGCACATCGCCAGCCTGCTGGCACTGCGCGAGATTCGAGTCTTGTTCATGGTTCAGCCTTTCTTGCCAGTTGCGGTAGTAGATGCGCGCGCGGCGTTTCCATTCGATAGCGTTTGCTGCGGCCTGATGTCCTAGCGCCACAGCTTCGAGGAACAGCTTGTCATCGACGCGCTTCTGCTTCAGCTCCAGCGCGTCTCGGCGGTTGGATTCGTATTTCAGACCGGCGACCACACCGAAAGCGATGCACGCGATCACCAGCAGCAGTAAGGCTAGCGCGCGTCCTTGCCAGGGGATGGGGTTCAATTGCATACGATCTCGCCTCCCCAGCTCGCATAGGTGGGCTGCCACTTGATGAGGATCACGCGGGGATAGCCCCGGTTCTCGGCGAAGTTGGCAGCAGAGCGGCCAGCGTTAAAAAGCTCGACCATGCTGAACCAGCGCCTGCGGTCGTGGCCGTTCTTGGCGGCCAGAGATTGATCGCGGTACACCCAGCCCAGCCCGCCGTTGTAGGCGGAGAGCGTCATGGCGGCGCGGTCGCAGGGCGTGGCGGCATCGATCTGCTGCCACAGGTGCCGGTCGTAGGTGACCATCGCGCGCAGCGCCCAGCCAGTGTTGTACGGCTGCGGCTCACCCAGCTTGTACGCGCCGGAGATCCACGTGGCCGTTTGCGGCATGAACTGGGCGATTCCCTGGGCACCCACCACGCTCTGCGCGTTGGCGCGCCAGCGGCTCTCCTGGTGGATCTGCGCGCCGAACATGGCGACGGGCGCATCCATGCCCCACACGGCGCGGGCATGGCGCGTCAGATCGCGCTGGTGGCGTGCTGCATCGCGCGGCACGTCGGCCAGCGCCAGCATAGGCAACAGCATCAGCGCCACGACGGCGACCAGTGCGATGCGGGCATGTTTACGCGAGAGGCGCATCAAACACCCAGGCTCATGGCCAGCATGGCGCAGCCGATGATGATGGCGCGGCGCTGCATGGCGGCGGCGATCAACTGGTGCGCCTTCGTGTCGATGAAGCTCTGATTGTCCGGGCGGGCATACGGAAACAGCGAGCGGTCGATCCAGTAGCCCAGCACGGCGGCCGTGGTGATGAGCGACAGCTTGTAGAGGCTGACGGGCAGTTGCTGCGGTGCCAGCACGTAGATGATGATGGTCAACAGGATCGTGATGACGATCCAGTCTGTCATGCGGGGTAAGTTCTTCACGCCTTCCTCCATTTGATCGGTTGTAGAACGCACGCAGATTGCTCGACGGTGTAATGCCCCACCGGACGCTTGGTGCATGAGCCGTAGTAGTTCATGCGCGAGTCGGTATGGCGTGTCCACTCGGCACAACTGCCGCAGGTGTTATTGGTGTTCACAGTCGCGCAGGTTACGCGCGCGCGCGAAGCCAACTAAGGCGGAAGCGTTTCCGCAAAAGAAAAGGGCGACCGAAGCCGCCCTTGTGTGATTGGTGTTTGACTGTCGCTAGTCGCCGTAGATCTGCTTTGCCAATCTGCGTGCCTGTTTGTCGGCCACGCTTTGTTGATCCGTAGTCAGCTGGCCGCAGTAGACTTTGACGTTGCCGATGTCGCCATCGTGGATCTTCTCGCTGCCGGACAGCAGGATCAGTTTGTACCAGGCACAGCCCAGCGTTGGGTTCTGGCTGCTGGCCGCGCCGGAGCCAGTAGCCAAGGTGTAGGCCAGATTGCGCTGCGCCTGGTAATCGCCTTTCATGGCCTTTTCACGCAGCGCATCTACATCAAGCGCCAGCGCTGGAAGGCTCAATAACAGAATTACCGTAGCGAGGGCGCGCCTCATCTCAGTATCTCCGCTTCGTGTAGCTGACCACCTTGCCGTTCTTCACGTCGACCATGTCGAACATGGTCTGGTAGGTCTCGATCACGCCGTCCTTGCTGACGGTCTCGGTGACATAGGCCGCACCGCTGCATTCTTGCAGGCGGGCGATGGTCATGCCGACGCGGATCGCGCCGAAGTCTTTGCCGCACTTGCGCTTCTGGGCTGCTTCTTCACGGTCCTGCTCTTTCAGGGCCGCGTCCTGCCGTTTCTTCAGCACGGCTTGCTCTTCAGCAAACTCACGCTCCAGCTGCTGCGTGCGGGTTTCTTCAGCCCATGCGCTACCAACAAACATCACCAGCACCACCACGATCAGCTTCTTCATGTTGCTCTCCCTTCGTTTTAACGGATGCACTCTAAAACAACCCGGCCTGCCTGTCATCCACCACGTCGCCCACGATGTTGCGGATGTGGCGCACGGTGTAGCCGTATCTGCTTGCCAGCACCTCTTGTGTGGTGTCGAGGATTTCCTTGCGGATCTGGCGGTATAGCAGATCCTTGACGGCGCGCTCGCACTTGGCGATCTCGATAGTATCTCCGCCATATTCGGCCACAAGGTCGGTGAAGGCTTGGATGCCGATCAGACGGTTCAGGTAGTGGTCTGGCGTGACTTTTACCGGCACATACACTGGCGCAAGGCCGCCATGCGTTTTCACCATCGCCAGCACAGCAGGCAGACCGATGGTCTTCGCCAGCCACTGCATGGAGGTTGGCAGCAGATGCAGGTCGTCGTCGGTCAGGTTCACTTTGCCTGCTCCTTGCTCTTCCTGGTGCGCTCCAGCACCCCGGCCAGCAGCCACAGCTGGCCTTCGTCCATCATCTCCAGCTTGCGCTCTATGCCTGTCTGGCGATGCGCTGCGCCCTCGGCATATGCCTTGCCCACGCCCATGCTCTTGCACACCATGCAGATCTTGCGCAGCAGCGGCTGGCGATCCGGGGCGGCGGCGTCGATGAACTTCCACTCATTGGCCTTCTTCACCGGCTTCCAGCCGCAGGCGCGGAGGTGGTCCAGCACCTTGCTGCGGCCCGCCTGGTCCAGATCGGCGGATGACTTCACGCGCGCAACAGCCCACAGGATGTCGCGGTAGGTGTCATCCGACATGGCGAGGTCGCGCTTCGCGGCGTGGATCGCGGCGAGGTCTCGGCGGCGCTGGTCGGTGGGGTAGCGTTTGGCCATGTCAGTAGCCGATCTTCACCAGCTCGATGCTGGTGCAGGTTTTGCGGATGTGGCGGCAGAAGGATGTTGGGTTCGTCCAGTAGGGCAGCCAGTGCGAGTGCGTCCGTGCTGCATCAGCTGCATATTTAGCGCGCTCCTCCTTCGTCCAAACCCTGTTCTTACTCGCTTTGAGCAACCAGTCTCGGTACTTTCCTTTGAAGGCGAACCGTTTTTTCTCCTGGTGGAACTTCAGCGGGATCTCGCTCTTCTCTTCGTTGAAAATCCATTCACCCAAGGTGACTCCGTCCACATAGACGGCGATCCCCAGCTTCAGCGGGCTGACGTTCACGATAGCCGCATTGATCTTGTAGCCATCACACACCAGCTCAACGCGCCCCCACGAACCGCTGAGTTGCTTCTCGATCTCTTCCCACTGTTCTTTGCTCACTGCCATGTCGTTAAACCCCCTCGGTCAGGCTCATTAGAAATTCGTCTGTGATCGGGTATTCAACATGCCCGACAGTGGCCTTCCGGACGCCGTTCTTGCTCACCACGATGCTGGGTTCAAGGTAGTCAATCTCGAATCTCCAAACGTGATTGCTGTTGGTATCGTGCAGCTCCAGCTGGGCAGTCTTCACAATCGTCTTAAGCATGTTCGTCTCCGTTAAACCGTCTCTCGCAACCCGCTATCTCTAACGGGCTGCGGGCGAAGTTTTAAGCCACCGCGTCCTTCAGTGCCTTGGCGGCGGAGAAGTGCGGCTTAGTCTTGGCTGGGATATCCATCTCAGCGCCGGTCGCCGGGTTGCGGCCTTTGCGTGCTGCGCTCTTCTTCACGGTCAGCTTGCCGAGACCCGGCAGCGTGACTTCGTTGCCAGCCTTCAGCTCTGCCGACGCCACTTTTGCCAGTTCGTCCAGAACAGCCTTGACCGTGGTCTTGCTGGTGCTGTTGTTCGGGGCGTTTGCTGCGATTGCGTTGATCAGTTCAGCTTGGTTCATTTGATACTCCTTGTAGTTAACGGTAAGTCTGAAACATGGGCGGGTAATACGAACCACGGCGCGCCCCTTAGCCGTGGCTCTTTAACAACGATTCATCGACTTCAAAGAATCCCAGCCGCCCCTTCATCGGCACGAACGGAAGAGGCTGAGGATCGCGCAGCACGAAGCCGAATTGCCCGTTAAACCACGGTGAGTCCGAAGTGGTCACACAGTCCACAATCTCGACAGACCCGACGATTCCACCTCGCGCCAGCAGATTGTGGGGCGGTAGTTCGATCACACGGCCTTGGCTTGCCCACAGAGGGTCGTAGCCATTGTCGTAATCGTCGCGCGTCATACCCTTGGCTGCGTGGATCAACACTCGCCCACGCACTTTTGTTGGCCAGCAGCGGTTCTCGATGTCCTTTCCGCTATTGAGGATGTGGAACACCCAGGGCTGGCGGATGCTGAGCGCTTTCATGGCTTACTCGTCCCGATGAACGCGCAGGAACGCTGGTGCGTCCGGCAGCTCACCTGTTTCTGTGTCAAGCGCACCCAGCACGTCCGCCAGCATCATGCAGTGGTTGGACATATCAACCAGCGCCTTGATGGAGTTCTCTCCCTTGTGAGGGAACAGCGATTGCTCAATGTGGCGCGCGGCGGTGCACACGTTCACGGTCAGATCGATGTCGGTCTTTTTCTTCCAGCCTTGCCCCTTGTCCGCGTCCTTTGCGCGCAGGCGGGATTCCATCAGCAGGGCGAAGGCCAATACCTCGGGGCGCAGCTCCTGGACGACAAATTTCATCGGCTCGTTCATTGCTCTTCCCCCTCTACGATCTCGCAGCCGATCTCGATCAGGCCCAACGCCCAAAAGACCACGACCAGGCAGATGGCGAACACGGCGGCCAGCCCTATTGCGGTGAAGATGTTCATGCTGCCTCCGCTTCGCTTGCGCCCTTGAGCAGGGCGCTGACGATCTTGTCCACGTCGCTGGTCGGATCGCTGATGAAGGCCATGTCGCTGTCTGCGGTGACGGTGACGCCGATCTTCTTGAGCTGCCCGGCTTCCAGGTTGTTCATGGCTTCCTTGGATGGCTTCTCGGTGGTCACGATCAGCACGTCGGCCAGATCCGGCAGGTGCTTGCGGATGAGCTTGAGCACCTGGTCTTCGTCGGCGAAGCTGATGCGGCCTTTCTCTTTCTTGAAGCCCAGCTTGATGCCGTGCAGCACTGCCGACTTGGGCTTTTTGAACAGCTCAGAAGATTCGCTCACCAGCGCCAGCAGCTCGTCGCCGGTCTCGGTGGCAGTGGCCACGGCTTCGCGCAGCTTCTTCAGGCGCTTCTGCTTGACGGCCTCGATCTCGGCGTTGAGCAGTGTCACGTGGTTGGTCAGGGCCAAGCGCGCTGCGGCGTGTGCCTTGGCTTTGGTTTCGATCTCTTGCATGGTTGCCATGTGTGTCTCCTTGGTTAAGTGGGTAGATGAAGCTGTCCGAGCAGATCGGGCAGCGGGATACGGCGCAGCTTGGCTTCGAGGCCGAGGCTGAGCATGGCGCGGTTGCGCAGGAATTCGCAGGTCTGCGTCAGCTCTTCCGACGTGGCGGCGATGTAGTAGCCGTGCTTCGGCGTGCCGCAGATGGCGTGGCCTTCGTCGCGCAGATCGCTCACCAGGGTGCGGACGTGGCGCTCTGGTGTGCCGAGCTGCTCTGCGAGCTGCTTGACGCCGATGCCGTTGCCCTTGCCGATGTGGCGGCTGAGCAGGTTGAGAAGCTGATCACTGGTTGCCATAGTTGCCTCCGTGGCTGGTTGAATGCCTGAACGTCTTGGTGAAAGCCTTGTTGATGCTGTGCCCGCGATACATCAGCACGCTGCCCAGCAGCGCGCGGTCGTGGTGGCTGTGGCTAGCTTGGCGCAGCAGGCCGAAGTAGCTGTTGGCGGTCTCGAACAGTTCGTTGGCTGGGACCTGCTTCACGCGGCTCAGCGCCTCGTTGTAGGTGCGGCGGCGGGTTGTTCTATGCCACGGCTTGATCACCTGGCCGACGAAGTCCACACCGCGATCCACAGGCTGCAGGATTGTTTTAACGGGGTTCAGGCGCAGGCCGAGGTGCAGCGGCAGCCACGTCTCGATGTCGGAACGGGCGGCGCACAGCCACATGGGCGATTCATGCAGCAACACCATGTCGTCCACATAGCGCACATAGTGGCGGCAGCGCAGGTCGTGCTTGATGTGCTGGTCCAGCGCGTCCAGCAGGACGTTGGCGAAGAACTGGGATGACAGGTTGCCGATGGGCAGGCCGATGTGTCCGGGCTGGCTGGTAAGGCGCTTGTGTGGCGGAACGCGCCGCAGCAGATATGGATCGCCGCGCAGCTCAAAGTCTTGGCGCGGATCGTGGAACAGCACCAGCTCGGCCAGTTCCATCCACCAGCCGTCGATACGCTTGGCCAGCAGGCCGCGCACGACGTGCTTGTCGATGCTGACGAAGAAGTTGGCGAGATCCAGCTTTAGATAGTGCGCTGGCTTGCTCCAGTTCTGGGTAATGCTGCGGATCTTCGCTTCCAGACGCTGGGCACCGTACAAGGTGCCGCGCCCAGGGATGCAGGCGCAGCTATCGGCGATGAATCCGGCATAAAAGCGGGGCGAGATTCGGTTGTAGAGCAGGTGGTGGACGATGCGGTCGCGGAACTCAGCAGCCCACACCTCACGTGGCTTTGGCCGTGTGATGACGAAGCAGATGCTCTTGCCGGGCTGGTATGTGCCGTTGCGCAGCTCATCGTTCAAGCGGCACAGGTTGCGTTCCAGATTTGTCTCGAAGGCAAGCGCGCTGGCGCTGTTGCGCTTGGTGCGGCGGCAGTCCAGATAGGCTTGCACCAAATCTTCGAAAGAAAAGTCAGCATGGTGGCGCGATGGTTGAGCTGCGGACGGCCACAGCACGGCACTTGTTGTTGGTGTTGTTCCAGTTCTGGTTTCCATTGTTGAAGTTCTGATACCAGGCGGAACCTGCCGAACGCTGCGGTTTATCGTGCTATCTACGTCGCCCCGCCGACTGTCGCGATCAGTCAGCAGGGAAACTGCGCCAGACCTGCCCTGGGTATCTAGCCCGGCGGTATCTGCGATGCGCATGGCGGTGGCCTGTTTGGCCAGCGGCACGACCAGATCAACTTTTCGCACAGTCGTCATGGCCTTGACCCTGACGAAGCGGGCGACATTGCGTATTTGCGCCATCCCCCAGCCTGCTTGCCGACCTTGTCGGTCAACGCGATGGCCTTGGCGTACTGGCCCGTCGAGATGAGCACTTTGTCGCGCGACAGGCGCAACAGCAGCTCGGCAACCTGCAACCGCTCGATCAATGCGTCGAGATGCGGCGTCTTCTCTCTCGCGCAGTTGGCGCGGAAGATGAGCGTCACGATCTCTACGCACTCATCCCGCAGCTTGCCGCCTATGCTTTGCTTGAAGTCGCGCGGCATATTGCGTGCAAGGTCGGTGATGGCGTCGAGCAGGTCGTAGGCCACTTTGTAGATGGGCAGTTCTGAGGTGATTGCCATGCTGAATAAATGAATTATTGAATCGTTAAATGGCTACAGATCTGCGGACGGCCACAGCACGGCACTTGCCGTCGGTGAAGACCCAGTACTGGGTTCCATCGTCGAAGCCCTGAAACCAGGCGGAACCTGCCGAACGCTGTTCGCCAGACCAGTACCAGTTCGGTGTGAATGCCTCCGGCGAATTGGCGAACAGCAGGGCCTGTTCACGGCGCGTCGGCAGCTCGCCGCCTGTGTCAGTGGCGAATTTGCGGGCATCGTCCCAGTTCACGGCTTGCGCTTCGCCGGGACGCAGGATGATGTGCTGATCGGGATCACCGTTCTTGCCGAGCAGCAGCCCGGCGTACTGTTCTCCCGCTTGGAGCAGGGTTTCCAGAAATTCTTTCTTTGCGTTGCTCATTGAAACCTCCTAATTGATGAATGCTGAATCGTTAAATGGCTACGCTGCGGACGGCCACAGCACGGCACTTGCTGCTGGTGTTGCTCCAGTCCTGGCCTCCACTGAGGAAGGTCTGATACCAGGCGGAACCTGCCGAACGCTTCTCGCAAGACCAGTACCAGTCCTTCTGGAAATGCTCAGGAAGGTGCTTGTAGAGCATGGCTTGCTGGACGCGGTCAGGCAGGGTTCCACCGATGGATTTGGCCCAATCCATCTGGGTCTGCCAGTCGGCATCGTCGTTGTCGCCGGGCAGCAGGATGGTGTGGTTGCCAGTGCCGTCCGGGTTGATGATGGCTCCGGCGTAGGTCTCGCCTTTGTTGAGCTGCGGGAGGGGGAAGCGGGTTTGTACGGTTGCTTGGTTCATCTGATTCTCCTTTGTGGTTAATTGCTACTGCTGCGTAGTGCTGCTCTTAGATCAGGCGGGGTGCTGCGCTGCTTGCTTGTTGCTGGTCCTAGCACCAGGTCGACGGGCTGGATCGCTGCACTGCCCACCTGCGTGTATCCACCGCGCCGCGCCTCAGTGCCTGCCTCCTGCTTGGCTTCGGCCTTGCTGCTGTAGCCTTCGATGATCGCCAGCAGGTAACCGTGGCTTTTTAACGGCAGGGTGAGTGCGTCTCGCTTTGCCAGCATCTCGTTCAGCGCAGCCGCCCAGTAGTCCTGCGGGGCGGACCAGATGCGGCCGTTGCGCTCTATCTTTGCTTCGGCGATCAGCGGCAGCAGCTCGCCCAGCAGGTTCGCCACGCGGTCGAACGAGAGTTGGCGCTGCGCGGGGCGGAAGAGGCCGAGGTATTGCACGAGCAGCTTGCCAAGGGGCGCAGGGATGGCCAGCGCGGCCATGACGGCCTCGCGCGCGCCTTCGTTGCCGATGAGTACATCGAGCGAGAAGGCAGCGCCGCAGGCTGGGCAGGAGGTCTTCATGCCTGAACCTCAAGGTAGTAGCGATAGTGCCGTTCAACGCCCTCGACGCGGAGGTGGCCGAGCTTGAACAGGGACGCAATGGCGACACGTATCCGATGGTATTCGGCGGATTCCTTATTGAGCTTCTCGCATATCTCTGACGTGGTCAGGCCGGGCTGCGCAGAGACCAGGTCTTTCACTTCGGCAGAAATGCCGGACATACGGCGCACCTTGGCCTTCGGCATCTTGGGGATGGCACGCTTCGAGGCTTTTGGCGCAGTTGGCGTGTTCTTCTTGCCGTAGTAACAGTCCTGCCCGGCGATTACGCCGGAGATCCACCACACGATGCTTTCATGGCTACCCTTGATGATCTTGCAGCAGCCGATCTCACGCGCCTGGTACAGCTCCATCAGCGTGGCTTCGACGCGGCTTCGGTGATGGCCTTTGACGAGCACCTCGGTGTCGACCGGATTCAGAGCGGACGAACCGACCAACGCAGTGCGGATCGCCGATTTAAGATCAATGAGCATGGCCAGCCTTCCTTGCGTTGTAGAGGAAGGCGATGCCGGACATCATGTCGGCCTCAAGCACAGCCACGTCGCTCTTCTCGATCTCGCCAGCCGTGTGCAGGCCGATCAGGTAGCCCTGCAGGCGTCCGACCGCTGCGTGGGCTTCCGCCTCGCTGCCGGAGGCCACAGCCTGGCTGATTCCGTTGCGCAGGGTGAGCATGACGTCGTACTGCTCGTATTGGACAAGGCGGCTCATGCTGCCCTCCCGACTTTGTGCGGGTTCTCTGCCGGTACCGCCCACTTGATCTGGCAACCGAAGCGGTACACCCAACCGTAGCGGCGTTCGCCGTGCTGGCTGCGCTCGTATGCCAGGATGATTCCCTCGAAGCGGTCGCACATGGCGTTGTGCTTGACGATGATGCGTGGCTGTTCGGTGTCGCCTTCCACGCGCAGCACCTTGATGCCACTTGCTTTCAGAAACTTCACGCAGTAGTCGGCCACCTGGGCGAGCTGGAGACGTTCGACGGCATTCATGGCTGCACCTCGCCCAGTGCGACCAGCTCACGCACTTCGCAACGCACAACCGCGCCGCCGATACCGATGGTGCGACCGTTGAGACATTGCACCAGCGCCTCGCTCTGCGCGGCCACGTCGGCGTAGTGCTTCCAGCCGTCCCACAGGCTGGATGAGATCACCACCACCAGGGCGATGATCAGCGCCCAGTGCAGGGGCGCTGCGCGCTTTTCCATGTCCGCCATCTCGGCGTTTTCCTGCGCTGCCTGCCTTTGCGCATTGATGCGCGGTGCGTGGTCGATCATCATTTACCTCCCTTGAATGGGCAGCTTTGGCAGGCACGCCACTGGCGCATGGCCTGCGGGCTGCTGGTTGGTGTGCTGGCGGTGGATGTGGTGCGGCATTCGGCGTGGGTGATCTCGGTGCCGGTATGCGGGCAGGTGACGCGGGCATACATGTCCATCACCTTGGCGGCGATCTTGTCGGTCTTGGCCGGATACTTGTCGGCCAGCACCAGGGAGATCGTGGTGCGCGATACGGCCAGTTCGTCCGCCACGGCCTGATTGCTCGATGCCGCCACCTTGGCGCGCAGGATGGTTAGCCAATCCACAGTCTGGGTCATATCGCCACCTCGGTCTTGGTGTTGGGGTCGTAGACGGTGCCGCGACCGATCCGCCAGATGGGGGCATCCGGGCCGCTGTCCTTCTCGTCAGTGAGCCACCAGCGCTTGTAGCCGTTGCTGGTGAGGGAGGTTCCTTGCTCGCGCTTGGGAAGCTCGATCAGGTATCCCGCCGCAGCCAACGCACGCACGTACTTCTGCACGTTGCTGGTGATGTCGCCGCGCGCGTCGTCATCGGCCACCAGGGTGATGATCTCGGGCACGGTGAACTTGCGACGCAGGCGGATGGCGCGCCAGATGCGGATGCGGGTGGTGTTCTTCCAGACGCGCTTGCCGTTCTGCTGCTTGTCCTTGGGGCCGGAGCGGTACTGCGCACCGGCCTTGAGGGCTTCCAGCCCCGCCTTGGTGATGGTGTGGCAGCCTTGGCCGGTCTTCTCCAGCAGGCCGCTGTGGCACAGCTTGCGGCAGGATTCCTGCACCTTGCGCTTGGTCAGTTGGGTAAGGTCGACCAGGCGCTCTTCGGTTATGCACTCGCGCATGTCCGAATCCTTGATGGCCGTTAAGACCTGTTCAGCGATCCAGGCCATTTAACGGCCACCTTTCACCGACACCATGCGCGGGCGGCGCGCCTGCCAGTCGTGGGTCAGCACTTGTCCGGCCATGTCTTGCAGGCTGACGGCGCTGTTGCCGTTGCGCTTGGCGGTCTGTTCGACGGTGGCGATGGCGTTCATGATCTCGCGCACGCGGCCGCTGGATTGGCGGTGGATCTCGGTGACCAGGTCGGTGGCGATGGAGACTTCGCTGAGCTGCTTGCAGAACTCGGTGACATCTTCCGGTGTGGCGGGGTGGAACTCGACCACCTTGGCGATGCGGCTGCTGATCTGCAGGTGGCGGGCGATCTTGGCTTGCACTTCGTCCATGCCCACCAGGATCACCATCACTTCGGTCAGGTCTGACAGGTCGCGGATGGCTTCCAGCACTTCGGCACCATTGCGCAGGCAGTGTTCGACCTCGTCGATCACCAGCGGGATCTGCTGCCCGCCAAGAACACCAGCGATGCGGCCGAACACATCCTTGGCGCGGCCACGACTGTCGAGCTTGAGGGTCTCGGCCAGTTCACGCATGAAGTAGCTGGGCGTCCACTCGACCTTGGCGCGCAGATAGGCCGCTCCGTTGGCAACGGCCCACTGGTCAACCGTCTGGCTCTTGCCGTAGCCTGCGGGGCCGGATACCAGCATGAGGCTGGCTTCCGATGCACCGCGTGTCTCAACCGCGCTGATGCCGGTGCGGAACCGCTCGTAGTTGCTGATGTTCTTTACAAAGACTTTTTTCACTTCCATACTCCTTTTCGTAGTTACTTCACGTTGCTACTGCTTCATCGGCTGCTGGGTAGTGCTACCTAGCCAGCAGCCACCTCAAAACCCTCGCCAAACAGGTCATCCCATTCGTCGGTGTTGCAATACCAATCGAGCCAGTGTTCGTCCTGCGGGATCTTCTGGCTGGGGTTGGCTCGCAGCCAGCGATACTTGGCTGCGTCTGTTGTGAATACAGGGCGCGGTACCGGCAGGTAGGCGGCGTTATCGGGCAGCGGTTCTGCCTGGATAGGGGCCACACCGATGGCGATGTCCTGCCGCTCCAGCACAGGCTCTGCGTGGAAGTCGAACAGCGGCACGGTTTTGGCCTGCTGGTGCTCGATGACCAATGGCGGGTTGAGTTCTTCTTCGGCTTCGGCGATCTTGGCCTCGGCGCGCTTGATGCGACCTGCGGCGCGCTTTTCATCGGCGGCACGCTGCTGCGACATGGGGAAGTAGGCGGTTTTGTTGGCTTCGAACTCGGCCACGCAGATGAGGCGGCCTTCCATATCGCGCACCCATACGCGGCTGCCGTCATGGATGTCGTAGCCGATGCGGACTTGCTCGGCGTGGTAGTGCTCCAGGGCGCGGTTGAAGTAGATGTTGCCGAACAGGCGCACTTCGGCGCGGTGTGTCTTGCCGATCTTGTAGGGGCGGAACAGGTCGGCGGCCTCGGAGGCTTCGACCTTCACCGGCTCCCAGCCTTCTGCCATCGCAGCGGCCCATGCCTCGTTGGGGGTTTGATGACGCGACCGGCCTGTGACAGGGTCGGCGATCTTGGGCAGGCTGCGGTGCGGGCGGTTGTTGTAGGCGTCGGCCTTGGCTTCGCACCATTTAACGAACTCGCTGAACGGCATGAGCAGGCGCGAGGTGCCGACTGCGTTGATGTCTTTGCGGGTGATCTTGAAGGCGGCCTGCTTGGCTTCGCGGTCCATCGGTTCGCCCATGTAGGTGGGCAGTTCCTTGGCTCCGCGCACCCAGATGGTCTGGTGGCTGCGCTCGATGATGCCGCGCGCCTGGGAGTTGTACGGCAGGCTGTGGGTGATGCTGATGCCGAGGCGGGCCATGAAGCCGGTGGCGTCGTCGCCCATAAGGGCGTTCTTGTATCCGGAGCCGTTGTCCACGTAGAAGATTGAGGGGATGCCGCATTGCTCAACCGAGCAGCGCAGCGCGTCGAGGACCGCCCAGGTGGACTCTGCGAGATCCACGCTCCATCCCACCGATTTACGAGTGGCGATGTCGATCACGCTGGTGATCTCTGGGCGGAAGGGTTTGCCGTGGCGCGGGTGCGCGACTTCGGCATCGAAGGTGTGCCCGTCTGCGGTGTACGCATCGCCGGGCCACATCTGGCTGGTATCGCGGCGCACAAAGGCGCGCACCGACTTGATCTCGCGCGGCAGCATGCGGCCTTGGGCCAGATCCAGCTTGCTCATCTTTTCCAGGAAGCGCTGCGCGGCCCAGTATGACGGGGCGGACATGCCTTCCGGCAGCACCAGATCGTCCA
This sequence comes from Sideroxydans lithotrophicus ES-1, assembly GCF_000025705.1. Classification (NCBI taxonomy): domain Bacteria; kingdom Pseudomonadati; phylum Pseudomonadota; class Betaproteobacteria; order Nitrosomonadales; family Gallionellaceae; genus Sideroxydans; species Sideroxydans lithotrophicus. The sequence continues at coordinate 210,918 of NC_013959.1, read as the reverse complement.
GGCATTTCTTGAGGGTGGGCTTCTGCGGCTGCTGGTAGAGGCGGAGCAGCTCGGGTGCCCATGCGGGAACCTTCATCTGCGCTTCGTGGGCCTTCGGTGCCAGCGCGGCAAAGCCTTGCTCGGCTTCCTTCATCCAGCGGTAGATGGAGGTGCGGGACAGGTGGCGTTTGCCTTCCGATCCGGCCTTGGCGTTGGCCACCGGCACCAGACGCTGCAGCTGCTCGGGTAGCTCGTTGTTGGCGGCCAGTGCGATCACAGCCTGTATGGCTTTCTCCATACCGGCAGCCTTGGACAGGCGCTTGATCTCGGCGATGATGGCGCTGCGCGCCTCGGCTGTTTTGCGCTGCCAGTCTTTCAGCTCATGCGAAACCGGCAGAGCGACGGGATAAAAAGGTGCCGTGGTATTGGGGGCCACGGCACTGGAAACCGCTGGTGAAATGGTAGAAACGCCAGCGGGCTGGTTCTGTTTTAGGGTGTGGCGCAGGATGGCTTCGCGCACAGGCATGGGTAGGGTGGACAGGGGGTAGAGGCGCTTTTGGCCGCCACGGGCGGCTTGCTCTACAAAGGGCCATACTTCACGGTTGGCGCGATCACATGCGCTTGATTTAGCCACGCCTAGTGCGACGGCGATGGTTTTGATGTCCACGCGATCTGTCATTGCTGCTCTCCCAGGATTCGCTTGATTGCCTTCTCTTGCTTTGCCAGGTCTCCCCGCATCTGCTCGATCCGGCCCAGCTCGGCCAACATGGAGTCTTTGCCCGGCAGCACGCTGCATCCGAGCTTGCTGGCGTAGAAGTTCGCCAGCGCCGTTTGCTCGGTGGCTGCATCAAAGACGATGGCTGTTTCAAGATTGGGGATGTGATCTTCCGAGGCTTCGGAGGTGTATTTGTCCAGCGTGTTGACCGAGATTTCGCGGCCAAGCAGGCGGCTCATGTCGGCGGCGATCTGCCAGCGGTCCTTGTGACATGCCTTGATTGCTTCGCCCATGACAGCCGCAATTTCCCTGCGGAAATTCCACGATCCGGGCGTCATCGGGTGCGCCTGGGGGATGCTGGAGAACAGGTCTCCGGTCAGGGTGTCATAAGGGCGGCGGCTCATGTCAGACAGCCTTCAAAATTCTGCTGTCGGCGGCGGTTGTCTTGCTATTGCGCGCCAGTGCCGTTGCGTTAAACTGCACCGCACGGAAGCCGCGTGGCTTGATTGATCCGTCCTTGTTGTAGCGGGACGGCCATATCACCATTGGGTGTACGCCGATGGCGTCGGCGATGCGTTTTTCGTTGAGTGGGTAACTACGGGTGAAGGTGGATGAAAGCGAGGAAGAGCTTCTCATCCCATAGACTTCGGCTATTGATGCCAGCGTGATCCCGTTTTTATGGAGTGCGGCTTTGATGTCCGCTGGGTGCCAGTCTTGGTCGACTGGTTTTTTTGCCGCGCTCTTTGTCATGTTGCTCACTTCTGGGCTGTTGTTCGATGGTTCGCATTCTGAGGCTCAGTTATGAGCTATGTCAACCCCTCTGACAGCCTAATTTTGAGCCTGACGCTTTCTTGTTTCGCGGAGGACACATAAAAACTATGATTATTTATATAAATCAATTTATTAATGAAAGTGTCCGGCTGGGTGTTGCCGGACGCTTTCACCGGACGCTTTGACCGTGGAAGCGTCCGGAAGCGATATTCCTGACGATATCGCCAGTCGCCTGCGTGCTTTCAGGCTCAGAACTGGGAAGGCTCAGGATGTTTTCGCGCTCGAAATTGAGATAGCGTATGGCACCTACAAGCGCTTGGAAGCGGGCGACAAACCGAAGAGCGAGTCGCTGGAAAAGCTCAGGAAGGCGGGGTTGAACATCAATTGGTTGTTGTCTGGTGAGGGGGAGATGTTGCTATCCGACCAGGATCAGCACCGGCCATACGATCTGGGGCGCGCACCAACCGTCCTGACTGCTGGTGAGCCTGATGGGAATTACGTCGCCATCGACAAGTACGTCAACGTGAACGGCTCTGCCGGGCCTGGTGCGGAGGTGCACGAAGAGGCCATCGTTAAAGTCCGCGTCGACCTACGCCTGCTGCGCGAACGCATCGGCAACAACTTTGGCAAGATCAAGATCGCCTCGGTGTCTGGCGATAGCATGGAGCCAACGCTGTCGCATGGAGACCAGGTGTTGGTCGATACTTCCTGCAGTCGGTTCATTGACGATGCGATCTATGCCATCCAGCAGGACGGCCATCTGCGCTTCAAGCGCATCCAGCTCAAGCTGGACGGCTCGATTGTGGTGAAGAGTGATGGGTCGTTAAATACCGAGACCTACAGCGCTGACGAGGCTCAACGCTTCTTTGTGGTGGGGATTGTGATCCCCTTCAAGTTCGGCCGGTTTAAGATTTGATTGGTGTATGTCAGATTGATGCACTCGGCGCGCTCTTTGTACCAAAAGCCGCGCAAATACCGTTAATCGGCGTTCGTTTTTGCGCATTTTTCACGGCCTGCTTTTTCTGGCCTTAATTGTATCGAAAGCCGCGTGTTGCTTGGGTTTTGGAGTTTTTGTTTTGGTTCTCTTCATGTCCCATAACAGTCACTCCCCCACATTATCGTGGAAATTCGATTGGCGCCCGCATCCTCGCAAGCCCTTTTGTATTGGTGGCCCGGGGCGGAATCGAACCACCGACACAAGGATTTTCAATCCTCTGCTCTACCGACTGAGCTACCAGGCCATTTTGCACCCTTCCCTGGCGGGTTGGGTAAAACGAAGGCGCGCATTGTAGCGGCAAGCCGAGCGGCGGGCAACACAAAAAACGAACCCCGCTCAAAGCGGGGTTCGTCGGATGCAAGACTAAGTGGACCGTAGCGAGCGGTTCGAGGGCTAGGCGCACGGAGCACAGAAACCGGAATGTACTCAAAGTACATGAGGATTTCGAGCACCGCGCTGACAATTTCGCAACTGGCTTGCCAGTTAGCGGATTGCGTACCTTTGGTGCAACGCCGCTATCGAGCCGCGCATAACCAATGACTTGGTTGGCGTGGTTTGCCAACCTAGTCAGATGGCTAGTTGCTCCACCAGTAGGTTCAATTACATCATGCCGCCCATACCACCCATGCCGCCCATATCCCCGCCACCCATACCGCCGGCTGGCTTGTCTTCCGGCAATTCAGCCACCATGCAAGCAGTTGTCAGCATCAGGCCGGCGATGGAAGCTGCATTTTGCAGTGCAACGCGCGTTACCTTGGTCGGATCAACCACGCCCATGACCAGCATGTCGCCATACTCGCTGGAGGACGCGTTGTAACCGAAGCTGCCCTTGCCTTCCAGCACCTTGTTCACCACAACGCTGGGCTCGTCGCCTGCGTTCATGGTGATAGCACGGATAGGCGATTCCATGGCGCGCAGCACGATGGTGATACCGGCGTCCTGGTCGTGGTTGGCACCCTTCAGGCCGGCAACCGCTGCCTTGGCACGCAGCAAAGCTACGCCGCCGCCGGGGACGATGCCTTCTTCAACCGCAGCACGGGTCGCGTGCAATGCATCTTCCACGCGCGCCTTCTTTTCCTTCATTTCGACTTCGGTCGCAGCACCGACCTTGATCACTGCCACACCGCCAGACAGCTTGGCGAGACGTTCTTGCAGTTTTTCCTTGTCGTAGTCGCTGGTGGATTCTTCAGCCAGCTTCTTGATCTCGCCAACGCGACCCAGGATCGCTTCGTGCTTGCCTGCACCGTCGATGATGGTGGTGTTTTCCTTGCCCACTTCGATGCGCTTGGCTTGACCCATTTCAGCCAGTGTCGCCTTTTCCAGAGACAGGCCGACTTCTTCAGCGATCACGGTACCGCCGGTCAGGACGGCGATGTCTTCCAGCATCGCCTTGCGACGATCACCGAAGCCGGGCGCCTTGACGGCAACCGTCTTCAGGATGCCGCGGATGTTGTTCACCACCAGGGTTGCCAGTGCTTCGCCGTCCACATCTTCGGCGATGATCAGCAACGGACGACCGGCCTTGGCGACCTGTTCCAGCAGGGGCAGCAGGTCACGAATGTTGGAGATCTTCTTGTCATGCAACAGGATGAAGGGGTTCTCCATCGCGGCGATCTGCTTGTCGGCGTTGTTGATGAAGTAGGGAGACAGGTAGCCGCGGTCGAATTGCATACCTTCCACGATGTCCAGTTCGTCTTCCAGACCCTGACCGTCTTCAATGGTGATGACACCTTCCTTGCCCACTTTTTCCATCGCAGCAGCGATCTTCTCGCCGATCACGGTATCGGAGTTGGCGGAGATGCTGCCCACTTGCGCGATTTCCTTGGTGGTGGTGCAAGGCTTGGAGATCTTCTTCAGTTCTGCCACAGCGGCGATCACGGCCTGGTCGATACCGCGCTTCAGGTCCATCGGGTTCATGCCGGCGGCAACGAACTTCATGCCTTCCTGCACGATGGACTGTGCCAGCACAGTCGCAGTAGTTGTACCGTCACCGGCCACGTCGGAGGTCTTGGAAGCGACTTCCTTGACCATTTGCGCGCCCATGTTCTCGAACTTGTCCTTCAGTTCGATCTCCTTGGCGACGGATACTCCGTCCTTGGTGATGGTGGGAGAACCGTAGGAACGGTCCAGCACCACGTTACGGCCTTTCGGACCCAGAGTCACCTTGACCGCATCGGCCAGAATGTTGACGCCCACGACCATCTTGGCACGTGCTGCATCATGGAATTTCACGTCTTTAGCTGCCATGTTTGTTTTCTCCTGAATGTTCGTAAATTTAGATTAGGCCTCAATCACCCCGATAATGTCCTCTTCGCGCATCTGCAGAAGTTCGACCCCGTCCATCTTGAAGTCCTGACCATATGTTTTAGCGAACATCACCTTGTCACCAACCTTCACGTTCATCGGGCGCAGCTTGCCGTCATCACCCATTTTGCCATTACCTACCGCAACAACGACACCTTGATCGGGCTTCTCGGTAGCAGCATCGGGAATAATGATTCCGGATGCAGTCTTGGTTTCTGCTTCCATGCGCTTAACGATCACGCGGTCGCCTAAGGGACGAATCTTCATGCTTTATCTCCTGAAAACATTGAGTTGAAAAATACGTGAGCGGGTCGGGCGTTATAGATCTTTTGACCAAGCCGGCCAAATTGCCGGTTAGCACTCCCCGCCAGCGACTGCTAATGATAGGGACTCAAGCTCCTCTTTTCAAGGGCGTTGAAGAAATTTATCTGGAAAACAGGGCACTAGCGGTTTAGCACACTGTTCAGCGCACTGGCCAGGTCGGGAAATTTGAACTGGCAACCCGCCTTCATCAGCCTCGTCGGCAGAACACGTTGCCCCTCCAGCAGCAGCGCCGCGCGCTCACCCATGGCCAGTCGCAACATCAAGGCTGGAGCAATGAAGAACGCCGGACGGCGCAGCATGGATGCCAGCGTCAGGGTGAACTCGGTGTTGGTGACCGGTTGCGGTGCGGTCATGTTGAATGGGCCGCACATCTGCTCGTCGCGCAACAGGCGCAGTACCATCGCCACATAATCGTCGACGTGCACCCAGCTCATCCATTGTGTACCGCTGCCCAGGCGCGCGCCCAAGCCCAGCCTGAATGGCAACAACATGCGCCCGAGCAAGCCTCCGCGCTCGCTCAATACCAGACCAGTGCGTAGCAGACAGACGCGCACGCCAGAAGCTTCCGCGGCCAATGCCGCAGTTTCCCAATCCCGGCACAGGCCCGCGGCAAAATCATCGCCTGCACCGGCGTTTTCATCCAGTTCAGTATCGCCGCGATTGCCGTAATATCCGACAGCCGAGCCGCTCAGCAGCACCGCAGGTTTTTGTCTGGCGGCGGCGATGCATCGCACCAGCTCTTCAGTCAATGCAATGCGGCTGTCGCGCAACGCCTGTTTGCGCTTTTCCGTCCACGCCTCATCCACGATCGGCTGGCCTGCCAGGTTGATGACCGCGTCGAACGTCCGGTCTGGTCGCCATTCTTCCAGCGTCGCCATTGCCTGAGCCGATGCGCAGCATTTGACAGCTACCGTTGCCGGGCGGCGGCTCAGCACGGTCAGCAGATGCCCTTCTGCCTGCAGCGCCTTGCAAAGATGCCGCCCGATCAGGCCTGTCCCGCCAGTGATCAAGATTCGCATGACAGCCTCCAGAGACGATTTCGACGCCAGTATCTTACGCCACCGGCAAACTCCGCTATGATTCCGCGTATGTCAGCCAACAGCAACCTCCTCGAACGCAGCCTTTCTGCCGTGTGGCATCCCTGCACCCAGATGAAACGGCACGAAAACCTGCCGCTGGTTCCCATCGCGCGCGGCGATGGCGTATGGTTATACGACCCGGAGGGCAAGCGTTATCTGGATGCGGTGAGTTCGTGGTGGGTCAACCTGTTCGGCCATTGCAACCCGCGCATCAACGCTGCCCTCACCGACCAGCTCGGCAAACTGGAGCATGTGATGCTGGCCGGTTTCACCCACGAGCCGGTGGTCCAGTTATCGGAGAGGCTGCGCGCACTCGCCCCCGCCGGACTGGGACACTGCTTCTACGGTTCCGACGGTGCATCCGCCACCGAGATCGCGCTGAAAATGAGTGCCCACTATTGGCGCAACAATGGCAAGCCGGAAAAGACTCAGTTCATCAGCATGCAGAACAGCTACCACGGCGAAACGCTGGGCGCATTGTCGGTGACCGATGTCGCCTTGTTCCGCGACGCCTATGGCGCATTGATCAGGCAAAACGCCACCGTGCCCAGCCCGGATAGCCGCGAAGCAGAAGCTGGAGAAAGCCCGGATGCTTTTGCCTTGCGTTGCGCCGATGCACTCGAAACACATCTGCATGCACATCACGGCAACATCGCCGCCTTCATCGTCGAACCGCTGATCCAGGGCGCGGCAGGCATGGCGATGTACCACCCGGTCTATTTGCTGCGTGCGCGCGAATTGTGTTCGCGCTTTGGTGTGCACCTGATCGCGGACGAGATCGCGGTCGGCATGGGCAGGACCGGCACCATGTTCGCCTGTGAGCAGGCGCCCCCACCCCTTGCCCTCCCCCAGGGGGAGAGGGGGATTTCACCCGACTTCCTGCTGCTGTCTAAAGGCATCACCGGTGGCTACCTGCCGCTTTCCATCGTGATGACGACCGACGACATCTATCAAGCCTTCTATGCCGACGAGACTGCGCGCGGATTCCTGCATTCGCATTCCTACACTGGCAACCCGCTGGCCTGCCGCGCCGCACTGGCGACCCTGGACATCTTCGCCCAGGACGATGTACTCAATGCCAACCGCAGCAAGGCGGCCTTTTTCAACCGCATCGCACAACCACTGCGCGAACACCCTAGGGTAAGGAACTTCCGCAATACCGGCATGGTCTGGGCGTTCGAAGTGGATACGCCGCATGCAGATTTCGCCCAGCGCTGTTTCAGCCTTGGTCTGCAGCACGAATTATTGTTGCGCCCCATGGGCAACACGGTATATTTCATGCCACCCTATGTCATTGGCGAAGACGAGATGAGATTGCTCGTGACGCACACGCTGAAAGTGATCGATCGTTTGATATGAAACGCCCGTACGCCGCACTCCTGCTGTGCCTCGCTGTCAATGTCCATGCCGCCTCGCTGCCGGCAACGGTCGTCCAGGAATTGAAGAACGCGCATATCCCGCGCTCCGGTATCGCCGTCGAGGTTCGCGAGGTGGGCAAACACGCCCCGCTCATCAGCATCAACGCACAGCGCCCGATGAATCCGGCTTCCACCATGAAGCTGCTCACCACCTATTCCTCGCTCGACCTGCTCGGACCTGCATACACCTGGAAGACCGAAGCCTGGATCGACGGCGAGCTGAAGGACGGAGTACTCGACGGCAATCTGATCCTCAAGGGTTACGGCGACCCGAAATTCACCATCGAGCAATTCTGGTTGTGGCTGAGCGAGCTGCGAGCGCGCGGCCTGCGCGAGATCCGTGGCGACCTCATCCTGGATCGCAGTTACTTCGACCTGCCACCCTACGATCCCGGCGCATTCGACGCCGATCCGGTGCGCGCGTACAACGTCGGCCCCGATGCGCTGTTGCTCAATTTCAACACCCTGCGCCTGCGCTACATGCCCGACGGTATCGGCCTCAAGGTCGTCACCGAACCGCCGCTGGACGGCATGACGCTGCACAACCAGCTGACGCCCAATAACGAAAAAGTGAACTGCGACAACTGGGACGACTTGTTCCAGGTGCAACCGCAGGGCGACAGCGTCGTGCTGCAAGGCGACTATCCCATGGGGTGCGGCGAACGCGAACAGAACCTCAGCGTGATGCCGCACACAAGATATGTGGGTGCGGTCTTCAGCGCTGTTTGGAAAGAACTCGGCGGCACTTTGCAAGGCAAGGAGCGGGATGGCGTGGTCGGCACTGGCGCAAAGCTCTTCTCCACCCATCGCTCCGAACCCTTGAGCTCGATCATTCGGGACATCAACAAGTACAGCAACAATGTCATGGCCCGCCAACTGTTCCTGACGTTAGGCGAGACCGTGCCTGTCGCAAAAGACAATGAGCCGCCGACAGAAAACGAACCGGCCTCGGGCGTGGCCGCAACCCAAGCCAGCTTCCCCGAAAATGAAGAATGGACAGGGCGCATGAGCATCGAGCGCAGCGTGTTGGCGATGCAACTCTGGCTGGCGCGCAACCACCTGCATTTCCCGGAACTGGTGTTGGAGAACGGCGCCGGGCTCTCGCGCAATGAGCGCATCAGTGTGGCCAGCATGGATAAGTTGTTACAGCTTGCCTACGATGATCCGCTGAGCGCCGAGCTGCAGGCCTCGCTGCCCATACTTGGCGTGGACGGCTCGGTCAGAAGACGCCTCAAGGACAGCCCCGCCGCCAGCCACGCCCACCTCAAGACCGGCACGCTGGAAGGCGTCAAGACCATCGCTGGCTATGTACGTTCGAAGAGCGGCCGCGAATGGATCGTCGTGTTCTATATCAACCACCCTTATGCCAAGGCCGGACAGGGTGCGCAGGATGCGCTGATCGAGTGGGTGGCGCGCAAATAACTCTCTGATCAAGCTCGGCTTACCCCAATCAACTTTAAAATGTATCTAGATACTTTTGCGAAAAATATCTAGTACTTTCCACAAAACTATCTAGTACTTTTTTGTCCTTTACTGCATTGAGGATAATAAAAGAGAATCCGCGCTGCAATTTGCAATGCGCAAACTGTATTTGTTAATTCATAAGGAACAAAAATGAAGAAAATCGCTTCTGTACTATTTCTCTCGGCAACAGTTTCTGCTTCCGCTTTCGCTGCGGATCAGGGTGCTTACGTTAACGCTGATTTGGGTCAAGCAAACTTCAGCAATGCCACAAGTCAATTTTCCACTACCAAATTCGGCAATCCAGGATCTATCACCATTGGCGGCGGTTATCACTTTAACCAAAATGTGGGTGTAGAAGCTGGCTATTCCATCATCGGAGATTCGACCATTACTACCAGTGCTGGTGGTGGCGCTAGCACAACGGAAAAATTGAAGACCTCTTCCCTGCAGCTTGCTGCAGTCGGTACTTTTCCGATCAACGACAAATTTGATCTGTTCGGCAAATTGGGGTTAGCAAACACCAAAATTGATTACACAGCTACTGCCTTCGGCGGCACTTTCGTACCCAGTGTTGCCCAAACCGCAAGTGCCAGCAAGACCAACTTGATGTTCGGTATCGGAGGTCAGTTCAACATCAACAAGCGATTCGGCATTCGTCTGCAGTATCAAGATTTCGGCAAAGTCCAATTGCCCGGATTGTTCTTCGGAGGGGTGAACGCACCCAATATTGGCGTGCAGGTATTCTCGGTAGGTGGTGTGTACAACTTCTAATTTGAAGTTAGCCTAATGAAAAGCCGGGGAGACCCGGCTTTTTTGTTTTTTTGCCGACTACAAACCCAGTTCGCTCCACATCGCATCCACCTTCGCTTTCACAACAGCATCCATCACGATAGGTGTGCCCCATTCGCGTTGCGTCTCGCCCGGCCATTTATTGGTCGCATCCAGTCCCATCTTGCCGCCCAATCCTGAAACCGGACTGGCGAAGTCGAGGTAGTCGATCGGCGTGTTCTCCACCAGCAGCGTGTCGCGCACCGGGTCCATGCGCGTGGTGATCGCCCAGATCACTTCCTTCCAGTCGCGCACGTCGATGTCGTCATCCACCACCACGATGAACTTGGTGTACATGAACTGGCGCAGGAAGCTCCAGATGCCGAACATCACGCGCTTGGCATGCCCGGCGTATTGCTTCCTGATGCTCACCACCGCCATGCGATAGGAGCAACCTTCAGGCGGCAGGTAGAAATCGGCGATCTCCGGGAATTGCTTTTGCAGCAGCGGCACGAACACCTCGTTCAGCGCGACGCCTAGCATGGCCGGTTCGTCGGGCGGCTTGCCGGTGTAGGTGGAGTGGTAAATGGGATCGCGGCGCATGGTGATGCGCTGGATGGTAAAGACCGGAAACTTGTCCTGCTCGTTGTAGTAACCGGTGTGGTCGCCGTACGGTCCTTCCAGCGCGGTTTCGCCCGGATGGATCACGCCTTCCAGCACGATTTCGGCGGAAGCGGGCACTTGCAAGTCGCTGCCGATGCATTTCACCAGTTCGGTCTTGCTGCCGCGCAACAATCCCGCGAACTGGTATTCGGACAATGAGTCGGGAACGGGGGTCACCGCACCGAGGATGGTCGCGGGATCGGCACCGATCACCACCGCCACCGGGAACGGCTGCCCCGGGTTCTTCTCGCAGTGGTCGCGAAAATCCAGCGCGCCGCCGCGGTGCGCCAGCCAGCGCATGATGACCTTGTTCGGCGCGATGACCTGCTGGCGGTAGATGCCGAGGTTCTGGCGCGGCTTGTTCGGACCGCGCGTGACCACCAGCCCCCAGGTGATCAGCGGCGCAACATCGCCCGGCCAGCAATGCTGGATCGGCAGTTTCGACAGATCGACGTCGTTGCCCTCCCACACCACTTCCTGGCACGGGGCGGAAGACAGCACCTTGGGCGACATGGTGAGGACTTGTTTGAGTATCGGCCATTTCTCCCACGCATCCTTCAGACCCTTGGGCGGCTCCGGTTCTTTCAGGTAGGCGAGCAGCTTGCCGACTTCGCGCAAGGCCGTAATTGAATCTTCGCCCATGCCCAGTGCCACGCGGCGCGGCGTGCCGAACAGGTTGGCCAGCACCGGCATCTTGTGCCCGGCCACGTTCTCGAACAGCAGCGCGGGGCCTTGCACGCGCAGCACACGATCGCAGATCTCGGTCATTTCCAGGTGTGTGGAGACTGGCGCGGTAACGCGTTTTAGCTCACCGAGCTTTTCCAGTTGGGAGATGAAGTCGCGCAGATCTTTGTATTTCATTTCAGTGTCCCTTCAGGCATTTATCTCCCCTCTCCCGCTAGCGGGAGAGGGGCTGGGGGGAGAGGGCTATAACCGTCAATCGTATTTGTTCCAACACTCCGTCCAACTGTTGCATGACATCATTGTTCCAAAACCGTAACACAGTGTAGCCTTGGCTTCTCAGCCAGAAATCGCGCCGTTGGTCGTATTCAACCTGCTCGGAATGCTGTCCACCGTCAATTTCAATAATCAACTTCCGCTCCACGGATACAAAATCGACGATATAGCAACCAATTGGTTTTTGCCGCTTGAATTTCAGCTTCATGAAGCGGTGCGCCCACAGGTGGAACCACAGCCGCTGCTCGGCTTCTGTTTGTTGGGTGCGTAAAGTTTTGGCGTTGTCTAAGATTTCTTTTTCAGCCACAACACCCTCTCCCCTACCCCTCTCCCGCTAGCGGGAGAGGGGATACCTAATAAAACCTTGCCTCGCCCTCGGGCCGCGTCTTGAACCGCTTGTGCAGCCAGAAATACTGTTCCGGCATCTCGCGGATGCGATCCTCGATGAAGGCATTCATGCGCCGCGCATCGGCGATATCGTCCCCGCTCGGATAATTCTCCCACGCCGGATAGAACGTCAGCACATACCCCTCGCCGCCGGGCAGCACGCGCGTGATGCTGGGCACGACTTTCGCACCGGTCATCTGCGCGATGCGCGGCAGCGAAGTCATAGTCGCGGCAGGCACGCCGAAGAAAGGGATGAACGCACCATCCTTGACCCCCTGATCCTGATCGGGCGGATAGATGAAGGGCATGCCTTTGCGCATCCCCTTGAGGATGGGGCGCAAACCTTCCTGTCTGGAATAGAGATGCTGGTTGCGGAAGCGTGCCCGCTTTTCCAGCAACAACTCGGTCAAGTAGCGGTTCTTCTGGTTCGCATACATGCATACCGTGTCAGTGTGCTGCGCGATCCATTGGCCGCCCGCATCCATGCCGACGAAATGCGGTGTGAGAAAGATGGCTGGCTTGTCCTTGACCGCCTCGAAATGCTCCACACCCTCGACGCGGATGAGACTGCGGATGCGTTCGGCACTCGACCACCACAGGATGCTGCGCTCGATCAGACCGCGACAGAACATCTTGAAATGCGCACGTACGAGTTGCTCGCGATCCACTTCGCTCATCCCGGGGAAACACAGCCCCAAGTTGATCATGCCCACCCGGCGGCGCTCTGACGCCAACGGATAGAGCACTAACCCGAGTCCATTACCGATGGCAACGATGACGCGGAACGGCAAAAAATGGATCAGCCAGAAGACGAAAACGCCGATGCGCACCAGCATCACTGCTCCTTGACTGTGTCTGGCGGCAATGCACCGCGCGGCACTTTGTAACGGTTATAACTCCACAGGTACTGCTCGGGGCAGGTACGTATCGTCTTTTCCAGTACCGCGTTGATCTGCGCCGGAATGGAAATGGCGGGATCGATGGCCAGGGGCGTGAAATGCAACGCATAACCTTCGCCGTGCGGCAAACGCTCGCTGCTGCACATCACCACCGCCGCCCCGCTGGATTTGATCAGCTTTCCGATCAGCGTCATGGTATAGGCGGGACGCCCGAAGAACGGCACCCATTCGCCCTCGCCATTGCCCGGCACCTGATCCGGCAATACGCCGATGATCCCGCCGTGCTTGAGCGTCTTGATCAGCTGGCGCACGCCGCCCAGGTCGGTCGGGGCCAGTTTGGTCTGCCCGCGCGCACGGCCTTCATACATCAATTTGTCGAGGAAGGCCCAGCGCGGCGGGCGATACATGGTGGTGATCGGCAGGCGGGCAGCGATGAACAGGCTGATGATCTCGAAGCAGCCGAGATGCGGCGTCAGTGCGATCACCCCCTTGCCCTGCGCGACTGCCGCTTCGATATGTTCCCAACCGTGGTATTGCTTGACGCCGGTGAGCACTTTCTCCAGCGGACGGCGCCATACCCAGGGCAGCTCCATTATCCCTTTGCCCGCCTCGCTTACATTGGCCCGAACCAGCTTGCGATACCCGTCCCGCGAATCTGCCAGGCCGGCGCTTTGCAGGTTTGCCCGCAAACGCCTGGCATAACGCCCCGAAGACAGATAGACCACCCAGCCGAGCAGCGTGCCGATACGGTGCAATAGCCACAGCGGCAGACGCGCCAACACATCAAATACGATAACCATTCAAGAAAAATCCATTAAATCAATATAGCCGGGATTTGATATACTGCGCGCCCATTTAACCAATGAAGCAGCAAACGGAGAGCCATGAGCGAATATTTCTTTACATCCGAATCCGTGTCCGAGGGCCATCCGGACAAGGTAGCAGACCAGATTTCCGATGCCATCGTGGACGCGATTCTAGCTCAGGACAAGCATTCACGCATCGCTGCCGAGACATTGTGCAACACCGGACTGGTGGTTCTGGCCGGTGAGATCACCACGGCCGCCAATGTCGATTACATCCAGGTGGCGCGCGACACCATCAAGCGCATCGGCTACGACAACACCGAATACGGCATCGACTACAAGGGTTGCGCCGTGCTGGTGGCCTATGACAAGCAGAGCCCCGATATCGCGCAAGGCGTGAACAAGGCCTACGACGACGGCCTCGATCAGGGCGCCGGCGACCAGGGCCTGATGTTCGGCTATGCCTGTACCGAGACCGACGTGCTGATGCCGTTGCCGATCTACCTGTCGCACCGCATCGTCGAGCGTCAGGCGCAATTGCGCCACGACGGCCGCCTGAAGTGGCTGCGTCCGGATGCGAAATCGCAGGTCACCATCAAGTATGTCGACGGCAAACCGTATTGCATCGACACCGTGGTGCTGTCCACCCAGCACGCGCCCGAGATGACGCTGGAGCAGATCCGCGAAGCCGCCATCGAAGAGATCATCAAGCCGATATTGCCCAAGGAGCTGATCAAGGGCGAGATCAAGTACCTGGTCAATCCGACCGGACGTTTCGTCGTCGGCGGCCCGCAAGGCGACTGCGGCCTGACCGGACGCAAGATCATCGTCGACACCTACGGCGGCGCAGCCCCGCACGGCGGCGGCGCGTTCTCCGGCAAGGATCCTTCCAAAGTCGACCGTTCTGCAGCTTATGCCGGACGCTATGTGGCGAAGAACATCGTCGCCGCCGGCCTGGCCGACAAGTGCCTGATCCAGATCTCCTACGCGATCGGCGTGGCACGCCCCACCAGCGTGATGGTGACCACTTACGGCACCGGCAAGGTCTCCGACGAAAAGATCGCCGAACTGGTGCAAAAACATTTCGACCTGCGCCCGAAAGGCATCGTGCAAATGCTCGACCTGCTGCGTCCGATCTACCAGAAGACGGCTGCCTACGGCCACTTCGGCCGCGAAGAACCCGAATTCAAATGGGAAGCTACTGACAAGGCAGCCGCTCTGAGGGCTGACGCAGGACTGTAATTTCGTAACACCCATCCCGCCGAGGGGCGCTGCAGCAGTCACCGCAAGGTGAACCTGTCAGGCTCGGCGGAGGTGGCTCAACAATGTTGCAACGGCGCCCATTCATTAACTTATCAAATGAATGGAGTGCATCATGTCTAAAGACTACGTCATCGCCGACATCAACCTGGCCTCATGGGGCCGCAAAGAGATCGCCATCGCCGAAACCGAAATGCCCGGCCTGATGGCCATTCGTGCCGAGTTCGCCAAGACGCAACCGCTGAAAGGCGCGCGCATCACTGGCAGCCTGCATATGACCATCCAGACTGCCGTGCTGATCGAGACGCTTAAGGCGCTCGGTGCGGAAGTGCGCTGGGCTTCGTGCAACATCTTCTCCACGCAAGACCACGCGGCAGCTGCGATCGCTGCGGGCGGCACCCCGGTGTTCGCTGTCAAAGGCGAGACGCTGACCGAATACTGGGACTACACCCACCGCATCTTCGAATGGGCGGACGGCGGTTATTCCAACATGATCCTGGACGACGGCGGCGATGCGACCTTGCTGCTGCACCTGGGCGCGCGCGCCGAGAAGGATGCATCGCTGATCAGCAAGCCGACTTCGGAAGAAGAGACCTGTTTGTTCGCGTCGATCAAGGCCAAGCTGGCGCAAGACAAGACCTGGTACTCCAAGCGTCTCGCCGAGATCAAGGGCGTGACCGAAGAGACCACCACCGGTGTGCATCGTCTGTACCAGATGCACCAGCGTGGCGAACTGAAGTTCCCCGGCATCAACGTGAACGACTCCGTCACCAAGTCCAAGTTCGACAACCTGTACGGCTGCCGCGAATCGCTGGTGGACGGCATCAAGCGCGCGACCGACGTGATGATCGCGGGCAAGATCGCGGTGATCTGCGGCTACGGCGATGTGGGCAAGGGCTCGGCGCAAGCGATGCGCGCGCTGTCGGCGCAAGTGTGGGTCACCGAGATCGACCCGATCTGCGCGCTGCAGGCCGCCATGGAAGGCTATCGCGTCGTGACCATGGAGTACGCTGCCGACAAGGCCGACATCTTCGTCACCACCACCGGCAACTTCCATGTCATCACCCATGACCACATGGCGAAGATGAAGAACAACGCCATCGTCTGCAACATCGGCCACTTCGACAACGAGATCGACGTCGCCTCGCTGGAGAAGTACCAGTGGGAAGAGATCAAGCCGCAAGTCGACCACGTCATTTTCCCGGACGGCAAGCGCATCATCCTGCTGGCCAAGGGGCGTCTGGTGAACCTCGGTTGCGGTACCGGCCATCCGTCCTACGTGATGTCGTCCTCGTTCGCCAACCAGACCATCGCCCAGATCGAGCTGTGGACGGAAGCGGTGAAAGGCAGCAACAAGTATCCGGTGGGCGTGTATACCCTGCCCAAGCATCTGGACGAAAAGGTCGCGCGCCTGCAATTGAAGACGCTGAACGCGCAGCTGACGGAACTGACCGACCAGCAGGCTGCCTATATCAACGTTCCCAAACAGGGCCCGTACAAGGCCGACCACTACCGCTACTAAGCTGCCGGTTGCGGGTATGATGTCGAGGGGCGGACTTCAGGTTCGCCCCTCTTAACTTGCTGAACGGAAAATGTTGCTAAGACTGCTCTTGATCTGGACCCTGAACTCGATGGCATTGATCGCCGTGGCGAACTTCGTCCCCGGCATCCATGTGGACGGGTTCACGGCAGCGTTCATAGCCGCGCTGGTTCTGGGTCTGGTCAATACACTGATTCGCCCGATCTTTCTGGTGCTGACGCTGCCGGTCACCGTCATCACGCTGGGATTGTTCATCTTCGTCATCAACGGACTGATGTTCTGGTTCGCAGGTTCCATCCTGCGCGGATTCGTGGTCGAGGATTTCTGGTCCGGCGTATTCGGCGCGGTCCTGTACAGCATATTTTCCTGGGCGCTGAGTTCAGCCGCCGCACAACTACTTGCGAGAAAAAATGATCAACAACACAAAGACACCGATCAGTTTTGAGTTCTATCCGCCGCAGACGCCGGAAGGCGTCGAGAAGCTGACTGGCGTACGCCAGCGCCTGGCCGCGGTCAAGCCGGAATTCTTCTCCGTCACCTTCGGCGCCGGCGGTTCCACCCAGGACCGCACGCTGGAAACCATCCGGCATATCCATGCCGAAGGCCACAGCGCTGCCCCACACCTGTCTTGCGTCGGCTCCACGCGCGACAACGTCCGCGCGCTGCTGTTCGCCTACAAGGACATGGGCATCAAGCGCATCGTCGCACTGCGCGGCGACCTGCCTTCGGGCATGCACAGCATCGGTGAATTCCAGTATGCCAACGAGCTGGTATCGTTCATCCGTGCGCAGACCGGCGAGCACTTCCATATCGAAGTGGCAGCCTATCCTGAATTCCATCCGCAGGCGAAGTCTGCGCGCGAAGATATGCTCAATTTCAAGCGCAAGATGAATGCAGGCGCCAACTCAGCCATCACGCAATATTTCTACAATGCGGATGCCTACTTCCGCTTCGTCGAAGAGACACGCAAACTCGGCGTCACCGCGCCCATCGTGCCGGGCATCATGCCCATCGGGCGATTTTCCCAGCTCGCGCGTTTCTCCGACAACTGCGGCGCAGAGATCCCGCGCTGGATGCGCAAGACCATGGAGGGTTACGGCGACGACAGCGAGTCGGTGCAGGCCTTCGGCCTCGATGTGGTCACACAGCTGTGCGAAAAACTCATCGCTGGCGGTGCGCCGAGCCTGCACTTCTATACCTTGAACCAGGCCAATGCTTCGCTGGAGATCCTGAAACGTCTGGGTTACCGATGAGCACCTTGCGCGCACCTGAATTGCTATTGCCCGCCGGCACGCTCGACAAGATGCGTACCGCCTACGCCTACGGTGCGGACGCGGTCTATGCCGGCCAGCCGCGCTACAGCTTGCGTGCGCGCAACAACGAATTCAAGCTGGAGGAGTTGCGCACCGGCATCCAGGAAGCACACACGCTAGGCAGGAAACTGTTCGTTGCCAGCAACCTGATGCCACACAACGCCAAGGTGAAGACCTACATGGCCGACATGCAGCCGGTGATCGAGATGCAGCCGGACGCACTGATCATGGCCGATCCAGGCTTGATCGCCATGGTGCGCGAACGCTGGCCGGAGATGCCCATCCACCTCTCGGTGCAGGCCAACACCGTCAACTATGCAGCGGTGAAGTTCTGGAAGTCGCTTGGCCTGTCGCGCGTGATCCTGTCGCGCGAACTGTCGCTGGACGAAATAGAAGAAATCAGACAGCAATGTCCTGACATCGAACTCGAAGTGTTCATCCATGGCGCGCTGTGCATCGCTTATTCTGGTCGCTGCCTGCTGTCGGGCTACTTCAACCACCGCGACGCCAACCAGGGCACCTGCACCAACTCCTGCCGCTGGGATTACAAGGTGGACAGTGCCGTCGAGGACGGCACCGGCGACATCCAGAAGATCGACTTCGATTTCGACAAGGCGCTAAGCGAAAGCCCGCTGTCCGATTGCGGTTCGCAACCGCGCCATCCGCTGGCCGACAAGGTCTACGTCATCTCGCGCAAGGACCATCCGGGCGAACTGATGCCGGTGCTGGAAGACGAGCACGGCACCTACATCATGAATTCGAAAGACCTGCGCGCGGTCGAACATGTCGAGCGGCTGGTCAAGATCGGCATCGATTCGCTCAAGGTAGAGGGGCGCACCAAATCCATCTACTACGTGGCGCGTACCGCACAGGTGTATCGCCAGGCCATCGACGATGCCGTCAAGGGACGACCGTTCAATCTGGAACTGCTTGGTGCACTGGATGCACTGGCCAACCGCGGCTATACCGACGGCTTCTACGAGCGCCACCACACCCATGAACAGCAGAACTACATGCGCGGCCACTCCGAAAGCTTCCGCCAGCAATATGTCGGCGACATCGTCGCCTGCGCGAACGGCATGGCCGAGATCGACGTGAAGAACAAGTTCCAGGTCGGCGACAAGCTCGAGATCATCCACCCCTCCGGCAACAGCATCGTCGAATTGAAAGAGATGCGCAGCCTGGAAGGCGAAGCACTCAGCGTTGCGCCCGGCAGCGGGCATCATGTGCGGATACCGCTAACGGGCGAACTGGCCAAAGGGATGATTGCACGGTTTATCTAGGTCCCCAGACAGGCGCCATGATTTTCCGGTTTCACCAAGCAACCGTTTCTGCCATAGTTTGCAAAATGGAACCTTCTTCTGAATTAAGCAGGATTTAAGGAGTGCTCGCTATGCTTCCCGCCGTCTTGTTCCATCTGTGCCCGCACGCATTCGACAATATCCGCAGCTCGCGCAGTCACTAAAAGGAGACCTGCAATGAACTGGAAAAATACTGCAAGCCGTTACGGTTCTGTTTCCATCGGGATTCACTGGCTGATGTTGCTGTTGTTCATCGCAGTGTATGCCACCATCAATCTGCGCGAGTTGTACCCCAAAGGCAGCGATCCGCGCGAAGCGTTGAAGACTTGGCACTTCATGCTCGGCATGCTGGCATTCGGGCTGGTCTGGCTACGCCTGGCGGCTCGCTTCTCCGGCCCCACCCCCCTTATTCAGCCAGCGCTCCCGCGTTCGCAAGAGATCTCCTCCAAGCTGCTGCATCTGGCGCTGTATGCGCTGATGATAGGCATGCCGATAACAGGCTGGCTTTTGCTCAGCGCCTCGGGCAAGCCGATCCCGTTCTTCGGCCTGCAGCTGCCGGCCCTGATCGGCCAGAACAAGGAACTCGCGTCGCAGATCAAGGAGGTGCATGAATTCGTCGGCACGGCCGGGTACTACCTCATCGGCCTGCATACGATCGCTGCCCTGTATCATCACTATATCAAGCGCGACAACACATTGACCAGGATGCTGCCCGGTCGTGGATGAAGCGATGCAGCCCTTTGCAGGATAATACGCACATGATCTTCTCCTCCCTCACCCAATCCGGCCGCTACGCCGAGCTGCATCCGCTGTTCCAGCGCGCCTTCGACTACATCCGCGACACCGACCTGTTCAACCTCGCACCGGGGCGTTACCACATCGTCGGCGACGACCTGATCGCCATCGTGGAACGAGTACCGGCGAAGACCAAGGAGATGGCAAAGCTGGAGGCGCACCGGCGTTACATCGACATCCAGCTCGTGCTGGAAGGAGACGAGACGATGGGATGGAAGCCACTGGCGGATTGTCTGAACCCGGTGAGCGAGCACAGCACGGAGAAGGACATCCGTTTCTTCCATGATGCACCTGCCTCATACGTGCCGGTGCCGCCAGATCATTTCTGCATCTTCTTCCCCGAGGATGCTCATGCGCCGCTGATTGGCGGGGGCGGCGGTTTGATACGCAAGGTGATCTTCAAGGTTGCGGTGAGTCCTGCGCAACCTTGAGCCAGGAAAGACGGGTCCGGTTATTTCTTCACGGGCTGTGAAACCTTGGGTTTAACTGTCCTGGATTTTTTGGCTGGCTTCGGTGCCGCTTCCAGTTTCATGACCTTGTCTGTCAAGGTTTTGATCTGAGCATCCTTCTCTGCCAGCTGGGTGGCCTGCGACTCGAGCTTCTGGTCTTTCTCAGCCAACAGCTTGTCTTTCTTCGCCAGCTCCGCCACACCTTGTTGGATGCCGCTGTTGGCAGCCTCGAGGCGCGCTTCAAAGTCTTTGGCAGCTACTGCGCCATTGGGTTGTTGTGCGGCTTCGGCAGCGGCGCGCTTGATCTCCTCCACCTGCTTCTCCAATGGCAGGTCGCGCAGGTCCTTCATCCCCAATGCCGTCGAGATGCTGCGCAGGCGGTCCTCTTCCTGCAGCACGATCTTTTCCAGGGAGACTCGTTCGGTAGCTGACCCTGCCGTCTTGCCGTCCAGCTGAGCGCCTACCTGGGCTCCGCTGCTGCCCCCGGCCATCGCTCCGCCGACCATCACCCCGCCTGTCATTGCGCTGCCCGCGGCGCTCACTTTCAGCTGGGCTTGCAACAACGCGACGCGCTCGTTGACCTGTTGTGCATGGCGCGCAGCGAACGTGGCTTCGGCACCCAGGCGCTGGACCAGCTCCTTGTCGTGATGTGCTGCTGCGATCTGGCTCTTCGATTCCTGGTACACGCGCAATGCCTCGGCATAAGTCAGCGGCGCCTGCTTGTCGGCATTCTTCGCCTTGCTGTCGGCATTGATGAGTTCGCTTTCGTGCAGCGCGCCTGCCTGCACCGACTTGATCACCAGATCCAGCATCGATTTGAGCAAGGCTTCTTTTTCCTTGTCGATGCTGGCCGGTTGCTCACGTTCCACTTTTTCGATCAATCCGGACAGCTCGCCGATCACTTTTTCGTATTCCTTGGGCAGCAGCTTCGGCGCATCATGCTCCAGCAATTGCGCCCTGTACTCCAGCTCCTTGGCGAAGCGATATTTAACGATGTCCATCACTGCGCGTCCCTTTTCCAGGATGGCATCGCCCTTGGCCGCGTTGTTCACCAGCACATCCTTGGGTTTGTTGCCCAGTGCGCTCTGGCATTCGCTCAGGACTTGCGCGGCTTCGCGGAAATAGTTCGGTGCCAGGAAAGGCATGTCGGCGTTCCTGGCTTCGTTGACGTTCTTTTCCAGCGTGGCCACTACATTGAGTTCGGACAGGTCGTTGAACTTTGCGACGTTCGCTGCGGAAGGTTTGATGTTGGTGCTCACTGGCGTGGCACAGCCAGCCAGGAAGAGCGCGATCAGCGCGCCAGAGATACGGATTTGCCAGGATTGCATCTTTTCACTCCAAATCGAGGTTAGGTTGAAAGGCTAGATCAGCCAATCTGTGAATTTTACGTCAAATTTCCTGATCGAAGGCAACATCGCCTTCATCCACCGCCGCCCCCAGCTGGATGTTTCTGAAATCGAACAGGCTGGTGTCGAGCAGGTGCGAAGGCTTGACGTTCTGCATCGCGGTGAAGATGGTCTGGCTGCGCCCAGGATATTGCCGCTCCCACTCATGCAACATCTGCTTGATGTTCTGCCGTTGCAGGTTCTCCTGCGAGCCGCACAGGTTGCACGGGATGATGGGAAATTCCATGCCGCGCGCGTAGCGGGCGATATCCTTCTCGGCGCAATAGGCCAGCGGCCGGATCACGATGTGGTCGCCCTTGTCGGTGACCAGCTTGGGCGGCATGGCCTTCAGTTTGCCGCCGAAGAACATGTTGAGGAACAGCGTCTCCACCATGTCGTCGCGGTGGTGTCCCAGCGCGATCTTGTTCGCCCCCAGTTCGCCCGCCACCTTGTAGATGATGCCGCGGCGCAGGCGCGAGCACAGCGAACAGGTGGTCTTGCCCTCGGGGATCTTCTCCTTGACGATGGAATAGGTGTCCTGCGTCTCGATGTGGAAATCCACCCCGATGGATTTCAGATAGTTCGGCAGCACATCGGCCGGAAAGCCCGGCTGCTTCTGGTCGAGGTTCATCGCAATGAGCTTGAAATCGACCGGCGCGCGTTTCTGCAGGGTGCGCAGGATATCGAGCAGCGTGTAGGAGTCCTTGCCGCCGGAAAGGCACACCATCACCACGTCGCCCTCCTCGATCATGTTGAAGTCGGCGATGGCCTTGCCGACCATGTGTTCCAGCCGGCCCTTGAGGCGGTTGAAGTTGGTCGAGTGATGCTCGAAGTGTACTGGCTGGATGATGTCGTTCATGGTGTTCAGATATTGATGGATCGCCCGCCGTCCACAGCGATGATCTGCCCGGTGATGTAAGGTGCGTCGGCGATCAGGAACTGCACGGTTTTGGCGATATCGTCAGGCTCGCCCTCGCGCTTGAGCAAGGTGTGCGCAACGAGTTTGCGCCGCTGTTCCTCGTCTTGCCAGGCCGCACTTTCCGGCCAGATGTTCACGCCCGGCGCGACGCCGTTCACCCGCACTTGCGGGGCCATCTCCTGCGCCAGGGCGCGGGTCAGCCCGGCCAGGCCGGACTTGGCGATGTTGTACAGCAGGTGCCCGTGCATCGGCAGTTCGGCATGGATGTCGACGATGTTGACGATGCAACCGTGGCGACGGCGCAATTCCGGTGCCGCTGCCTGCGCCAGGAACAGCGGCGCCTTGAGGTTGGTGCCCAGCAGGTCGTTCCATTGCTGTTCGTCTATCTCGTGCAGCGGCGTATGGTAGAAACTGGAGGCGTTGTTCACCAGCGCATCCAGCTGACCGAACTCACGCAAGGTCTCTTCGACCACGCGCGGCAGGCTGGCGATGTCGAGCAGGTCGGCTTGCACGGTGCAAGCCGAGTCTGCGCGTTTCTCGTTCAGCTCGTCGCACAAGGCCATCGCTTCGTGCAGCGAATCCCGGTAATGGATCGAAACGTTCGCGCCCGCCGCATGCAAACGGCGAACGATAGCCGCGCCGACGCGCTTCGCCCCGCCTGTCACCAAAACCGTTTTGCCTTGCATCGCATTCCCCACTAAACTCGCGCAACTGCCGAATTATACCCGACCATGTCCATATCCCTGCCTGCCCCGACCCCGGATGCCCTAGTACACAGCGCGAAGCTGTGTGAACTCATTCGCGGCGATATCGCTGCGCAAAGCGGCTGGATACCCTTCTCGCGCTTCATGGAACTGGCCCTGTATGCGCCCGGCCTGGGTTACTACACAGCAGGGGCGCTCAAGTTCGGGGAGGCAGGCGATTTCATCACCGCGCCGGAGTTGTCTTCCCTGTTCGGCCACACCCTGGCCCGGCAATTGGTCGAGGTGATGCATGCCAGCGCGCCGCACATCTTCGAACTCGGTGCGGGCAGCGGCAAGCTGGCAGTGGACATCCTCGGCGAACTGGAACGTCTGGGCGAATTGCCGGAAAGCTATTCGATCCTCGAAGTGAGCGCCGACCTGCGCGAACGCCAGCAAGCCTTGTTGGGCAAGCACCTGCCGCATCTGGTCGAACGGGTGCGCTGGCTGGATACGCTGCCGGAAAAGATCTCCGGCGCAGTCATCGGCAACGAGGTACTGGATGCATTGCCGGTACACCTGCTGTATTGGTCGAATCGCCGCATCCTGGAGCGCGGCGTGACCAGCAAGGCTACTCGTTTTTTATGGGTGGATAGGGAACTGGACGTTCCAGCGTTGCTTGACTTCGCCAAGAACCTCAAGGTGCCGGACGATTACCTGAGCGAGGTCTCGCTCACCACACGCGGTCTCATCGCCAGCCTGTGCGAGCGCATGGACAAGGGCGCATTGATCTTCATCGACTACGGCTTCGGCGCGGGGGAGTATTACCACCCGCAACGGTCACGGGGTACGTTGATGTGCCACTACCGCCACCACTCTCATGATGACCCGTTCTACCTGCCCGGCCTACAGGACATCACCTCTCATGTGGACTTCACCGCGGTGGCGGAAGCGGCCATCGATCACGGCGCAAGTTTCCTTGGCTACACCTCGCAAGCGCACTTCCTGTTCAACAACGGGATCACCGACCATCTGGGCAAGGTCTCGCCGGAAGACGTGAAGGCTTATGCGCCGCTTTCCGCGCAACTGCAGAAACTCACCAGTCCGGCGGAAATGGGCGAACTGTTCAAGGTGATCGCGCTGGGCAAGGGCATTGACCAGCCGCTGGCAGGATTCCTGCGCGGCGATCTGTCGCGCCTGCTGTAGTTTTTCTGAAGCATGCCGCACATCCACAGTTTTAAAGCGGTAAGCAATGCTGAAGCCCGTGTGCTGATCCTGGGCAGCATGCCCGGCAAGGAATCGCTGCGGCAGCACCAGTACTATGCCCACCCACAGAATGCCTTCTGGAAGATCATGGGTGAACTGGTCGGTGCGCATCCATCTCTACCCTATGCACAAAGGCTGGGCCTACTGAAGTCTTCAGGCATCGCATTATGGGATGTGCTGGCCTCGTGCGTACGCGAGAGCAGCCTGGATACGCATATCCGCGAAGAGATAGGCAACGACTTCACCGCCTTCTTCGTCCAGCACCCGTGCATCACGCACGTGTATTTCAACGGGGCCAAGGCTGAGCAGAGTTTCAAACGGTTCGTGCTGGGAAAACAGAAATTGCCCGCGCTGGAATTTGCGCGCCTGCCTTCGACCAGCCCTGCGCATGCCGGTATGCACTATGCAGACAAGCTGCAGGCATGGCAGGTTGTTACGCGGACTTGATGACTGCTTCCACCGCCACGATGCGCGCTTCGCGCACCTTGTCGGCGATCAGGTTCTTGTCCGGACAGGCACGTGCGATCTCGCCCGCCTTCACTGCCTGCGCGGCGCGGCCACAATCCAGCAGGTAAGGAGCTTGCGGATAGGCATCATGCTCATGCCCGGTGCGGCCGTGCGCATCGGATTCGCAGGCCAGCAATATCTGAGCGAAGCGTTCCGGTTTGCGCCACAGGTCGCAGGCATCGAACACCTTGACGATGGTATCGGCGCGCAACTCGCGCGCTTTGTGCACATGGCTGTGGTAGCGCGCGACCAGCATCGCCAGATCGCGACAATCGGCGGGCACCCGCAGCCGTTCGCATAGACCCTTGAGCAGATCGACGCTGCGCTGTTCGTGGCCGATATGGCGCGGCAGCGTATCTTCGGGCGTGGTCGCCTTGCCGAGGTCGTGTCCGAGTGCGGCAAAGCGCACTTCCAGCGGGTGACCGCATTTCGCCGTATCGTCGATCACCATCAGGACGTGGATGCCGCAGTCGATCTCCGGGTGGTAGTGCGCGGGCTGCGGCACGCCGAACAGCGCGTCCATCTCCGGCAATATCTTCTTCAGCGCACCGCACTCGCGCAGCGTGGTGAAGAAGCGCGACGGCTGCTTTTCCATCAGGCCGCGCGCCAGTTCCTGCCATACGCGCTCGGCCACCAGCGCATCCACTTCGCCGTTGTCCACCATCTTGCGCATCAGCGCGAGCGTCTCCGGCGCAAAGGTGAAACCGAAACGTGCGGCGAAGCGTGCACCGCGCAGGATACGCACCGGGTCTTCGGCGAAGGCGTCGCTGACGTGGCGCAGGATGCCCGCCTTCAGGTCGGTTTGTCCGCCGTAGGGATCGATCAGGTTGCCGTCGGCATCTTCCGCGATGGCATTGATGGTGAAGTCGCGGCGCAGCAGGTCCTGTTCCAGCGTGACATCAGGCGAGGTATAGACGGTGAAGCCTTTGTAGCCCTGCGCCACCTTGCGCTCGGTGCGCGCCAGCGCGTATTCCTCGTGTGTGTCGGGATGCAGGAAAACCGGGAAATCGGCACCCACCGGTCTGAAGCCGCGCGCGACCATCTGCTCCGGCGTGCTGCCCACCACCACCCAGTCGTGGTCCTGCACCGGCAGGCCGAGCAGACGGTCGCGCACCGCACCGCCGACGCAATATGTTTTCAGGTCGTTAACGTTCATTGCGATCTGATCTCTGGTTCTTTTCATTCACCGCCTCGATGGTGCCGAGCCGCTGCTTGAGCGATTGCGAGGTCTGGCCGAACAGCTTGGAATAATACATGGTGTTGCTCAGCACCTTTCTCACGTAATCGCGCGTCTCGTCGAACGGGATGGTCTCGACATAGATCGCGCCTTCCATCGGCTGCGTGCCGCACCATTGCCGCGCCCGGGTCGGACCGGCATTGTAGGCAGCGGAAGCCAGCACCGGGTTGTCGTCGAACTGGTGCGATACCGTCTTCATGTAGAACGTGCCCAGTTTGATGTTCACATCCAGTTGGTGGATCAGGCCTTTGCGGTAGCCTTTCATGCCGATCTGCCTGGCCACCCAGCGCGCTGTGTCGGGCATGATCTGCATCAGGCCGGCTGCGCCGACGTCGGATTTGGCCTTGGTCGCAAAGCGGCTCTCCTGCCGCATCAGGCCGTACACCCATGCCTCTTCCAGTCCGTGCTTGTGCAGGTTCTCCTGCATGGCATCACGGTATGGCGCAGGATAGCGCAGATTGAAGTCATGCAATTGCACCGTGCGGTCCGCCGCGTTGATGGAGCGGTCGTACATCTCGTTGTGCTGCGCCACTGCGGCAGCGACCAGCAGTTGCTGGTCGGTGAAATTGCGCGTCGCCCACGCCCATTCCTTGGCTGCCTCGGTGCGCATGTCCATGCGATACAGCAGCAATGTGCGCTGAATCGCCGGCTGCGCCTGCATCGCTTCGATCTCGGCATCGGTCGGCAGGTAATGCGCCGAGCTCATGCCTGCGCCCGGCGCTGCGCCCAATTCCTCGGAAGCGAGCTGGCCGTAGAAATTGTATTCGCGGCTCAGCTGGGTAAACAGCGCGTTCGCCTCATCCGGGCGTCCCAGTATCTTGAGCGCCCGGCCCTTCCAGTAGCGCCACGCGCCTTCGCTCTGCTGTTGCGGAGACATGGCATTGATGCTTTCCCACACTTCGTGCCAATTCTGCGCGCGTAGCGCAGCGCGGGTTCGCCATGCCAACTCCTTGGAATTCAACGCTGCATCGCCCGCCACCGAGAACCATTGCAATGCGCGTTCGTCGTGCGCCAGCGCCCCGGCGTAGCCTTGCCAGCCAAAGAAGTAGCGCTGCTCTTCTTCGGTAAAATAGTTGGCGATATGTTCCCAGTGCGCAAAGGCGATCTGCGGCGATTGCCTGGCCAGCCGCTGCAAGGCGAACAGGGCCGCCAAACGCCGGCCTTTGCCTGCCTTGTCGAATTTGGTCCTTTCCAGATAGTGCCGCGGGTATCTTGCCGCCATGGTCAGCTCCGCCGCCGGAAAAACCTGTGCCTTGGGCAATTTCCTGATCAGTTCCCTGGCCAGCGCAGTGTTGTTGTTCTCCAGCGCCAGGCGCATGCGCTGCCACACATCGTCTTCGCCGATGACGCCCTGCTTCAGGCCCTCATCGAACAACGGTGTACAGCTATCCGGCGTATCGTCGCCGCTGAACCACATCTTGCGCGCCTGAGCCAGCGCGCCCGCTGCGACGGTCTGTTCACGCAATTGCAGGGCATAGCAGGTCAGCTCGTCGTCCGTGTTGACCAGATGTGCATATTCTTCGGCAAACTCTGCCCAGCTTCCGTGTTCGCCGAGATATTTGAGCCATTCGCTGCGGAACTGATCGACCACCGGCGACTCGTTGCTGCGCGCCAGGAATGCCTTGATCGGCTCGGTGGCTTTGCTGCCCCAGTGCATGCGCAGCTGGTAATACGTCACATACGGCTCCAGCGGACTGTCCTTGAGACGCTCCGCCAGCTGGTCCAGACGTTCCGCATTACCGACGCGCAATGCTTCGCGCGCAGCGCGAAAATCGCTTTCTTGGTCGGCCAGCGCACATGCGGGCAGCGCCAGCAGCAGGAGCAATACGAATTTCATGGGAGGACTCGGGATCGACTATGTGAAGAATATCACAGAGCCACTTGCATCAAGTTACTCAAACTCCCCCGAATAAGGCGCTGAATAAGGCTTTCGGATAATCAGCCACTTGGCGGAATTGCAGCCCGGCCGGATGACTGGCGTTCATATTCGGCAATGGACGGCCTCAGTAGCGAAGCCGCCCGGGTCTGCGTATTTTCAACACTGGTATCGGTACATTTTCTGCAGAAAAGCATCGGCATCCACGTTCGCCAATTCGGCAGGAAAAGCGGTATGTCTTTCCATCCTCCCGACAGGTTCGTTTCCGATCGATGCCAGCTGCGGATTCCAGCCCGCGCACAACACCTCATCGTCATATTCGCCGGGCGCGACCGCCTCGCGTTCGACCTCATACCCGCTCATGTTCATCACGATGGCCATGTCACACCTCCTCAACGCAGGGCCCTGAAGATCGCCCCTGTATGTGATGTATCGGCCCCCCGGTGATAAAGTTTAGTATGTCAGCCTGACTCGCCAGAAGAGGCAGAATCTGGACACCTGGCAAGGACGGGGTATCCTCTTCGCGGTGACAGAGTCTGAACCATGCAGTAGTTCAATATCCAACAAGGAGAACATCATGAGCATGATGCAGGAATTCAGGGAATTTGCAGTCAAGGGCAACGTGGTCGATATGGCTGTGGGCGTGATCATCGGTGCCGCGTTCGGAAAGATCGTTTCTTCATTGGTGACCGATGTCGTCATGCCCCCTATCGGAGTTCTGGTAGGCGGTGTCGACTTCTCGAAACTGGCCTTCACCCTGCAGGAATCCACCGCCACTGCGCCAGCCGTCCTGATCAGCTACGGCAGATTCATTCAAACAGTGGTGGATTTCACGATCGTTGCCGCGGTCATCTTCCTGGTCATCAAAGGCATCAACTCGATGAAGAAAAAAGCTGCCGAAGCCCCATCTGCAGTTCCGCCACCTTCTGCGCAAGAAGCCCTGCTGATGGAGATTCGCGACTTGCTGAGAAGCAATCGATGAGAGCATCCTGAACCAACGCGCCAAATCCGGGCCTGGAGCCGATCCGAATACCGGAAGCGCAGGATACGAATTTCTTCCATTTGCCGGCAAGCAATACTGGAAACCGCCTTGACGCAGATTATTCGGGAATATTTCGCCTTGCACTTCCCTGCTCCGGAACTTAATGCGCATCAGTCGCTCTCCCATCATGCTGATTTGCAGCGCAGCAACCAATGTGATTATTTCAGTCCACGCCGCCCGCCCTTTCCTGTCCAAGCGAGGAGAGCACCATGTCAGAAGTAACTGCACTTCAAGGCCTCACCACTGCCGAGGCCAAACAACGGCTCGCAAAGTTTGGCCCAAACATGGTGGCGGAAGACCACCCTCATCCCTGGCTGCTATTCCTGGGTAAATTCTGGGCTCCCGTACCCTGGATGCTGGAAGCAACGATCGCATTGCAGTTCGCTTTAGGCAAGACTGATGAGGCCGCCATTATTGCCCTCTTGCTGGTCTTCAACGCCGTGCTGGGGTTCGCCCAGGAGAATCGCGCCAACAACGCACTGGCGTTGCTGAGAAAACGCCTGGCTATCCAGGTGCGCGTTCTGCGCGACGGGGCCTGGAGACAGGCTGAAGCGCAAGACCTGGTGCCGGGAGATGTGGTGCATCTGCGCATGGGCGATCTTGCACCTGCCGACATCCGCCTGCTTGACGGGCAGCTGCTGCTGGATCAATCGGCACTTACCGGCGAAGCCCTCCCTGTTGAAACCGGCGCCGAAGCGACTGTGCATGCCGGTGCCATCGTTAAACGAGGCGAAGCCTCGGGCGAAGTCATCGAGACGGGGGGGCGCACCTATTTCGGCAAGACTGCCGAGCTGGTGCGTACCGCCAGGACGGCGAGCCACCTTGAAACCCTCATCGTGACCATCGTGAAGTATCTGGTGGCACTCGACGCAATCCTGGTTGCCGCTTTGTTGCTCTATAGCTGGATGTACGGTATCGCCATCACCGAAGTTCTTCCTTTCGCGCTGATCCTGCTGGTGGCCTCAGTCCCCATTGCGCTTCCGGCAACCTACACCCTCGCTACGGCGCTGGGCGCGCTGGAGCTGGCCAGGAACGGTGTGCTGGTTACACGGCTATCGGCCATCGAGGAAGCAGCGGCCATGGATGTGCTGGCAAGCGACAAGACCGGCACCATCACGCAAAACCGCCTGGCACTTTCTGCGTTACAGGCACGCGCGCCTTATGCCGACAACGACCTGCTGCGATTGGCCGCGCTCGCCTGCGACCATGCGACACAGGATCCGATAGACCTCGCCATTCTGGACGCCGCCCAGTCGCGCGGCCTGCTTGCCGGAATCACTTCGCGCTTAAGCTTCATTCCGTTCGACCCCGAAACCAAACGGTCGGAAGCCAGTTACGTCCAGAATGGCGGCAAGTTGAGAGTGCTCAAGGGTGCACCGCGCGTGATTGCTGCACTCGTTGCGGGCGGGCTCGACATCGGTACGGACGTGGAGCGCATGGCTGCAGACGGCTCCCGTGTCCTGGCGGTTGCCGCCGAAAACGGCAACGACGGCCTGCAATTGGCCGGGCTGGTGGCGCTGCAAGATCCGCCAAGGGATGATTCGCGGTTGCTGATCCAGGACCTGCAGGACCTTGGGGTGCGTGTGCTGATGGTTTCCGGCGATGGTCCGGCCACGTCCCGCGCGGTCGCCGAACAGGTGGGCATTGGTGGACGCGTGTGCGCACCGGAAAACCTGAATGCTGCGATTGAGCACGGCGTGCTGGACTACGACGTGTTCGCCCGTGTGTTGCCGGAAGACAAATTCCGTCTGGTACAGGCATTGCAGCAAAGCGGGCATGTGGTCGGCATGAGCGGCGATGGCGTCAACGATGCCCCGGCGCTCAAGCAGGCTGAGGTCGGCATTGCCGTGGCCAGCGCCACGGATGTCGCCAAGGCTGCCGCCAGCCTGGTACTGACTAACCCCGGCCTGAGAGACGTCAAGGCAGCAGTAGAAACCAGCAGGCGCATCAACCAGCGCATGCTCACCTACACGATGAACAAAATCATCAAGACGCTGGAGATCGCCGTCTTCCTGAGTGTCGGCGTAATGCTGACGGGCGTATTCGTGATAACGCCCCTGCTCATCGTACTGCTGCTGTTCACCAATGATTTCGTTACGATGTCCATCGCCACCGATAACGTCTCCTATGCGCGCGCACCCGAGCGCTGGAATATTCCAAACCTGATGCTGACATCCGGCATCCTGGCTGTGCTGGTGCTGATACTGTCGTTCGCTGTGTTTTTTGCCGGGCGCGACTGGCTCCATTTGCCGTTGACCGAGTTGCAGACGCTGATCTTCGTGATGCTGGTTTTTTCCGGCCAGGGCAACGTGTATCTGGTGCGCGAGCGCCGTCATTTCTGGCATTCGCTGCCGAGCAAATGGCTGCTGCTGGCCTCCTTGCTGGATATCGTGATCGTCGGTTTTTTCTCCACCCAGGGGATATTCATGGCCGCCATTCCGCTGGGGCTAGTCTCCGGATTGATGGCTTTGGTGCTGACTTACCTCATCGCAGTGGATTTCATAAAGATACGTGTCTTCCGGCATTTTGGCTTCTGATCGGGTTAAATAGACTGACGCAACTGGAGTGCCCACACTCATCGTGCCGGATGGGTGAATGTCCCAACGCAAACGAACACCTTCTTCCCAATTATGTTGAGGGTGATCAAATGGTTCAGCTTTGGTCAAGAATGCGCCGAATTTCAGGTACACATGAACCGCAGCCGGTGCCTGCCCTTAAGCATAGCCCGATGGCTTCGATACTATTCAGGTCTTGTGTCTGAATGGCGTTCAGGATGGTTTTTTCGCCCACGCTGAAACATGCGCACACATTACGTCCTGCGTCGGTCGCGGCGCCTTTGGGCGGGCGTGCAGCCAGCAATCCAGCCAAGTCGACTGCTTCAAGTCGCTCTTGGCTGAACAGACTGCCCAGCCATTCGCGTTCCGGCAAGAGGTGGTCTGCCGCAATAAAGAACACCGTTTCCAATCTGCCATCTCGAAGGCAGGCAGCGCGATAACGCCTCATTCCCATATCGCGATATTCGATCCAGTCACCAGGGCCATGCAAAGTAGTTTGTACCCAGCTACGCCAATCTTCAGGCGTGACGTCACCGGCAATTTCATGCCTCCAATAGTTTGCGCCACGTGAGCAAACGCAATAACTGGTATCGGCAAAGTCAAGACGGGTCCGGCTCAGAACAAAACCCTGCCAGGCAGGCTGATAAGTTTCGACTCGAACCGGTGTATGTTTGGATTCAGGCTGTCCCGAGATAGGGTCGGTGATCGGTGCGACCAGGGCATCCACACGTGCCAATTTGGCAAAGCCATCATTCCAGTGCATGGGTACGAACACCGAGCCGGGTCGCTGATCGTCGCTCACCTGAACCCGTGCCAACATGGTCCCGTCGCGGCTCGTCAAGCGCGCCAGCGCACCGTCCTGCAACCGACACAGTTGAGCATCGGATGCCTGCACTTGCACAAACGGCTCAATTTGATGCGCATTGAGACGCGGCACCTTCCCGGTTCGGGTCATGGTGTGCCATTGATCGCGGATCCGGCCGGTATTCAGCACCAGCGGAAAATTATCATCTACCGCCACTGCGGGCAGATGAGGCGAAACTGTGGTCATGCGTGCCTTGCCGCTGGGCGTATAAAATCTTCCATCCACGAACAAACGCTGAGTCCCCTGCGGTGCCTGACTGTTGACCGGCCACTGCACAGGCTGCAGTGCATCGTAATCCGCATCGCCCAGATCAGCCAATGCACTGATGTCGAAAGCACGCGTTCCCGCATTCTCAAAACCAGACAGGCGTGCATGCTCGCGGAATATTTGCGCAGGCTGGGTATAGGGGAACGCCTCGGCAAATCCCATGCGCTGCGCAATCTGGGTGATGATCCACCAATCAGGCCTGGCTTCACCCGCTGCCGGCATGAACGCGCGCTGCCGTGAGATGCGCCGCTCGGAGTTGGTCACCGTGCCGTCCTTTTCGCCCCAGCCTGTGGCAGGAAGCAGGATGTCGGCGCATGCCGTCGTATCGGTGTGTCGCATGCAATCGGACACAACAACCAGTTCGCAATCCATCAATGCGGCACGCACACTGTCCGCATCCGGCATGCTGACCACCGGATTGGTGCCCATGATCCACACCGCCTTGATCTTGCCCGAAGCGATGGCATGAAACATCTCTACAGCTTTCAGACCGGGTTTGCGCGCGATGCCGGCTGCTTTCCAGAACCGCCCAACCAAATCGATACTCGCTGCATCGGAAAAATCCAGATGCGCCGCCAGTTGATTGGCCAATCCGCCAACCTCGCGTCCGCCCATCGCGTTCGGCTGTCCGGTCACCGAGAAAGGCCCCATGCCGGCTTTCCCGACCCGACCCGTAGCCAGATGTACATTGATGATTGCGTTGCCCTTGTCCACACCGCTGGAAGACTGGTTGATGCCCTGCGAGAACACCGTCACGGTGCGTTCTGTCTTCGCGAACAGACGGAAGAATTCGCTCAAGTCCGATTCCGCCAGCCCGCACACCTGCGCTACCTTGGGGATCGAGCCAGCCGCACGTGCCGCCTCGAAGGCACCGGCAAAACTTTCCACATGTGCCTCGACGTAACCGAGATCGATCGCATCCTCGCGGCGCAGATGGTGCAGCAGCCCGTTGAACAAGAACGCATCTGCACCCGGCGCGATCGCCAGATGCAGATCGGCGATGTCGCAAGTCGCAGTGCGCCGCGGGTCGATCACCACTACCCGCATCTCGGGACGCGCTTTCTTCGCCGCCGCGAGGCGCTGGTATAACACCGGATGCGCCCAGGCATAGTTGGAACCGGCCAGCACCACGAGGTCCGCCATCTCGACATCCTCGTAGCACACAGGCACCGCATCCGCGCCGAATGCGCGTTTCTGCGCGGCCACCGCCGACGACATGCACAGCCGTGAATTGGTATCGATGTTCGCGCTGCCGATGAATCCCTTCATCAGCTTGTTGGCAACGTAATAATCTTCGGTCAGCAGTTGCCCGGAGACATAGAACGCAACGGCATCCGTGCCATGTTCGGCGATGATCTTTTCAAATCCATGCGCAACCCGGTCGAGTGCCTCATCCCAGGATATGCGCACGCCGTTGGCTAGCGGATACAGCAATCGGCCTTCGTGATCCAGTGTGTCGGCCAGCGCAGCGCCCTTGGAACACAACCTGCCGAAATTGGCCGGATGCGTTATATCGCCCGCGAGCGTGACAGCATCTGCACTGACGTTCGCTGTCACTCCGCAGCCGACCCCGCAATAAGGACAGGTGCTGCGGGCGACTTGTGCTGCATTCATGCTTTGCATGCTCCTGCTTCTAGCGCAAGGAACAGCACTTCATGTGCGACGCGCACTTCATGCCGATGTGCACACCCTACATCGGGCGCGATGGCGGAGCCCGATTCCAGGTCGATCACCCAGTTGTGCAACGGGCAGGTGACGCGTTTGCCGTGCACGATACCCTGCGCCAGTGGCCCGCCTTTGTGCGGGCAGCGGTTGTTGAGTGCGAATACCTGATCGTCCTTGCTGCGAAACAGGGCGATCTCGCCATGTGCAGTATTGATCACGCGCGAACCCTGGCGCGGAATATCCTCCAGCGTGCCGACTTGTATCCAGTTCATGGCATTCTCCTTATTCAATGGTGGCAAGAGCGGCGTATTCATGTGCATCCTTCCCTTCGGCGCGTTCTTTCCACGGGTCTTCCTGTGAGTCGCGTTGCGATTCCAGGAATCGCCCATATAGCTGTGTACGCCCGGCAGCATCCTCAACGATGTGCCGCTTGACATAGACCAGCCCGACACGCTCTATCCATGGGGCCGTACGCTCCATGTAATGAGCTTCCTCGCGATAGAGCTGCATGAATGCACCGCAATACTCCAATACCTCGGCCTCGGTCTCGACCTTGCACAGAAAGTCGGTGACGCGAACCTTGACGCCGCCGTTTCCGCCCACATGGATCTCGTAACCGGAGTCCACGCACACCACACCGAAATCCTTGATGGTGGCCTCGGCGCAATTGCGTGGACAGCCGGAGACGGCGATCTTGAATTTGTGCGGAGTCCACGAACCCCAGGTCATCTTTTCGACCTTGATGCCCAGCGAGGTGGAATCCTGTGTGCCGAACCGGCACCATTCCGATCCAACGCAGGTTTTTACCGTGCGCAACGCTTTGCCATAAGCGTGGCCTGAAACGAATCCCGCATCGACCATCTCGGCCCACATCTTGGGCAGATTGTCCTTGGTGATTCCATATAGACCGATGCGCTGGCCGCCGGTGATGTGGACGGTAGGCACTTCATAGCGTTCGGCGATCTCGGCGATCGAACGCAACTCGGCCGGCGAAGTGACGCCGCCCCAGATGCGCGGGATGACCGAATAGGTGCCGTCCTTCTGAATGTTGGCATGCACGCGTTCATTGATGAAGCGCGAACGGCTGTCGTCCTGATATTCGCCAGGCCATGCTGCCAGCAAATAGTAGTTCAGCGCGGGACGACAGATATGGCAACCATCCGGGGTTTTCCATTGCAGGGTCTGCATCAGGTCGGGAATGGTTTTCAGCGCACGAGCGCGAATCGCCTGTTGCACATCCTGGTGCGAAAATTCAGTACAGGCGCAGAGCGGTTTCTTGCTCGGCTTGGCGGAATAATCGCCGCCCAATGTGTTCGCCAGCAGCGCTTCCACCAGACCGGTACAGGACCCACAGGAAGAGGATGCCTTGGTATGGGCACGCACTTCTTCCAGCGTGAACAGTTTCTTGTCGACGATGGCATTGACGATCGCTCCCTTGCATACGCCGTTGCAGCCGCAAATCTCCGCCGTGTCGGACATGCTCACCACGCTCGATACGCCCCCGAGGCCGGAATCCCCGATATGCATCTGCCCGAACAGCAGATGCTCGCGCAATTCGGAAACGTCCGTTCCATCGCGCATCATCTGGAAATACCACGGGCCGTCCACGGTATCGCCGTACATCACTGCACCGCGCAATTTGTTGTCGCGCAACACCAGTTTCTTGTACACGCCGCGCGCCGAATCCTGCAGCAGCAACT
Source organism: Sideroxydans lithotrophicus ES-1 (assembly GCF_000025705.1). Classification (NCBI taxonomy): domain Bacteria; kingdom Pseudomonadati; phylum Pseudomonadota; class Betaproteobacteria; order Nitrosomonadales; family Gallionellaceae; genus Sideroxydans; species Sideroxydans lithotrophicus. Next base: position 174,765 of record NC_013959.1, on the reverse strand, counting down.
CTTCGTCCAATCCGCCCGAATTGAAATCCCCCGCAGAAAACAGGTCGATGCCCGTTACCTTTAACTTGGTCGAAACGGAAGAACCCTCATAGCGCATCGCCCCGTAACGGGCGAGATGATTCGCCGCCACCTTGGCCTGCTCGAACAAGGGTGCGACCAGGCCGTAAGTTTGCCCGCGATGCTGCACGCATTCACCCACCGAATATATCTTCGGATCGTAAGTCTGCATGGTGTCGCTGACCACGATGCCGCGCTCGCAATGAATACCTGCCGACTTGGCCAACGCGATGTTGGGGCGGATACCGGCCGACATCACGATCAGGTCGGCTGGTATTTCCTCCCCATCCTTGAAGCGCAAGCCGGTGACGATCGTTTCACCCAGTATGGCTTCCGTCTGTCGCGACAGATAGAACTTCAGTCCGCGTTTTTCCAGCGCGTCTTTCAACAAGCCACCGCCGACCTTGTCCAACTGGCGTTCCATCGGCCAGTCGCACAAATGCACCACGGATACGTCCATGCCGCGCAGCGACAAGCCGTTGGCCGCTTCCAGTCCGAGCAAGCCGCCGCCTATCACCACGGCGCGACTGCCTGCGGTGGCCTTGCTCAGCATGCTCCCGACATCGGCGATGCTGCGATAGCTTAATACGCCGGGCAAATCAATTCCGGGTATGGGCAGCATGATGGGATTGGAACCCGTTGCGATAAGCAGGCGATCGTAGGGAACAATGATTCCATCATCGGTTTCGACCACACAGCGGGTGCGATCGATCTTCGTCACTGTTTTCCCGGCGTGCAGGGTGATACGGTTTTTCTCGTACCAGTCCCAGTCGTTCAGGATCGTGTCCTGGAACGACATTTCGCCGGACAACACGGGAGACAGCAGGATGCGGTTGTAGTTTGGCTGCGGTTCCGCACCAAATACTGTTATGTCGAATTCGTCCGCCGACATCTTGAGCAATTCCTCGATGGTGCGCATACCCGCCATACCGTTGCCGATCACTACCAGTCGTACACTTTCTTTCCTCATCGTTTACTCCTCAAAATAAAAAGACGCCGTCCGGCCCTCAGCCGTAACGACGTCTTTGTCGGTGTTTCTGATCGACCTTCCGCCCGCCATTGGGTTGGGAAGATTTCTATAGCCTGGTAGTGCAATTCCTGTGCCATTGCAATGGCCGCATAGATACTGGTGATGCCGGACAAAATGTGCATTTAATTGGTGCACAAGACCTTCTTCTGGTGCATCAATGCAATTGACAACGAACCCGAGCCTCTTTGAGTTCCGGCAGATTATTGCCGGAGAAGCTGCCCGCCTTGTCAGCCATGATCGCATTGCTCAAGAAACGTAAGCAGCTGTTCTCGCAATTCATAGTAATCAGGGTGCTCGAGCAACATCTTGCGTGTGCGCGGGCGTGGCAAATTGATCTCCAGGATCTTGCCAACCCTTGCGTTCGGACCGTTGGTCATCATCACAACACGGTCGGCAAGAAGGATCGCCTCATCAACATCATGAGTGACCATCATGGCCGTGACCCTGGTTCGCGTCCAGACTTCCATCAGCACTTCCTGCAGGTCCCAGCGCGTCAGCGAATCCAGCATGCCGAACGGCTCATCGAGCAATAGCATCTTGGGCGAGAGCGCAAACGCGCGTGCGATGCCGACACGCTGCTTCATGCCGTTGGAAAGCTCGGAGGCTCTCTTGTCCTTCACGTCGGCCAAGCCGACGCGACCGAGATAATTTTCGACGATGTCCTTGCGGTTCTGTGCCGTCACATGCGGGTATACCTGTTCCACTCCCAGCGCGACATTCTCATGGGCGGTCAGCCATGGCACGAGACTGGGAGCCTGGAATACGATACCTCGATCCGGCCCTGCAGCGGCGATCTCGCGTCCATCAAGAACGATGACACCTTCGCTGATGTCGTTGAGGCCGGCCATCATGGATAGCACGGTTGATTTGCCGCAGCCGGAATGGCCAATGATGGATATGAACTCACCCTTGCGTATCTTGAGGTCGAAACCGTCGACCACTTTGATCGGCCCCTTCCTTGACGGATAAATCTTCGATACCTGCGAGAAGTCGACATAGCGGTCCGGATTTGCTTCAGTGACGTCTCGAGATTTCTGGCTGACGTTTGATTGGTGTTCACGCGATGTGTTTGGCAACACTGAAGGAAGGTTGACGATCTTGCTGTCGACAGCCGCACTTTTTTCCGCACCAATCTGCATGAGATACTGTGTCACATCACGGCGGATGCGTTTGAACTCAGGCGCATGATTGATGGCTGCACGGTCGCGCGGACGCGGCAGCATGACGGGGAACTCTGGCCCCAGTGTCGCATTCGGACCAGGGTTCAGCGGGATGATGCGGTCGGCCATGATGATGCCTTCGTCCACGTCGTTGGTAATCAATACGACGGTCTTTTTCTCCTTGCTCCAGATGCGGATGATCTCGTCCTGCAACTTGGAACGGGTGAGGGCATCCAACGCACTCAACGGCTCGTCGAGCAACAGGATGTCCGGGGAAGCTGCCAGCGCACGCGCCACCGACACCCGCTGGCGCATACCGCCGGATAGTTCGGCAGGCCGCTTGTCCATGGCATGGGTCAGGTTCACCATGTGGATATATTTTTCGACGCGCAACATACGTTCCCCCTTGGGCGCGTCCTTGAATACCTGATCGACCGCGAGAGCGACGTTCTGGCCTACCGTCATCCACGGCATCAGTGAGTAATTCTGGAATACCACACCGCGATCAGGCCCCGGCCCCGCTATCGCTTTTCCTCTTAACAAAATCGCACCTGCATCTGCCTGCTGAAGCCCGGCGATCAACGAAATCAAGGTCGACTTGCCGCTGCCGGAAAAGCCAACGATGGCAACGAACTCGCCCTCGTTGATGCGCAGGTTGATGTCGTCAAGCACAACCGTGCGCTGTGTGCCTGTGCCATACGACTTGCTAACCCCTTTGAATTCCAGGATAGGGGAGGATGTCACCGGTGGTGACGCGATCTCGGCGTGATCAGCCTCTATAAGTTGTGCGCTGGATTTCATTCGATTTTCCTGAGTAGTCACTTAGTTGGTGCGCTGACCGAAACTGGCCATCTGCTGCAGCGTATGCATGGTCCGGTCGAGCAGGAAACCGACGAATCCGATGGTGAATACCGCCACCATGATGCGTTCCAGCGACTGTGAGCTGCCGTTCTGGAATTCGTCCCAGACGAATTTGCCCAAACCGGGGTTTTGCGCCAACATTTCGGCAGCGATCAGCACCATCCACGCCACACCGAGCGACAGGCGCATGCCGGTGAAGATCAGCTTGAGAGATGAGGGGATAACGATCTTCATCACCTTGGTGCTGGTGGACAAGCGCAGCACTTTGGAGACATTGAGCAGATCCTTGTCGATTGAAGCGACACCCAGTGCGGTGTTGACCAGCGTCGGCCACATCGAACACAGCGTCACGGTGATCGCCGAGATGAGGAATGATTTCGCGAACATCGGATCGGCGCTGACATAGAGTGCGCTGACCACCAGTGTGACAATGGGCAACCAGGCGAGCGGCGACACCGGACGGAATATCTGGATCAGTGGATTGAGTGCAGCCTGTATCGTCTTGTTCAAACCGCACAGGATACCGAGCGGCACGGCGATGATCGTCCCCAGGAAGAACCCGACGAACACCGTGTAGAGGCTGGTGAAGATCTGATCCAGGTAGGTCGGCTGGCCGGTGTACTTTATCTCATCGAATTGCTGCCCCGGGTTCGTGGCCTGGAATTCAGCCTTGCGTTCCTTCTGGCGTTCTTCGAACGCAGCTTTGCGTCCCTGCTCGTCTTGATATTCCTGATACAGGTTGCCAGCCTGTTTCATCACCGCAACCGGTCCCGGTAATGTGCCCAGCGACGTGTGGACATGGCTGGCTCCGACATCCCACAAGACCAGGAAGATGAAAATACCCAGCAAAGGCGGCAGCACTGTGCGAAATATCACCCGCAACACCGGCTCGCCGCTGGAGTCGGGTTGCAACAATGCGGACACACGTCGCCTGATGGATGGTGTTGGTTGTATTGTGTTCATGAGTACTCCACGCAGTCATTTGCATCCCGGCAACTGCCGGGACGCATTCACTATATTTACGGCTGTTCGTTGCCCTTCAAGCCAATCTTGAACTTGTCGATATACGCATTCGGCTTGCGCCCATCGTAAACAATGCCGTCGATGAAACCGTCTTCCCGTCCCTTGAAGCCGGTCTCCCTGGAAAAATCGGGGAAGTCGGACGCCTTCATCTTGCCTTCAGCTATCAACTCCTTTGCTGCAGTGGCATATATGTCCGGACGGTAGACCTCTTTGGCAATCTTGATGTACCAGCTGTCCGGTTTGGCTTCCGCAATCTGGCCCCAGCGGCGCATCTGCGTCAGGTACCAGACCGCATCGCTGTAGTAGGGATAGGTTGCGTTGTGGCGGAAGAATACGTTGAAGTCAGGTGCGGGACGCTTGTCGCCTTTTTCATATTCAAAGGTACCGGTCATGCTGTTGGCGATCACCTTTTCGTCGGCACCAACGTAGTTCGGTTTCGAGATCATTTTGACCGCTTCCATACGGTTCCCGTCGTTCTGCGCGTCAAGCCAGTATCCGGCACGGATCAGCGCCTTCACGATGTGCACAAGCGTATTGGGGTGCGCATCCGCCCACTTCTTGGATACGCCGAAAACCTTTTCCGGATTGTTTTTCTGCACGTCGTAATCGGTTGCGACCGGCACGCCTATCCCCTTGAACACTGCCTGTTGGTTCCACGGTTCCCCGACGCAATAACCGTCAATCGTGCCGGCTTCCATAGTTGACGGCATCTGAGGCGGCGGAGTGACCGACAGCAGCACGTCCGCCTTGAGGGTCCCACTGGTATCGCCCTTGGTCGGCGCGTAGTAGCCGGGATTCATTCCGCCTGCCGCAAGCCAGTAGCGCAATTCGTAATTATGTGTGGATACCGGGAACACCATCCCCATCTTGAATGCCTTGCCCTGTGCCTTGTATTCGTCGACAACTTCCTTGAGGTACTTCGGATCGACCGGATGTACCGGCTTGCCATCCTTCATAGGCAGCTTTTTCTTGAGCTCGGTCCACACGGCATTGGAAACAGTGATGGCATTGCCATTCATGTCCATGCTGAACGGAGTGATGATGTCGGCTTTGGTGCCTATGCCGATGGTGGCCCCAATCGGCTGACCGGCAAGCATATGCGCGCCATCCAGTTCGCCGGTGACTACTCGATCGAGCAACACTTTCCAGTTTGCCTGCGCTTCCAGCGTGACTGACAGCCCCTCGTCCTCGAAGTAGCCTTTCTCGTAGGCGACTGCCAGCGGCACCATATCGGTGAGCTTGATAAAACCGAATTTCAAGGAAGTCTGTTCGGCTTTGCCGACTGCGGCTTTAGCGTCGGACAGGCCTAGCGGCGCAACACAATTCAGTGCGAGCACACACGCAACGATTGCCGTACTTTTAAGAAATCCGCGACGAGGTTTACAGTTGCCGTTTACGGAAACGGCCGTTCCATTTGTAGTTTCACTTTTCATGTTGCGTTCTCCTTGAATTAACCGCCATATATAAAAGACAACATCTTTAAACGATCTAATAAAAAAGCGTCCGACTACGCATTTGCGCAGTGGGACGCCTTTGTCCTTGTACTCATTTTCCGAACCGCCATTGGTTCGCTACTGACAATTGCGATGCAACAGTCGTGCCACAACTTGGCGGGTACGTCTATTGCCTATGCAATCAGCAAGATAGAATGATTCTCCGTTTTTCTTTGAGTTTCATTAGCATGATTTAACGAACTGAATTGGTGCATGACTTTATTTGGTGGCCACAAATGTGCACCCCTTATGCGCGTATATTCAAACTGAATTCTTTGTATATCCGTTGGCACGATACGGACAGGATGACATCGCCGCCCGGGTCAAAACCATCATTAACTTGGCCTGTTGCTGGATATTTGTAGTTTTCGTGCCGATCCGGGAGTCTGCGCCATAGGGCAGATTCCCGGATCATTGAAATACTCAATGGGAGTTTTCAGCTCCTGTATGGTGCGTTTGAGATCGGCACTGCCCCGAGTTTGTGCGGAATTCAGGAAACCGCTGCGAGCGTCAGAACCGCTTCGGCCACATCCGCCAGTCGCCGGTTCTGCTCCATGGATGCATTGCGCAATCTTTTGTAAGCAGCATCCTCGCTGAGATTGAAGCGCGCCATCAGGATACCTTTGGCACGCTCGATGGTTTTCCTCTCGTCCAGCGCGCGCCGTGCCGCAACCAGCTCGGTCTCCATGCCGGCCAGCCGCTGGGACTGAGCCTGCAGCACGTCGACTATCGACCGTCTCTGACCGGCTTCACCACCGGCATGTGCCACAAAGCTCAGTGCATTCTCGACTGGTATGGCGGGGTTAAAGAATTTGTCGGCCAACTCGGCGCTCGCGGGCGGGTGCTCGCGAAGCGCCTTGAGCAGTCCTTCCGAATCCTGCAAATCGGACTCAGCCTCGTTGACAAGCGAAGCGCAGAGTTCTTCAAGGCGGTCCACCAGCGTGCACTGTATAGACCAGATTGCTGTCAGGCGCTCGCTGCATGTTTCGAACCACTTATCGCTCAGATTTGCGTCGAGGGCGGTGGTCTGCCTGGCATTGCACAACATCCGCCGCATGCGCTCCAGCTGCGCGATGCAGGATGCATCCTGGACTTCCTGCCACTGGGCCATCAGCTGCTCTTCTATGAATTCACCAAATACCTGGAAGTGGCGTTCCTGGGCGTCGATGAGATGCAAGATTCTTTGCTGGTGGACATCGTCGCAGATGCCTGAGGCGAAGGACAACGCCCCGACCGCACGCTCTCTGCCTGCCAGCTCCTTGCCCTGAACCAGATTGAAGAACGCGACCAACAAGCTGGATATGCGCGGATCGACCGTGGAATCAGCCACCTCGAAGATCAGGGAAACCAGGCCGGCGATCAGGCGGCTGAATGCTGCGATAGAGTCATCCGCAGTCAGCTTCTGTTCACTGATTCGTATTCTGAGTTCGGGAAGTTCATCCAGACCGAGCAGAACCCAGGCCATCAGGTGCAGAAGCCTTGCGTTGCCATAGATGGCTCGCTTCAACTGCGGCTCGAACGCAGTCCGCAATTCGCGCTCCACTGACTCGGATTCCGCGGCCAATTCCAGGCGTATGTCGGCAAAGCGATCTCCAGCCGAGGCGAGGAAGATGCCTGATGCACCGCGTTCGGCCTGCAGATTGTGAATCAAGTGGCCGACTACGCCGACGAACTGCGACATTGCGGCCAAGTGCTTTAACTCCTCGATCTGGAGTTGTTTGGCAAGCAGGACGATCTTTTCCGCTGACAATTTCATGGTTTGCTTATGACTGAATGATGTTCAATCATAAGCAAACCATGTGCCATCAAATCAGATATGCCCTAAGCGTTTTCCGATAACTCACTGACCGTGCCCTTGCCAGCAACTGAAAATGTCCATATTCATCGGATATGAACGCTAAGGAAAAATGAAAACTCCCTTACGGAATGAGGGAGCTTTGAGGTGGTGCGCCGGAAGAAGTGAATCTGGGCACTGGGAAGTGCAGTTGCCTATCCCTTAATAAAAATAATCTGCGTCAATATCTCGAGCATGGTGCAATAACAGAGAAACCGATGCCTGAGTTTGTAAACAATGCAGTTCGACCCAATATTATTATATATACGTTCTACAAATCGTCCCCCTCGTACGTGATGTCAAGGATACACTTCGCCCAGTAACCGCCGGCATCATCAAGTTGTTTATAAGCAGTACAACCTTCTCTTACCCGCATGTCCGTAATCACGCCATGTATAGGCACACTCCCGTTATGCCTTCTTTCTGCAACCCATTTTTCCGCTTCTCTCTTAAGTTGGGCGATATCTTGCTCAATCGCAAGTTCGGGCCTGGCAGCCCTGGCCCCATTGTCATTGAAGCCATCATGAACATATTTTTTCCTGCGTGTTTGGTTGGTGGAATGCTCGCCCTGCACTGTAGCTCCAATTACAGCAGGCGTTACCCCTCCCCCATAGACATTGGTAGAGCCACCCGAATTGGACTGCATAGATGACGAGTTGCGTGCTCTGTCCATCAACTCATCGGCAGCACGCTTTTCCTTGGCCTCTCGTTCTGCACGTTGCGCTCGACTTCTCTCCTCTGCATCAATATCGGCCTGCTTCTGCTGGATAGCCCTATCTTGAAGTTGCTTTATTTGACGCGCATTAGCCTGGTCTTGCTGCGCATAATCATTAAGTTGGCTCTGGAATTGCTGAAAACCCGCCCTCATTGCTCCATCAGTGGCGCGAACCGATTCGTTATTTTGCCGAATACGCTCTGCTTCTTGTTCTGCTCTTTCTTGATCCTCCCGTTGCTGGGTCTTCTTCAGATTAATCGCAACCTGTTCCATGCGCATCCGATGCAGTTCGTCTATACGCCCGCCGTTTTTAAACTCACACGGAGACTCTTTCTTTTCGTTATACCCCTCTAGATTATAGTAGCTCCGACAAGTACCAATACCATCCGGCCTTCCATTACTCAGCACTCCCTTAAAGTCTAAACCCGCAAAGTGATACCACCCCTCCTTGTCGGCCAAAGCGACCGGGGCGGAAATAGATGCGTAATGCGGCACCTCTACCTCAGCACAACCAGCCAGTAAGTAAATTGAGACGATCAAAATTAATGTTTTCATATTGTCCATTTTTTATTCACCTTAGCCATTAAGATTCATATGACGTTTGACTAGTGGCGCGTTTGAGACGCATGCATTACAGGGGATTGGAATTTTCTTTACTCTACTTTGCTATTTAGTTGTTCTATTTAGTTCGGATATCATTTTCCTAACTAATAGTTTGGATTCTTTCTTATACGCCTTATCCTCGTCGGCAATCAGCGGGGCTGTGAACCCTGACATTGTCGTTAATAGGATAGTCGCTTCGGTTTTCATTAAGAGCGCTCCATTTTGATAAACTTCAATTTCGACAGTTTGCGTGGTCTCGCCTCCGTTGTAGTTTGGAATTAATCCAAGCGACCCCAAGGTAAGCAAAGCTCCCAAGAAGCTTCCAGATTCCCACTTGTTGTCAACTGTCACCATTGAGATATAAATCCCGTTCGGGACCGGTTGTCGACTAGGCGCCTCTTCAACTGAAGAAAAGAGTCCGGTTTCCTCTAAAGCGTGCAAAACATTCGTTCCCGCCCATACATAAGCTTTTTGTCCTGGCATTATTTTTGGTCTAGCCAAGTTCTGTTGCTCATCCCAACTATATTTATAAGATGCGTCATAGTATGTTTGACAGCCGCTTAATAAAAATAGGGAGGCTGCTGCCATTACAAACATAAATATGCGATTCATTAATACATCTCCTCTTAATAAATTGAAAACTTACAACCAAAGTTCTTCAATTGGCCATGCAACATTCTTGGATAAACGCTATCAACGAGATATTCCTTGCAGGCAAATCAATTTGTTATGCAAACGTTAATCAATAATCACAAATGGCACATTTAGCAATCTGCCAAGACCCGTCTGATGTGCCCGCATTTATATTCCCGGTCGCGAATGAAAAAAGCGTACGTCACATGAAATATAGGCCCAATTTGATGTGGTACGCCTAGAGAGATAAATTGGGAACTGAGGAAAGAAGATTCTTTCCAAGAAATTTCAGCATCCAGATCAAATATTCTCAGTTTGCTGAATACTCTGACCTGAACGCTGTGTGGCTTCATCTTGTAAGTTAGCCTCGATCTGGACACCTAACCACACCGGAGAAGACAGGCGGTCGGCTAATTAGTAGCCGTTAATAATCGTCCACTTTGTAGCTCTCCAACAAAATTTGATTACAGCCACCGTATTTTGTATTCACGCCACATTGATATGCGGATGCGTCATCAGTCTCACCGGGACCCATTGACGAATGGCACATTCTTTCTCTATTGCCGTTATTGGCCACGATAGTCCAGCAAATGCTTGCACTTCTATTTCCATTATTGGTTACTTTGACATAACCGGATCCGCCGCCAGCACGAGAGCATACTGACATTTCTACCGGATATGCTCTGTGAGTCCATGTTTGGCAATCGTCCTGCTCAGCCTTCGATGCCGACGCTAATCCTAATGACAACACTGATGCTGCTACCAATAGAAACTTCTTCATCTAATCCCCCTGTTAAGTTAAGAACTACTAAACATTATTTAGACTCCTAATGCGCATGCATGGAGGTGAAGCCGCGTGGAACATTATTTTGTATGGTGTGTTTCGTCTATCCCACGAACGAGGGAGCCGGACGAGAGGTAAATAGATTAAGTACTGATCAAGCCTCGCCGTATTGCTTCAACAGTGGCTTCTGCGCGAGAGGAGATATCAAGCTTGGAGTAAATCGAGCGCACGTGCGCGATAATGGTATGGGCACTCACGCTGAGCAGTTGTGCAATCTCTGTGCGGCTTAATCCCTTGGCGATATAGGTCAATACCTCTTCTTCGCGCGCAGTGAGTGGTACCAGCAACAACGATGTCGCAGGGGTTTGTTTGGCCAACTGCATGATGCGTCGGGCCACTGGTGGCGAGAGTGGTGGAGCGCCATTCAGAATCCCGTGGAGATCACGGATCAACTGCTCGTCCGTTTGATCCTTTAGCAAATAGCCATCGGCACCAGCGTTTAGTGCAGGTAGCAGATGAGCATCGTCGTCATATGCTGTAGCAACGACGCAGTACCCCGCCAACCCTTGCATTTTGGCCCGCCGGAGTATATCCACGCCTGTTCCATCTGGGAGATTGAGATCAACCACTATCAGATCGAACGATTTCGAATCTAACGCAGAATAGCCTTGGGCCACGGTGGCAGCCTCTGTGACATTCACCTCCCCGAATGCCTGACGCAACAAACCAGCGAGCCAGTGGCGGATATCTTCAAAGTCTTCTATCAGCAGTATGCTGTTCAAGGTCTTCACTTATGGTATGGCATTTGTACGGCAAGATAGCAATATTGCTTGTCTGCTGCCTGGCGCTCAATCCCCCATTCGTGGGAGCCGTTCATTTCTGCAACGCGAGACTTGATATTATGCAATCCTCTGCCCGGCACCCAACTGGATGGCTCGGTCAGTGCACCATCACTGCTGATTCGCAGGAAGAGCCCCCCGCTATTCAGGCCAACTTCCATGATTATATTTTCTGCCTGAGCATGCCTGATCGCATTGGTGATCGCCTCTCGCGAAATTCGGCGCAAGTTGATGTGTTGCTGCGAATTGAGCATGACTGCAGGCCATCTCTCTGGAGAACGCCACTCAAAATGGACCCCCAACCCTGCCAGCTGTTCACGCGCACCGGCTTCGATGTCGGTAATCACATCGGCAAGCTGCGCCTCCTCTGCACCGAGGACGTAGATGACATCACGCAAGCCGCGCAATGCATTGCGCGCGACCTTGCTGATTGTGGGTTCACGCGTTTGGTGGATCAGTGATAACAATCGTGCTGCAACATCATCGTGCAGATCTCGTTGGATGCGATGACGCTCTTCCTGCGCCCCCTGCTCGCGCGCCGCGATTATGTCCCGCGAATAACGCATGAGTTCCAGCAATCGGTTTGCCAACTTTACATCCGTGGAAACAAACAACCGTTTCCCCTGGCCGCAACAGAAAAGCTCCATCGCTCCAAGGCCGTCAAGGCTGGGAAGTTGCAGCACCAGCCCACCCTGTTCGATGATTGCGGCCTCGCGTCTGTCCGGGCTCACTTTCACCGTGAGTGGATCGAATATGCGCTCGATGATCTGCCGCCACTGCTGATCCGGCGTTACTCTTTGTCGCTGCAGCATGAGTGCGTCCACCAGATGTGGCAGGGCATGATCCAACGCTCTGCTGCTGTTTCCCGAGAAGCGCCCCCAGAACCACTGGCGTGCCAGAAGATAAAATCCTCCGACAACCATCGCTAAGCCGCCCGATGTAATTTCTGTCAGGTGCCACCAATAGACAAAAAGCGCATCGGCAATCAGGGCAATTGTTATGAAGATCAGCCATTGCCACGCCTTAAACCACCAGTGCTGCAGATCAAATTGCTGGTAGCGAATGTTGCCAATGGAAAGTCCTAGATAAAACACAAACACCGAACCAAAAGTAAGCACGGTGGAGGTAATGGGTTTGCCCGTTAATATGATGGGAATGCAAAACAGTACAACGTTAAGCCCCAGTGTGATCAACATGGTTGTCAGCATCCACTTGAGCATTGCGCGTTCCAGTGGTGCGCCCAGGGATTTGCGCCACTGCAGGAACGTGAATAGCACCAGTATGAGGAAGGCCACGACAAGCGGCGCATAAAAGGGGTGGATCGGCCAACTCCACTGCATCGTCTCGTTGAGCCATGTTCCAGCACCCCAAATAGCTAATATCCAGACCGCGGGGCCACTACCCAATTTTCGCGGGCAGTACCAGAAGGTGGAAATCGCAGCATAGGCGAATACGACGAAGCCGAGGTGACTGGCAGACACCATGGCATAAAAGAGGTTTGACGGCATCACAAGTTCGCGTGCCACATAGATACCGCAGCAGTAGGATGCCACCATAAACCCCATGCCCGATATCGCCAGAGCCCTTGCAACCGGGTCTTTGCGCCGCAGGCTCCATGCGCTTATACCGAGGAGAAAAGAAGTTCCGCCGAAGATTACCAGCCACCAGAACACAGCAGGCAGCGCTGTCGGTCCCGGGATGGCGAGCGGGTTGATTTTGGCTCTCCGGCCATCGTCCAGAATAACGGTGAATGATGAAGATGAAATGGCCTCCCAAACCCGTTGCTGAAGGTCCATAAACTCATTGTATTCTGCGTAGCTGCCTAAATAGTCAGGGTCTTCCTGTGTAGCCAGCGAGCGAACAGCTACTCTTTCATGCGGCGGTGTCTCAAATGCAACGATAATATCGCCAGCACTTAATTTTCCGGATGCCGGGCTGTCGTGCACAACCTGCTCGACACGCACCCCTTCTCCGTCGTAGGTTGGATCAAAGACGACGCCCAACCACGGCTCGCGCATGGCAAGCTCTGTAGACAACACAGCTAAACTTACTGTCAATATCGCCGAAATAGTGATGATGGTCACTGGCGCAAAAGAAGGAAGCCACTTGTAGCGAGTCATAGCCTGTCCGCTGAGATTATTGAGCACGCGATAACCTCCCGTGCCTTGCTGGAGCGGACGCTCCTTCACCGATGCCGCACGCGGGATTCACTATCACGGACAAAATCAAAGATAGCTGAATCAATTTGCTTGCGAATACCGACATAAGGTTATCGTCAGTCCCAATGCATCAGCTTGGCTGATTTGGCGAGTTCCTCCGGCTTGCTAAACAACATCGCCTGGATAAACATGGCAAACATGGAAATGTCCATATTACATAATGATGTTGGTGCGCTCGGCGGGAGTCGAACCCACGACCCTCGGCTTCGGAAACCGATACTCTATCCAGCTGAGCTACGAGCGCTTTGAACGGCGCGCAGTATAGCGTTTTTTGCGGGTTGCTACGCATTCCTGCGAAAAACAGCACGCGCGTCCTGCCGCGCCGGACAGCATAAAAAATGCTATCGTGTGCACCATGAATTTTGCCAATCCCAGCCCCGAAGACATCTGCAAACTGTTGCGCGAGGTGCATAGCGTCGCCGTAGTGGGGCTTTCCCCCAATACTGCCCGGCCCAGTTTCCGCGTGGCGCAGGCATTGCAAAGCTTTGGCCACCGTATTATCCCGGTTCGCCCTTTGGTGACTGAAGTTCTGGGCGAAAAGGCTTACCCCGATCTTGAAAGCCTGCCCGAATTGCCGGACATCGTGGATGTCTTCCGTGCACCTGAGCATGTGCCAGCTATCGTGGATAGCTGTATCGAGCTGGGGATCAAAAGGCTGTGGTTGCAGGACGGCGTGGTACACGAGGAAGCTGCGCTGCGGGCGCAGCAGGCAGGCATCATCGTGGTGATGGACAGGTGCATGTTCCGCGACCACACCCAGCTGTGCAACCCTTGAGCGCAAGCACGTATAATCGCTGTACTAACTGAAACGGCAGAATCATGTCCCTCAAATTCACCAAAATGCACGGCGCTGGCAACGATTTCGTGGTGCTCGACGGTGTGCGCCAATCGGTCGCGCTATCGCCCGAGCAGATCCGTTATATCGCCGACCGCCATTTCGGCATCGGTTGCGACCAGGTCTTGCTGGTGGAAAAGACCCAGCGCGACGAGGCTGATTTCCGCTATCGCATCTTCAACGCCGACGGCGGCGAAGTGGAGCAGTGCGGTAACGGGGCGCGTTGCTTCGTGCGCTTCGTGCACGACCAGAACCTCACCAGCAAGCGCGAGATCGTGGTCGAAACCAAAAGCGGCCTGATCTCGCCGCGCCTTGAGGAGGACGGACGCATCACCGTGAACATGGGTTTACCGATCTTCGATCCGGCCCAGATCCCCTTCGTGAGCGACAGCACCGAGGTCATCCAGCCCCTGCAGGTCGGCAACGAATCCGTGCAGATCACTGTCGTGTCCATGGGAAACCCGCATGCCGTGCAGGTGGTGGACGATGTGGAGACCGCGCCCGTAGCTACCCAGGGACCGTTCATCGAGATCCATCCGCGTTTCCCCAAGCGCGTGAATGTCGGCTACATGCAGGTCGTCGATCGCGAACATATACGGCTGCGCGTCTACGAGCGGGGCGCTGGCGAGACGCTGTCTTGCGGCACCGGCGCTTGCGCCGCCGTGGTCGCTGGCATCCGCCGCAAGCTGCTTGACAACACGGTGCATGTCGCCACGCGTGGTGGCACGCTCAGCATCACTTGGGCCGGCGAACGCTCGCCCGTGATGATGACCGGTCCGGCCATCACAGTGTTCGAGGGCGAGATCAACTTGTAAGAGGCGATATGAAGATGAAAGCAGAAGATGTAGCACAATACTTGCAGGACAACCCCCTGTTTTTCGAAGACCACGCCGAGATGCTGTCGCAGATCAATCTGCCCCATCCGCACGGGGGGCGCACCATCTCATTGAGCGAGCGTCAGTTGCTGACCCTGCGCGAACGCGTGAAGGAGCTGGAAAAGAAACTGCATGAATTGCTGGAGTTCGCCAAGGAGAACGACGCGCTGCAGCTCAAAGTGCATCAGTTCAATTGCGCCCTGTTTGGCCCGCATGACCGTTCAACGCTGCAAAGCCTGATCACACATAACCTGCGCGATATTTTTGCCGTTCCCCATGTCGCATTGCATCTGTGGAAAGACGAACCCCCCAGCGCGGAAGTGCTGGCTTTTGCCGATGAGCACCAGCTGCCGGTCTGCGCCCACCACGCGGTGCACGACACCCTGCCCTGGTTCGGCGAATCGGCCGAACACCTGCGCTCGTTCGCCTATCTGCCCTTGCGCGCCCATGGCCAAACCATCGGCCTGCTCATCCTCGCCAGCGAAGACAAGGAGCGTTTCTATCCCGAGATGGGCACGCTGTTCCTGCAACGCATCGCCGAAACGCTGGGCAGCGCGTTCAACCTGCATGTGTGATGCCCGCCGCTGAACAAGTCCCTGCCACACTGCAAGGCTACCTCGCCTACCTGAACAACGAGCGTAATTATTCGCCGCTGACGGCTGAAAATTATGCGCGCGACATCCGCCGCCTGTTCGAACTTGCAGGAGCGACCCCGCTTCCCGACCTCAAAAGCCACCATATCCGCCGCTATATCGCACAGTTGCACGGCAGCGGACTCGGCGGCCGCTCGCTGGCGCGTGTGCTGTCGGCATGGCGCGGATTCTATGGTTACCTGATGCGCGACCACGGCTGCAAGAGCAATCCCTGCGTCGGCCTGCGCGCGCCGAAGGCGCCCAAGACCCTACCGCATGCGCTCTCGCCCGACGAAGCCGTGAAACTGGTGGAGATGCTGGTGGCGACGCCGCTGGATGCGCGCGACAAGGCGATGTTCGAACTGCTCTATTCTTCCGGCCTGCGTCTGGCCGAGCTGGTGAGCCTCGATCCCATCGATATGGACTTTGCCGACGCTTCGGTGCGTGTCACCGGCAAGGGCAACAAGACGCGCATCGTGCCGCTGGGCAGCCATGCGATCGATGCACTGAAGGCGTGGCTGGCGGTGCGCGACCAGATCGCCAAACCGGGCGAGACCGCGCTGTTCGTCGGCAAGAACGGCGCGCGCATCAGCCCACGCACCGTGCAGTTGCAATTGCGCCAGCGCGGCATCACCCAGGGTATCGCCAGCGGGGTGCACCCGCACTTGCTGCGCCACTCCTTCGCAACCCATGTGCTGCAATCCTCGGGCGACCTGCGCGCGGTGCAGGAGATGCTGGGCCACGCCAGCATCTCCACCACGCAGGTCTACACCCATCTCGACTTCCAGTACCTCGCCAAGATCTACGACGGTGCGCATCCGCGTGCCAAAAAGAAAACATGAGCCAGACAAAACCAAGATCGCCTTCCACACCGCACCGCCAATCGCAGGGCGGCAAGGATTTCCGCAAGCGCGTGCAACGCAGCAGCAAACATCCAGCTGCGACAACTGCTCCTCAAGCTGCTTCAAAACCCAGGCTCGGGAACCCCGCTGCCAAACCCTGCATCACGCTCAAGGCGGGCCGCGAAAAATCCCTGCAGCGCCGTCATCCGTGGATATTCTCCGGTGCGATCGAGTGCGTCGACGGCACGCCTGCCAGCGGCGATACCGTGGCCGTACGTGATTTCTCCGGAGATTTCCTCGCCTGGGCGGCCTACAACGCCGATTCGCAGATCACCGCCAGAGTGTGGTCGTGGCGCGAAAAGGACGTCATCGATGCGAACTTCTTCCGCAGCCGCATCGCCGATGCACTGGCCGCACGCAAAGCTCTCGGGCTCGAGCGCGACAGCAACGGCATGCGCATGATCCACGGCGAATCGGACGGGCTGCCCGGCCTCATCGTGGACCGCTACGGCGATGTGCTGGTAATGCAGCTCGGCAGCGCGGGCCCCGAACATTGGCGCGACACCTTGGCCGATATCCTGCAGGAGCTGTGCGCACCCGTCTGCATCTACGAACGCTCGGATTCCGACGGCCGCGAGCTGGAAGGCTTGCCTGTGCGCAGCGGCGTGCTGCGCGGCGCATTGCCGGATAAAGTCGAAGTAACCGAACACGGCATCCGCTTTGCGGTGGATGTGGCCGCCGGACAGAAGACCGGTTTCTACCTCGACCAGCGCGACAACCGCGCGTTGACCGGCACGCTGGCTGCCGGCCGCGACGTGCTCAACTGTTTCTGCTACACCGGCGGCTTCTCGCTCTACGCCTTACGCGGCGGCGCGAAATCGGTGCTGTCCATCGATTCGTCGCAGGAAGCGCTGCAGCTGGCGCAAACCAATGTGCAATTGAATGCACTCGATGCCGCCAAGGCGGAATGGCAATGCGCCGACGTGTTCGACGCGCTGCGCAAACTGCGCGACCAGAACCGCAAGTTCGACCTCATCGTGCTCGACCCGCCCAAGTTCGCACCCACCGCCGCCTTCGCCGAAAAGGCCTCGCGCGCCTACAAGGACATCAATCTGCTCGGATTCAAGTTGTTGCGGCCGGGCGGCCTGCTGTTCACCTACTCCTGCTCGGGCGGCATCAGCGACGACCTGTTCCAGAAGATCATCGCCGGTGCGGCGCTGGATGCGGGCGTGGATGCGCAGATCGTGAAGAAGCTGCATGCGGCAGCGGATCATCCGGTGCTGCTGACTTTTCCTGAGGGAGCTTATCTGAAGGGTTTGGTGTTGCGGGTGGTCGGATAAAGGAATTGCTGCCCTGGCCGAGGCCAGGGCGATGCTGCATCGTTACATTTTCACGACTTCCAGCCCATCGTGTTCCCACGCCTGGATGCCGCCCTTCACATTGCTTACCTGCGTGTAACCTGCATCGCGCAATTGCGAAACTGCCATTGCCGAACGCCGCCCGGATCGGCACATCACCACGATGGGTTTGTCCTTGTAGGCCGCGATCTCCGGCAAGCGCGAGCCCAACTGCCCCAGCGGGATCAGTTTCGCATTCGGTGCATGTACGGCTTTGTATTCTTCAGGCTCGCGCACATCCAGCAGCAATGCGCCCTGTTTTTCCATGCTCAGCGCCTGCTTCGCATCTATGCCGTCCGCCGCCTGCAATTGCTGCACAACCAGGGCCGCGCCCACTATGATTGCCAGCGTCCAGAATATCTTTTTCAATTTCATGCTGTACTCCGATCGTTAAATGGAGGGATTCAACCCAGCCGATAGGCAGGAAAACCGCTCTGCACCCAGCCCATCATCCCACCGCGCAGGTTGTACACATTGGAGAACCCCTGTTGCTGCAGGAACATGCAGGCTTGCGCCGAGCGTGCGCCGCTGCGGCAGATCATGATCAGCTTCTCGCTCTTGTCCAGTTCGTGCACTTTGGCAGGCAGGACATGCAAAGGCAACGCCTCGGCCTTGGGCACGGTGCCATGTGCGATCTCTTCCAACTGGCGCACGTCGATCACGCGCAGTTTGTGGCCGTCGTCTTCCACCCATTGCGCGAGCTGGGTTGCGTCGATTTCCTTAACGTTCATTCCAAACATGGTTGTGGCTCCTTGGTTAGCAATGTTTGTATATTAGCATAATCTAATATTCTAGCAAACCTAATGGACATAGGGGTTAGCATCTAGTTTGGAGGGAAAAGCAAACCAACACCGTCGGGGGTAGCCGGACAGCTAGTCACTTTTCTTGTCTTGCCAAGAAAAGTGACCCAAAGAATGCGCTTCGCGCACGTTTCTTTTCTGATTTGAGTGAGGTGGGCGTTGCCCGCCTCACTGGTTTGGGGTTTCAGGTTTCAGGTTTCTGCTTTTCTACCCCCTGAGCGCCGCCTCGATAATTCGCCAACAAGCGGGGATTTAGGCGAGCACTGTCCGAGCTCCGCGGTGAGGCACGGGGTGTGTGCCTCACTAGGGCGAGTTGCGCAGCCCCGCTTGTTGGCGAATTATCGAGGGTACCCCGAAGGAGCGGCAAACCGGGGTCGCCTTTTCTTTGGTTACTTTCTTTTTGGCGAAGCAAAAGAAAGTGACTAGCTGTCGGGCTACCCCCGACGTGGTTGGTTTTAAAGGGCAGAGGAAATGGAACGAGTGTTCCCCCACCCTACCCCCCAGAAGGAGAGGGGACAAACCGCGAACGGTCTCCAATTCTCAGTAGCCCGGCACGAACCCCAACAACACCAATGCCACCGCCGCCGGTGCCGCCTGCACCCAGAGTATCTTGGCATTCGCGGTGATCGCACCGTAGAAACCCGCCGTCACCACACAACCCAGGAAGAACCGCTGCACCTGGACATCGCCCGTGTACAGGCTCCAGAACAATCCCGCCGCAAGAAAACCGTTATACAAACCCTGGTTCGCCGCGAGTATCCGCGTGGCGGAGGCGAATTCCCTGGTCAGGCCGAAGGCGCGCATGCCAGTGTGTTTCTCCCACAGGAACATCTCCAGCACGAGAATGTACACGTGGATGAGTGCAACGATGCCAACCGCGATGCTGGCGACGGTATGCATCAGTGCATGCTGACGAAAGGCTTGAAGCCCAGTGTCGATGCGACGCTGGTGGCAGCTTTATGGGCCTCGTCTGCATTCGCATAGGGGCCGAGATGTATGCGCGTCAGCCCGCCTTTTCGATACAGGGTCAGCGCCTTGCTGCCATCGCCCAGTTCGGCGCGCATCTTGGCCAGAAAGCTGGCCGCACCTTCTGCAGACTTGAACGCGCCGAGCTGCAGGTAGACCTTGCCATTGCCCGCGCCTGCGGTCTCGACCGGCAGGCTGGTCGTTTCCATCGCCGCGGGAGTCGCGGCGATGGGCGCTACGTTGACCGCGGGTGGCTCGACAGAAGCTACGACTGGCGCGTTGCCGTCGACGGCGATGCTCTCGACTTCGACTTCGGCGCTGCCGCTGTTGATGAAGCCCAGCTTGTACGCAGCGGCATAGGAGAGATCCATGATGCGGTCATGCAGGAACGGGCCACGGTCGTTGATGCGCACGACGACGGATTTGCCGTTCGCGATATTGGTGACGCGCGCATAGCTGGGGATCGGCAGCGTGGGATGGGCCGCGGTCATGCCGTACATGTCGTAGATCTCGCCGATGGAAGTGCGCTGACCATTGAACTTCTTGCCGTACCAGGAGGCGATGCCGCGCTGCTTGTAGTTGCCCGGCACCTGCATCGGTGTGTAAGTCTTGCCCAGTGCGGAGTAGGGGCGGTTGGCATAACGGTGCAGCGGTTCGGCCTTGGGCACGGCATCGGGGATCGAAGCGATATTGGCCGGGATGTCTGTGCCGGGGCCGTCGCCGGGCAGGTAGCCACCGCCGGATGTAGCCGGCGCGGCTGACGGAGCGCGCGCGGACTGTCCGCTGGGTCCGGAGACGGCATCCACTACCGGCGCTGCGCCCTGGATGTCGCCCGGCTTTTGCGTGGTGGAACAGGCGGTCACAGCAAATGCGGCTAACAATACCAACAGCGATCTTGTTTTCATTATCGACTCCCCTCAGGTTTTAACGAGTTTCTTGTGCGTATGGATGCTCATCAGGATACCAAAACCGAGCATCAGCGTGAGCATGGATGTGCCGCCGTAGCTGATCAGCGGCAGCGGCACGCCCACCACCGGCAGGATGCCGCTGACCATGCCCATGTTGACGAAGGTATAGGTGAAGAAGGTGAGCGTGATGCTGCCCGCCATCAGGCGGGTGAAATAGGTGGAGGCATTGGCGGTGATGATGAAGCCGCGCCCGATGACAAAGATATACAGGCCCAGCAGCAGCATGTTGCCGATCAGGCCGAACTCTTCGGACCAGACTGCAAAGATGAAATCGGTGGTGCGCTCGGGCAGGAAATCGAGGTGCGTCTGCGTGCCGTTCAGGTAGCCCTTGCCGAGGATGCCGCCGGAGCCCACCGCGATCATCCCCTGGATGGTGTGGTAGCCCTTGCCCAGTGCGTCCTGCGAGGGGTCGAACAGCATCATGATGCGGTGGCGCTGGTAGTCGTGCAGCATCGACCACAGGAACGGCGCGCTGGCCGCGGCGGCCAAGGCGGAGCCGATCATGATGCGCCAGGACAGGCCGGCGAGGAACAGCACATAGAATCCGCTCGCGCCGATGAGGATGGACGTACCCAGATCCGGCTGCTTTGCGATCAGTGCCACCGGCACCAGCAACAGGATGGTGGCGATGAAATAATTGCGCAGTTTCAGCGTCGCCTCGTGCTTTTCGAAATACCAGGCCATCATCAGCGGCACGGCGATCTTCATCAGCTCGGAAGGCTGGATGGTGGCCAGACCGATGTTGAGCCAGCGCGTCGCGCCGTGGCTGGTCACACCAAGCGGCGTCATCACCAGCAGCAGCAGGATCATGCCGAGTACATACATCGGTACCGCGAGGCGCATCAGCCAGTGCAGCGGCATGTTGGCGACGATCCACATCGCGCCGAAGGCCACCACGATATTGCCGGCCTGGGACAACACGCGCATCCAGCTGCCGTCGCTGGCACTGTACAGCAGCACCAGACTGACCAGTGCGAACCCCCCGAGGGCGATCAACAGCACAGGATCGAGATGCTGCATGAAACGTTGTTTGAGTAGTCTCGCGTTCATCATCAGTCGCTGGCATCCCCGGTCTTGTCAGTCACTTTCTGCAGCGGCTGGGGTATCTTGCCGAGCAGATAATAATCCATCACCTTGCGCGCGATCGGTGCTGCGGTGGTGCCGCCGTGGCCGCCGTTCTCTACCAGCACCGCCATCGCGATGCGCGGCTTGTCTGCCGGAGCGAAGGCGATGAACCAGGCATGGTCGCGGTTGTATTCGGAGATCTTCTTGGCATCGTATTTCTCGCCCTGCTTGATCGCGATCACCTGTGCCGTACCGGTCTTGCCCGCGATGCGGTAAGGGGCGCCGTAGCTGGCTACCGACGCGGTACCTCCCGGCTTGGTGACCGCCTCCATCGCACTCTTCACCAGCTTGAGGTTGGCGGGATCGATCTTCAGGTCGAACAGCCGTTTGATCACGGTTGGCACACCGCCGCCACTGGGCGGCTGTACCTCTTTCACCAGATGCGGCTGGAAGGCCACGCCGTCGTTGGCCAGAATGGCGGTGGCGAACGCCAGTTGCACCGGTGTGACCAGGTTGTATCCCTGGCCGATGCCAGCCGAGACGGTGTCGCCGGGATACCAGATCTGGTTGTAGCGTTTGGCTTTCCATTCGGGCGAAGGCAGCAGCCCGGAGACTTCGCCTTCCATGTCCAGGCCGGTCTTCTGGCCGAAGCCGAAACGCGACAGGTAACTGTGCATGTTATCGATGCCCAGTTCGTTGGCAAGACCGTAGTAATAAGTGTCGCAGGAGACGACGATGGATTTGAACATGTCGACGCTGCCGTGGCCACCCACCTTCCAGTCGCGGTACTGGTGCCTGCTGCCGGGCAGCATGTAATAACCGGGATCGCTGATGCCATGAGTGGGAGAGCGTGTGCCGTAATACAACCCGGCCAGTGCCATGAACGGCTTGATGGTCGAGCCGGGCGGATATTGCCCGCGCAGGGCGCGATTGTTGAGCGGTGTATCGGGCGAATTGTTCAGTTCGTCCCAGGTATCGGTATCGATGCCGTCGATGAACAGGCTGGGGTCGTAACCCGGCTTGCTGACGAAAGCCAGCACTTCGCCATTGGTGGGGTCGAGCGCCACCAGCGCACCGCGATAATCACCGAAAGCCTTCTCCGCCACTTCCTGCAATTTCGCGTCCAGCGTCAGCATCAGGTTGTTGCCGGATTTCGGTGCGGTGCGCGACAGCACGCGCACTGCGCGCCCGCTGGCATCCACCTCGACCTGCTCGAAGCCGGTCTTGCCGTGCAGGTCCTTCTCATAGCTCTGCTCGATGCCGGTCTTGCCGATGTAGTCGGAGCCGAGATAGTTGGACGCAGCATCGTCCTCTTCCAGCTGGTCGATGTCTTTCTGGTTGATGCGGCCGACATAGCCGATGAGGTGGGATGTCACATCGGTATAGGGATATTCGCGGAACAGCCGTGCCTTGATCTCTACGCCGGGGAAGCGATACTGTTGTGCGGAGATGCGTGCCACTTCTTCATCGGTGAGCTGGCTCAGCAGCGGCATGGTCTCCAGCGTCTGCCGTTCGGTCAGCAGTTTCTTGAAGCGCTTGATGTCCTTGGGTGTGATCTCGACCAGCCTGGACAGTTCGGCGATCAGCCCATCCATGTCCTTGACCTTGGTCGGCGCGATCTCCAGTGTGTAGCCGGAATAGTTCTTCGCCATCACCACGCCGTTGCGGTCCAGGATCAGGCCGCGGTTCGGCACGATCGGAACGACGTAGATGCGGTTGCTGTCCGCCATGGTGTGGAAGTAGTCGTGGCGAATGACTTGCAGGTAGAAGAAACGCAACAGCAGGATGAGCAGCATCACCGCCACGAAGCCCAAGCTCAACACCAGTCGCAGACGGAAGTAATAGATTTCGCGCTGATGGTTCTTCAGCTCGACGTAACGATTCATCCTGGATTCCGCAATTGGGCGAGGTGGAGTGTACGTTCATCGCAACGCAGGGCAAGGCGCGACAACGAGGAATGGTCGCTCCATGCCGAGGAGGAGCAACACCGCCATGCGTTGCGAGGGACGTGCAATGCACCTCGCAACGCCCCACCTTTAGCTTGAGCGAGGGAGAAGCGCAAAGTCATTTTTTGTTCACTTTTTTGCGTCTTCATGGGAGTAGCCAATGGCGGTATCCAGGATCAAAGTTCGTTCGGGTCGCGGCGCGGACGGCGCAGGGCTTGCAACAACAGGGTCATCGGGATCCACAGCAGCGCGGACACGCCGCTACCGAGGAAATACTCCCATGCTACATAGCCGCGCACCTGCCAGTGCACGGCAGCATAGGCCGCGTAACTCAGCAGCAGCATGGGGAACACGTGCATGGCCTGCTGGCGCAGGTCGAACATCTGCACGCGGCGATGCAGCACGATACCGCCGAATGCCAGCACCGTATAGGCCAGCGCATGCTGACCGAACAGGCTGGCATCCGCCACATCGGAGAAGATGCCGACCACCCAGGCGATGCCGATACCGACGCGATGCGGTTTGTGCGTGCACCAGTACAGCAGTACCAGCGCAACGAAATCCGGGCGCAGCGCCAGCGCCCAGCCGTGCCATGGCAACCAGTTGAGCATCACCGCCACGAACAGGCTGAATATGATGAAGCTGGTGCTCGCCGGCAGCAGGAATTCCTGGTCTTTGGACGTGCCGGAAATCACGGTTTCCTCCGCTTGAGTCTTTTTTTGGTTTGATCAGGTTCGGCGTTCGTTTCGGCCGTCGCCGGATGTTCCGGCAGTTTTGGCAGTCCCGAGACGATCAATAAGGCGCGATGCCGGTCAACTCCGGCAAGCGGGGCGCAGATGACGCGCGCGAATGGATAGGCCGGGTCGCGCTCTATCCGGATGACTTGTGCCACCGGCAGATTAGGGGGATAGGTGCCATCGATGCCCGAGGTGACCAGCACGTCGCCCACAGCGATGTCCGAGCTCACCGGCATGTAGCGCAGCGCCATCTCGCTGATGTCGCCCGATCCGAACACCACTGCGCGCAGACCGTTGCGCAAGATCTGTATCGGCACCGCATGGTCCTTGTCGGTGACCAGCGTCACTTCTGACAGCCACGGATAAACGCGGGTAATCTGGCCCACCACACCCTTGTCGTCGACTACCACCTGCCCGGCCTGTACGTTGGCCTGCGACCCTTTATCCACAAACAGTTTGCGCTTGAAGATGTCGCGCTCGACATAGGCGATCTCGGCCATCTGCATCGGATAATCGACGCGCTGTTTGAGCTCCTGCAAGGTGCGCAGTTGGGTGTCCTCGGCCTGGATCGCGCGTAATTCGGTCAGCTGTGCGGCATCCACATCATGTTGCTGGCGCAGCTGCGCATTCTCGGCCAACAGATGTTGTTGAGTCTCGAAATAGATGGCGATCTGCCCCATGGTCTCGCCGGGAAGGGCGGTCAGACGCTGAAACGGATAGATCATCACGGCCAGGACCTGGCGCGTGGATTCCAGATACTGGTAGCGCGCGTCCACGAACAGCAGCAGCAGGGAGAGGACGCAAAAGAAGACCAGACGGACGACCGGGCTGGGACCGCGATTGAAGAATCGTAGGGTACGGGTATCGTCCAATGCTCCGCCCCGAGATCAATCGCTGGCGAAGATATTGCTGAATTTGTCCATGCGCTCGAGCGCCTTGCCTGAGCCGCGCACCACGCAGGTCAACGGATCGTCGGCGATCACCACCGGCAAGCCGGTCTCTTCCATCAACAGACGGTCCAGATCGCGCAGCAATGCGCCGCCGCCGGTCAGTACCATGCCCTTGCTGGCGATGTCTGCGCCCAGTTCCGGCGGGGTCTGCTCCAGCGCGGTCTTCACCGCGCTGACGATGTTGTTGAGCGGATCGGTCAGGGCTTCAAGGATCTCGTTGCTGGAGATGGTGAAGCTGCGTGGCACACCTTCGGCCAGGTTGCGGCCGTTCACTTCCATCTCGCGCACTTCGCTGCCGGGGAAAGCGGAACCGATTTCCTTCTTGATCATCTCGGCGGTGCTCTCGCCGATCAGCATGCCGTAGTTGCGGCGGATGTAATTGATGATGGCTTCGTCGAACTTGTCGCCGCCGACGCGCACCGAGCCGGAATACACCGCGCCGCCCAGCGAGATAACGCCGACCTCGGTGGTGCCACCGCCGATATCGACCACCATTGAGCCGGTCGCATCTTCGATCGGCAGATCGGCGCCGATCGCTGCTGCCATCGGCTCTTCAATCAGCTCCACGCGGCGCGCGCCTGCACCATACGCGGATTCGCGGATGGCACGGCGCTCAACTTGAGTAGAGCCGCACGGCACGCAGATGACGATGCGCGGGCTGGGAGTAAAGATGCTGGATTTGTGCACGCGACGGATGAATTGTTTGAGCATCTGTTCGGTGACGGTGAAGTCGGCGATCACGCCGTCCTTCATTGGGCGGATGGCCGTAATGTTGCCCGGGGTGCGCCCCAGCATCTGCTTGGCTGCAAGGCCGACTTGCTGGATAACTTTTTTGCCGTTGGGGCCGCCTTCCTGGCGGATCGCCACAACGGACGGCTCGTTCAGCACGATCCCCTGTCCGCGCAACCAGATCAGCGTGTTCGCCGTACCGAGGTCGATGGCGAGGTCATTGGAAAAATAGCCGTTGAAATAACTTAACATGTCAGGTCCTGAATGGTAGAAGGTATGCGCCTGCAAAGCGGTTTATGATACCCTATCGCGCCTGATTTGATAAAGATTTAAACCAGTTTATGTCCTTAAGTTTAGCCGATGTCGAAAAAGTCGCCCGCCTTGCCCGGCTGGCGATGAACGAGCAGGAAATCCTGGCTGCCCAAGCCCAACTGAACAACATCTTCGGCCTCATCGCCGAGATGCAGGCCGTTGATACTAAAGGCGTTGAGCCCATGTCGCACAGCCAGGACCTGGCTCAGCGCCTGCGCGAAGATGTGGTCACCGAAGCCGATCAGCGAGCGGCTTTCCAGGCTGTCGCCCCGCAAGTGGAGCAGGGTTTGTACCTGGTTCCGCAGGTCATCGAGTAACCGCCATGATCCATTCCAGCCTCACCCAACTGGGCGCCGCCTTGCGCGCCAAGAAGATTTCCAGCGTTGAACTGACGCAGGCCTACCTCGACCGCATCGCCCAGCTGAACCCGCAGCTTAACGCCTACATCACCCTGAACCCGGAGGTCTCTCTGGCGCAGGCGCGCGCCGCCGATGCAAGGCTCGCTGCAGGCAAGGCCGAAGCGCTGACCGGCATCCCCATCGCACAGAAGGACATCTTCTGCGCCAAGGGCTGGCTCACCACCTGCGGCTCGAAGATGCTGCACAATTTCGTCTCGCCCTACGACGCGCATGTCATCTCGCAGTTCAATAACGCAGGCGCGATCAACCTCGGCAAGACCAACATGGATGAGTTCGCCATGGGCTCGTCGAACGAGACCTCGCACTACGGCCCGGTGAAGAACCCGTGGGACACGGCGCGCGTGCCCGGCGGCTCGTCCGGCGGTACCGCAGCGGCCGTCGCGGCCCGTTTGTGCGCGGCCGCAACCGGCACCGACACTGGCGGTTCCATCCGCCAGCCGGCCGCGCTGTGCGGCATCTCCGGCTTGAAACCGACCTACGGCGTATGCTCGCGTTACGGCATGATCGCCTTCGCTTCCAGCCTCGACCAGGCCGGCCCGATGGGCCGCAGCGCGGAAGACCTGGCTTTGATGATGAACGTGATGGCTGGATTCGACGAGCGTGATTCGACCTCGCTGCAACGCGACAAGGAAGATTACACCCGCGACTTGAACAAACCGCTGACCGGCCTGCGCATCGGCCTGCCGAAGGAGTTCTTTGCGGCAGGCATGGGCGCTGACGTAGCCAAGGCGGTCGAGGCCGCCATCGCCGAATACAGGAAACTCGGCGCCACCATCGTCGACATCAGTCTTCCTAACTCGAAGCTGTCGGTGCCGGTGTACTACGTGCTGGCCCCGGCAGAAGCGTCGAGCAACCTGTCGCGTTTCGACGGCGTACGCTACGGCTATCGCACGCCGGAATACAGCGACCTTGCCGACATGTACGAGAAGAGCCGCGCGCAGGGCTTCGGTGCCGAAGTGAAGCGCCGCATCATGATCGGCACCTACGTGCTGAGCCACGGCTATTACGACGCCTACTATTTGCAGGCGCAGAAGATCCGCCGCCTGATCGCGCAGGATTTCACCGAGGCCTACAAGCAGTGCGACGTGATCATGGGTCCAACCTCGCCTTCGACCGCCTTCAAGCTGGGCGAGAAGGGCGACGATCCGGTGCAGATGTACCTTTCTGATATCTACACCATCGCGGTGAACCTGGCCGGACTGCCCGGCATGTCCATCCCCTGCGGCTTCGGTGCCAACGACATGCCGGTAGGCCTGCAGATCATCGGCAACTATTTCGACGAAGCGCGCATGCTGAACGTGGCGCACCAATACCAACTGGCGACCGATTGGCACACGCGTGCGCCCAAGGCGCTGTAAGGAAAAGACATGACCTGGGAAATCGTCATCGGACTGGAAGTGCATACCCAGCTCTCCACCAATACAAAGATATTCTCCGGCGCATCCACTGCGTTCGGCGCGGAACCTAACACTCAGGCGGATGCGGTGAGCATTGCGCTGCCCGGTGTACTGCCGGTACTGAACAAGGGCGCAGTGGAGCGCGCGATCAAGTTCGGCCTCGCCACCGGTGCACACATTGCGCAACGCTCGGTGTTCGCACGCAAGAATTATTTCTATCCCGATCTGCCCAAGGGCTACCAGATCAGCCAGTTCGACCTGCCGGTGGTGGGACAGGGCGCGCTGACCATCCAGGTCGAGCCGCTGTCCGGTAACGCCAAGCCCTACGCAAAGACGGTGCGCATCACGCGCGCCCACCTCGAAGAAGACGCGGGCAAATCGGTCCACGGCTTTGAGATGAACTCTGAAAGTGACGATACCCTTATCGCTGAAGATGGAAGCAGAATCTTCTTCCCTCGCGATAATGTCACTGGCATCGACCTCAACCGCGCGGGCACGCCGCTGCTGGAGATCGTCTCGGAACCCGATATGTGTTCCGCCGCCGAGGCCGTGGCCTATGCCAAGGCGCTGCACTCGCTGGTGCGCTGGATCGGCATCTGCGACGGCAACATGCAGGAAGGTTCGTTCCGCTGCGACGTGAACGTGTCGGTGCGCAAACCGGGCCAGCCGCTGGGCACGCGCCGTGAGATCAAGAACCTGAACTCGTTCAAGTTCATGCAGCAGGCCATCGACTACGAAGTGCAATGGCAGATCGACACCATCGAGAACGGCGGCAAGGTGCAGCAGGCCACAGTGCTGTTCAATCCGGATACCGGCGAGACGCGCGCCATGCGCAGCAAGGAAGACGCGCACGACTACCGTTACTTCCCCGATCCCGACCTGTTGCCGCTGGAGATTTCTTCCGACTGGATCGAGCAGGTGCGCGGTACCTTGCCGGAGTTGCCGCAGGCCAAGCAAATACGTTATGTGAACGACCTCGGGCTATCGGCTTACGATGCCAGCGTGCTGACCAGTTCGCGCGAGATGGCGGATTTTTTCGAAGCCGCACTCGGCGATGCGACAGGGCAGGCGAAGATCTGCGCCAACTGGATCATAGGTGAAGTCAGCGCGCAGCTGAACCGCGACGGCCTGGATATGGCGCAATGTCCGATCACAGCACAGCAACTCGGCGGCATGCTGCAACGCATCGCCGACGGCACCATCTCCAATTCCGGCGCAAAGGAAGTGTTCCGCACCATGTGGGCAGAAGGCGGTGAGGCAGATGCGATCATCGAAGCCAAGGGGTTGAAGCAGGTCTCCGACAGCGGCGCCATTGAAGCCCTGGTGGACGAGATCATCGCCGCCAATGCGGACAAGGTCGCCGAATACCGTAGCGGCAAGGACAAGCTGTTCGGCTTCTTCGTCGGTCTCGCCATGAAGGCCAGCAAGGGCAAGGCGAACCCCGCGCAGCTGAACGATATCCTGAAAAAGAAACTGGCGGGCTGATCGCCCGCCAGTTGTTGTTTCCTGCACCGATCCTGTTTGAATCTCCGAATCAGTCAGTCATCGAAGGCTTATTTCAACTTTGACCAGACCTGTTTCTTGACGAAGTAGAGCAACGTCGTCAACACGATCAAGTACGCGATCACATAGTAACCCAGACGAATACGCTCTCCTGCATGCGGATCTGCCGCCCAATTCAGGAACGATACGATGTTGCGCGCCGTACCTTGTATCTCGGTACGCTTGGCCGCATCGGTGGTCATGCTCATGCCGAGTATGTCGGGCATCTTGGTCGGCGGATAATAGTGGTTGCCAGTCAAACCCTCAGGCGTAACGTAGTAGCCCAGCAGATAGGAATAGACATAGTTCACCCCACCCTCGCGCGCACTGGTCATCAGGCTCAGGTCCGGCGGTGCCTTGCCGAAAGCCTGCGCAGCATCGCTTTCCGACATCTGCGACATTATGGGCGATTCCAGCGGCTGGTCTGCGCGCCATGCGTCCACTTTCGCCTTGTCTATGCCGATCTCGACCAGATTCCGGAATTTGACATACTTCAGACTATGGCATGAATGACAGTTGGTCATGAAGCCGTCAATGCCCCGTTCCAGCGTCTGCGCATCATTGCCCACCTTGACTGTTTCCAGTTCTGCTTCCGAAGCCATCACCGACGTAGCGATACAGCACGAAGCCAATATTGTTATGAGCTTTTTCACTGCATGTCTCCTTGAATGCTTTTCTGAAGTTTTTCGCTCTCGATCAGCGCCTTCACCTCCTGGGGCAAGCCTTTTTGCATCAACTTGCGTTCTTCGACCTTGGACAAGAACGGCAGGAAGAAGAATGAGCAGAAGTACCATACCGTCGCCACCTGGCCGAGCAGGATGGTCTGGCTGGTCGGAGGAACATATCCGACATAGCCCAGCACCAGCATATCCACCAGGAAGAGGTAGAACTGAATCCGGTAGAAGGGGCGATAGCGCGCGCCGCCGGGTATGCGCGAACGGTCCAGGTACGGCATGAAGGCAAAGATCATCACCGACAATCCCATCGCCACCACGCCGCCGACCAGACTGGGAACCGATCGCAGAATCGCGTAGAACGGCAGGAAATACCATTCGGGCACGATGTGGTTCGGTGTCATCATCGGATTGGCCGGAATATTGTTGGCCGGTTCGATCAGGCTGTTCGGTATGAAGAACACGAACACGCTATAAACGATCAGGAACAATCCCAGACCATAGAGATCCTTGGCAGTGAAATAGGGATGGAACGGGATGTTGTCCTTGTCAGCAAGGTCGATACCGCTGGGGTTGCTGCTCTTCACCGTATGCAGGGCTACCAGATGTATCACTACCGCGCCGATGATGATGAACGGGAACAGATAGTGCAAAGCAAAGAAACGCGTCAGCGTGTCGTCGCCTACAGTGAAATCACCGCGTAACCAGACAACCACTTGTTCTCCGATAAAGGGAGTTGCGCGGAACAGATTGGTGATGACCGTCGCACCCCAATAGGACATTTGTCCCCACGGCAACAGATAACCCATGAAGGCCGTCGCCATCAGCAACAGCAGCAGCCCCTGACCTGTCCACCACAGCAATTCGCGCGGTGCGCGATACGAACCGTAGTACAGGGTACGCGCCATGTGGACGAAGATGACGAAGAAGAATGCCGAAGCGCCCATCGCATGCATGTAGCGCAACAGCCAACCGAAGTTCACGTCGCGCATGATGTGCTGGATGGAGTCGAATGCGAGGCTGGTATCGGGTTTGTACTGGAACGCCAGGAAGATGCCGGTAGCGACTTGCAGCACCAGCACGATGCCGGCGAGAAAGCCGAAGTTCCACCAATAGCTGAGGTTGCGCGGTGTCGGATAACCCGTCAGGTCATGCTCGATGAAGCTGGTGAGCGGGAAACGCCGGTCTATCCATTTCATAACTTTTGTTTTCATGGGTTGGTCTCCTAAGCTGCTTTGCCGATGAGTATCTTGTTTTCCGCAATGAAGTGATACGGCGGTACTTCAAGATTCTTCGGTGCCGGGCCACGCACAACGCGACCGCTATCGTCGTATTGGCTGCCGTGGCAGTGGCAGACGAAGCCCTCGCCCTCCTTGTTCGGCACACAACCCATGTGTGTACAGACGCCGATCACGACCAGCCATTCGGGATTCTTTACGCGTTTGCTATCCGCTTCCGGATCGATCGTTCCATCGGTGGCTTCAGATGCTTTGACCTCATCCGGTGTACGGCGCAAAATGAATACCGGCTTCCCCTGCCACGCCACGGTGCGCAAACCGCCTGGTGGAATGCCGGTCAGATCGACTTCAGTCACGCCCTTGGCCAAAACATCGGAACTGGGGTTCATACTTGCCACGAACGGCACACAGGCTGCTGCCACTCCTGCACCGCCAACCACTGAAGTCAGTTTGACCAAAAAATCTCTTCGGTCATTGCTGCTCAAAGCCTCGTTCTCCATCATTGCGCTCCTTGAGAATATTGCCGATTGTAAAAAACTTGTGAATACTACGCTCGCATAACCTCACATGCAATGGGTCAAATGGGTAGGCGTTGATTACCTTTATGGCTATGAATGATGTAACCCCCTAGAATCATTCAGCCGGAAAATAACCCAGTGATATAGGCGGTGAAGCCTATCCAGTTCGACGAGTCTTGCGCGGCGCTTTGCTGAAAACCAGGTCATACAACCAATTCGGCAGGCACTTCAAAATCCAACCCACGATCCCCATCCGCCACGGTACGACCGCAAATGACGTACCGCGTTCAATATCTCGCGCCATGCGTCGGGCCGCTTCATCCGCTTCCAGTATGAAAGGCATTGGATAAGTATTTATGTCGGTCATTGGCGTCTTGATATATCCGGGACAGAGCGTAACGACCTTCAAGCCGCTGCCCCGCAATTCCACTCGCAGACTTTCCAGATAGGAGATCGCTGCCGCTTTGGATGCCGAATATGCACCCGAGCCGGGAAGGCCGCGAAATCCAGCGACGCTGGCGATGCCGACCAGCGTGCCCTGCCGTGCTTCACGCATCGGGATCAGAAACGGCTGAAAGGTCTTCACCATGCCAAGCACGTTGATGTCCATGATGTTCTGGAACACCTCTTCGTCTTCAGCATATTCGGTGAGTGTGCCGCGACTTACTCCGGCATTGGCAATGACGATGTCAGGCACGCCGACATGCGACATGAAGTGTTTCGCTGCCTGCTGGATCGCGGGAGCATCCCGCACGTCAAGTACATAGCAGTAGACTTTGCCGGGGAACTGTGCGGCAAGGGATTGCAGCAATTCGCCGCGCCTTGCGAAAGTGGCAATGGTTGCACCGCGCTCAAGATAATGGCGCGCGAGGGCCAGACCGATGCCGCTCGACGCGCCGCTGATGACCAGCCTGCTGTTGGGGATGGCGCCCCTTGCAACATTCATCAGTGCCTGTTGCGTTCCTTGCGCGCGATCTTGATCACTTCATCCAGCACACGGATGGTTTCCTCCGGCTGCAGACCGCTGATGATGTATTTCCCATCCACCGCAATGGTAGGCGTACCGCGTATGTTGAAGCTCTGTACCAGTTGATTGCTGCGCGCGATCTTGCTCGATACCGTAAAGGAATTGTAGTCGGCGTCGAACCTGTTCCGATCCACACCGTGCTTACCCACGAACTCGGAGATATGCGCTTCGTCGCTCAGATCGACATTCTCATTCCATGCCTGGAACAGCGCATCGTGCAGCTGCCTGATCTTGCCCATCGCTTCCAGCGCATAATAAGTATGCGCCATAGGCTCCCAGCCTTCGTTGAATATGGTCGGGACGTACTGGAAATCGACATCCTTGGGCATCTTCTTTTCCCACGCGCTGATCAGCGGGTGCAGGTGATAACAGTGTGGGCAGCCGTAGAAAAAGAACTCCAGCACTTCGACCTTCTTGCCGCTGCTGGTCGGCTGCGGCGGATTCAACAACTTGTAATCCCTGCCTGCCACCACTTCGGCATGCGCATAGGTCGCGCATAGCAATGTCAACACTGTCACGATCTGCTTCAAGAATCTCATGCTCGTCTCCTTATCGAATCACATTGCCCTTTCACTGGGCGTGTAGTTGGGTGGCGATAATGCCGTTCTGTTTCAACGCCGAAATGGTTTTGCCCGCCTCGTCGTTGTTATACGGACCGAGGCGCACGCGATGCCAGACACCCTTGTCCGGGATGTTCACCGTTTGCAGGCTGGCCTCGAAACCTGAGAGTGCCAGCTTGGCTTTTAGTTTCTCGGCATCATCGACATTCTGGAATGACCCTGCTTGCAAGAAATACGTTTTCGCAGCTGATGGGACCGATGCCGGCTTTGTCGCCGCGGGCTGTTTTGGTTTCTGTACGGATTTGGCATTGCTGCCACGCGCCGTATTGTCCGATTTGTCGGTCAGCTCTTTGTAGAATTCAAAATGCTGTTGGGGTGCGGCGACACCGGATGTCGCAAGAGGCGGAATGATCGTCGGTGCAGTCGCCAGCGGCGGAGGCACTTGCGGAGCAGGCTTGGCCTGATCCTTGTTGACGAACGCCGTCGGGTTCTTGTTCACCATATACCACGCAACGGCGCCCGCAGCGGTGATGCCAAGCACCATGCCGATGAACACGCCTGCGACTACCTTGCCTTTATCCCCGCTCATGATCTTTCCTTTTGTCTTTGCTGCTTACATCTTTTCGGGTGCCGAGACGCCCAATAAGGCCAGCCCGTTCTTCAGTACTTGCGCCACCGCGGCAATCAATGCCAGGCGCGCCAGCTTCAGCTTCTCGTCCTCGACCAGAAAGCGCGAAGCATTATAGTAGCTGTGAAAATCGGCCGCCAATTCTTTCAGGTAGAACGCAACCAGGTGCGGCGCCAGGTCTTCGGCGGCGGTTTCGATCACCTGCGGGAAGTCGATCATGCGCTGCAGCAACTGCGTCTCGTACTCGCTGTCCAGCACGCCGACATCGGCGTGCAACAGCGCAAGGCGGTCGCCATTCCATTGCGCCAGCACCGTACTGATGCGGGCATGGGCATACTGGATGTAGTACACCGGGTTATCGTTGCTTTGCGATTTGGCCAGGTCGATGTCGAACACCAGCTGCGAATCGGGATGGCGCGCAGCCAGGAAGTAACGCGTGGCGTCGCAGCCCACTTCGTCGATCAGGTCGCGCAGCGTCACATAGCTGCCGGCGCGTTTGGAGATCTTCACCTCTTCGCCGTTCTTCAGCACCGTCACCATCTGGTGCAGCACATAGTCTGGCCAGCCTTTGGGGATACCCGCATCCAGGGCTTGCAGTCCGGCACGCACCCGCGTGATCGTGCTGTGGTGGTCGGAACCCTGCTCGTTGATGACGCGCTCGAAGCCGCGCCGCCACTTGTCCAGATGGTAGGCCACGTCCGGCACGAAGTAGGTATAGCCGCCGTCGCTCTTGCGCATCACGCGGTCCTTGTCATCGCCGAAATCGGTAGTGCGCAGCCACAGTGCATCGTCCTGCTCGTAAGTATGGCCGCTGGCGATGAGCTTCTGCACCGTCTCTTCCACCTTGCCGTCGGTATACAGCGCGGACTCCAGCGAGAACACGTCGAACTCCACCTCGAAGGCACGCAGATCCAGATCCTGCTCGCGTCGCAGATAGGCCACAGCGAAATGACGGATCGCTTCGGCATCGTTCACGTCGCCCTTGCCGGTGATGTGCTGATCGTCGGCCTCGACCGTTTCCTTCGCCATGTAGGACTTGGCCACATCGACGATGTAATCGCCGCGATAACCCGATTCAGGCCAGGACGGATCGTCCGGAGTGATGCCCTTGCAGCGCAACTGCACCGAGAGAGTCAGGTTGTCGATCTGCACGCCCGCATCGTTGTAGTAGAACTCGCGCGTCACATTCCAGCCGGCCGCATGCAGCACGTTGCACAGGCAATCGCCCACCGCAGCCCCGCGACCATGGCCTACATGCAGCGGCCCGGTCGGATTGGCGGAGACAAACTCCACGCCGACCTTGCGTCCGCCGCCGACATGCACATGGCCGTAGCCCGCACCTGCCTGCAGCACGCCGTGCACTACGTCCTGCTTCGCGGCAGTGGTGATGAATACATTGATGAAGCCTGCACCCGCGATCTCCACCTTTTCGATCACGTCGGATTTAGGCAGCGCCGCGATCAGCGCATTGGCGATGTCGCGCGGCGATTTGCGCAGCGGCTTGGCCAGTTGCATCGCCAGGTTGCAGGCGTAATCGCCATGCGATGCCTGCTTGGGGCGTTCGATCAGCACGGTCGCTCCGCTATGGTCGGGCGCGACTTCGCGCAGGGCCTGCGCGAACAATTCGGATAAATGGGATTTGAAATTCAGGACAGCGGACATTGCTCAGCACCTTCAAAAGAGGCGCGGATTATAGCATTTGGAAACCGCCGTTCGACCCTGCATCAGCTGCTGGCTGCATTGCCGGTGAAATGCATTCACCCTATATCATTCCTTCACCGGCGGCTTCGCGCGGTATTGTCCCTGGAACGCAAGCATCCACCCTGGATATTCCTGGGTCAGCTTGCTTGCCTCATCGAGTGACTTCAGCTCCTCTTCGGTGAGCACCAGTTTCGTGGATGCGAGATTGTCTTTCAGTTGCTCCATGCGGCGAGCGCCGATGATGATGCTCGACACCTGTTGTTTGCTCAGTATCCATGCCAGGGCAACCTGGGCGACAGATACGCCATGCGCCTTGGCGACAGGCTCCATCGCCGCTACGCAATCGAATGCTTTCTCTTTGTCCAATGGCGGGAAATCGAAATCCGTACGGCGCGAGCCTGCAGGCGCCGTTTTGCCGCGTTTGAATTTTCCGGACAGGAACCCGCCCGCAAGCGGACTCCAGACCATCAGGCCCAGTCTCTGGTCCTGCAACAGAGGGAATATCTCGCGTTCAAGATCCCGCCCGGCGATCGAGTAATAAGCCTGCACACTCGCAAACTCGCTCCAGCCATTGAGCCTGGATACCCCCAACGCCTTCATGATCTGCCATGCCGCCATATTGCACAGGCCGATGTAGCGGACCTTCCCCGATCGCACCAGATCGTTGAGCGCGGACAACGACTCTTCGAACGGGGTGAGCGGGTCGAATCCGTGAAGCTGGTAAAGATCGATATGGTCCAGCTGCAGGCGCTTCAGACTCGCATCGACTTCGTTGAAGAGATGGAAACGCGATTGCCCGCGGCCGTTGGGAAGCTCATTCATGATGCCCGTGGATTTTGTGGCAACCACGATCTCGTCCCGCCGCAGCCCCAGATTCCTGATCGACTGGCCAAGCAGTTTCTCCGATTCACCCAGCGAATAGACATTGGCGGTATCGAAAAAATTGACGCCGTGGTCGAAGGAGGCACTCACCAGTTGGTCGACATCGGCCTGCTGCAGGCCGCCCATCACTTCCCAAAAACCCTTTGCCCCGAAAGTCATGGTTCCCAGACACAACTCGGAAACATAGAGGCCGGTGTTACCAAGTAATCGATATCGCATGGCTGTGACTCCTGTGAAGATCCGGTGAACGCCGATTCAAGTTACATGTATTGCGGCAGCCTGTCGGGGGCCTGCAAAAATGCAGGATTCATTCTACTGCTGTACGACTCCTGCAGCATCGCTCGATCGGTTGAATACCATGGCTGTCATCGCGGTTTACCCTCGCTACACATCCATGTTTCCGGGTATAGAATGCGCGCCTGTTTTCATACCCACTTTCAAGGAAATACCATGTCAGAAGGATTTCATGTTCACGGTGCCCACGACCATGCGGTGGAGCACGGCGCGCATAGCGGCGACAAGCTCAGCGGCCAGGTCGCGATCTTTACCGCGATCCTGGCCTCGGTTGGCGCGATCGTCAGCTATCAGGGCGGCGATACCCAGAATCAGGCCATGTTGTTCAAGAACGAGGCCGTACTGAAAAAGACCCAGGCCTCCGACCAATGGAGCTTCTATCAGGCCAAAAGCAACAAGGGGCACTTGATGGAACTCGCTTCCGATCTGGCGCCGGCGAGCAAGCGTGACTATTACAAGACCCAGATCGAGAAATACGAGAACGACAAGAAAGAGATCAAGGCCAAGGCCGAAGCACTGGAGGCAGAATCGGAAAAAGCCAACGAGGAAAGCGATCATCTGATGCATCCGCATCATAAATTGGCGCAAGCCATGACGCTGATCCAGATCGCCATCTCGCTGGCATCCATCACGGTTTTGACGCGCAAGAAATGGCTGTTTGCTTTGGCGGGCGTATCGGCCGCAGGCGGCCTGGTGATGTGGGGCCTGGCGCTTGCCGCTTAAGCCGGGATCGAAATGAAGGAGATCTTTTACGACTGGGGCGGTGCCAACGTCTGGCTGTTCCACGCGATCAACGACATCAGGTTCGAATGGCTGGATAAAGTCATGTTGCTCGGCACCGCGCTGGGAGACCATAACCTGTTCATCCCCTACCTTGCATTGCTGACGTTGTTTGCGCTGGTCGCGGTCAACAGGCCCGACCAGGATCATCGGCACTATCAATTGCAAGCAACGCGCTGGATGTCGGTAGTCGCGGTGTTCACCATCGCCTATTTGCTGGACGGGCTGTTACTGGGATATATAAAACCCATGCTCGATTTCTCACGACCACCGCTGGCGTTGTTGCCGGGAACGGTGAATGTCATCGGCATTCCGGAATATCACCACAGTCTGCCCAGCGGACACTCGTCTTTTGCCATGCTGGTGACCGCCAGCCTGTGGCCGGTGCTGAAGCGCAAGTGGCGAGTAGCAGGGGTGTGTTTCGTGGCATGGGTCGGAATCTCCAGGGTGAACCTGGGGGCGCATTTCCCGGCTGACGTGCTGGCGGGATTTGTTTCCAGCCTGGCGGTGGTGTTGCTGGTGCTTGTCGCTATCCGGAAGCTACTGCGGTTGCCGGTGGTTGACCCGGCTCCGCCAGTCATCTAGTCTGCGCTGGCTAATAGAGCACTTCCTGCCAGCGGCCAGCAGCGACCAGCTCGTTTCGTTTCGATAGCCAGGCATCCGACGATCCGGCGATGCTGGTCATCGCCTTGTCTATCAGGGTGTGCATCTGCGACTGGCCCGCCACATAGATGCGGCTGTCCGGACTGTTGATGATCTCCCAAACCTCTGCCGCATTCTGTTCGAGCGCATTGTCCAGGGCCACCGGAGCATCGAACATCGGGCGCGGGCTGACAGCCTGAAAAGCCTTGAACGTCGGCTGGTCGAAATAGTTGCCCAGATCGTTGTTCGCATCGTTCAAGTACGGCATCTCCAGGCCTGTGCGTGCGCCGTGAAACAGACGTACCTTGCCTTTCCAGCCCCCATGCTGCTCATAGAGCATGCGTATCAATCCCCTGAACGGTGCGATGCCCGTGCCCATGCCGATCATCAGCAGGCTCGCACTCTGGTTTGCAGGGATGACGAACGGGTAGCCGACCGGACCGGAAAACTCGATGCTACTTCCCGGCTTCAGATCGCACAGGTAGTTGGAGGCGATACCCTCATATTCTTCGCCATTTACCTCGTCGGTATAGAAGCAGCGCCGCACGCACAACGCGAACTCGGCCGCATCGGGAGACTGGTGATCGTGGTCGGCGATCAGGTAGAACCGTTTGTGATAGCGATTGCCATACTGGCCGGGCGCAAGGACACGCACACAACTACCCACCTTGCCGTCGAAGTCCAGGTCGTCGGTACGAAAGACCAGTTGCCTGATCTCTTCGCGCGAAGACTCCGGCGTGATGCGCTCCGAACTCAGGAGCACTGCCTTATAGATCGCTGAGTCGTCGATTTCAGCAATATCTGGATCTGGCATTTCTCTACCCCTTTGCTAATACGTTATTCCGAATCAATCGGGATTACGAAATTCAATAAATCGCCGATCTGTGACTTGGCATCATTCTGGCACAGATCTTCGGGGTCAATGACTCCTGTCGGCCCGGCACTGGCGACTCTTCAATCTGCCGCCGGCAACCGGATCGTGTACTGCCCCGATTTCTCGTCCTTCACCAGCATCACCAGCTTGTGCTTTTGCGCATCTTCCATCAGCTCGCGGAACGAGCGGTAACCGTAGAACGACTCATTGAAACCCGGCCGGCGCCGCTGCATGGTGGTCTTGACCATGGAGCCCCAGAGCTTCTCGTCCGAACCGCGTTCGGAGATCAGGCCCTCGACCGTCTCAACCAGAAAATCCATCGCTTCCTGCTTCTTGTCTTCTTCGCCTTTCGCCTCAGCCGGTTTTGCGGCTTCTGCTTTCGCCTTCGGCGGCGTCTTCTTTGCGGCCTGCTTCTTCTTCGCTTCCTGCACCCGCACGAGGTCGTCGTAGAAGATGAACTCGTCGCAATTGGCGCTCAACAAATCGGAAGTGGAATCCTTCACGCCGATGCCGATCACGTATTTGTTGTTCTCGCGCAGCTTGGACACCAGCGGCGAAAAATCCGAATCTCCGCTGATGATGACGAAGGTATCGACATGGGCCTTGGTGTAGCAGAGGTCGAGCGCATCGACGACCATGCGGATGTCGGCGGAGTTCTTGCCGCTTTGCCTCACATGCGGGATCTCGATCAGCTCGAAGGCGGCCTCGTGCATGGTGGCCTTGAATTCCTTGTAGCGGTCCCAGTCGCAATAGGCCTTCTTCACCACGATGCTGCCCTTGAGCAGCAGGCGTTCCAGCACTTTCTTGATGTCGAACTGCGCGTACTTGGCATCGCGCACACCCAGCGCCACGTTCTCGAAGTCGCAGAACAATGCCATGTTGGTGATCTCGGGTTGGTTTGCCATTGCACATCTCCTTGAGTTGAATTGCGATACCTTGATGTGACCTGGTGTTCTATATCACTTTCCCCGGATTCATCAGCCCGTGCGGATCCAGGGTGTTCTTGATGCTGCGCATCAATTCCAGCTCCAGCTCGCTCTTGTAGTGAGTGACCTCCTCGCGCTTGAGCTGGCCCAGGCCGTGCTCGGCGGCGATGCTGCCTTCGAGCTTCGCTGCGATCTCATACACGAGGTGGTGCACTCCGGTCTCCTGTTGTTCGATGAACGCCTTGTTCTGTGCCGCATCCGGCATGGAAGCGTTGTAATGGATGTTGCCGTCGCCCATGTGGCCGAAAGCGACGATGCGCACGCCGGGGTAGGCCTTGCGCAATGAGTCGCTCGCCTGTTCGATGAATTCCGCCACGCGACTGATCGGCACCGAGATATCGTGCTTGATGCTGAGGCCTTCCCGCTTCTGCGCCTCGGCGATGTTCTTGCGCAGCTTCCACCAGCGCTCGGCATCGTCCTTGTTGGTGGTGACCTCGAATTCGACGATACCATCGCCGAACGAATTGAGCGCATAGCGCAAGGCCGCATCCAGCGGCGCGGGCAGCACGTCAGCCAGGCGCGTGATGACGATCCATTCGTGCCGGGTGGCGAACGGCTCACTAGAGTCTGGAATATGTTTGAAAACCAGGTCGAGGCAGGAGCGCGAGATGAATTCGAAGGCGTCGATCGTGTCGCCGCAGTTGGCGCGCAGGTGCGCCAGCAACTCCACCGCCACCGCCGGGTCGCGCACCGCAATGCAAGCCGTCGCCACCGACTTCGGGCGCGGAAAAAGTTTCAGCACGGCGGCGGTGATGATGCCCAACGTGCCTTCGGCGCCAATGAACAGCTGCTTCAGGTCGTAGCCGGTATTGTCCTTGCGCAGGCTGCGCAGGCCGTTCCAGATGCGCCCGTCCGGCAGCACCACTTCCAGCCCGAGCACCAGGTTGCGCGCCGTGCCGTAGCGCAGCACGTTGATGCCGCCCGCGTTGGTGGACAGGTTGCCGCCGATCTCGCAATGCGGCGCGATGGCGGTCAGGCCGAGCGGGAACAGGCGATCCGCCTGTTCTGGCGCATCGTACAGCGACGCCAGTTTGCAGCCCGCTTCGACGGTCATGGTGTAGTTGGTGGCATCCACGTTGCGGATGCGGTTCATGCGCGACAGGTTGATGATGACCTGCGGCAGCGGCCCCGCCAGCGGCACCGAGCCGCCGCACAGACTGGTGTTGCCGCCCTGCGGCACGATGGAAATCTTGTTGCCCGCACACAACTTCACCACCGCGCTGACTTGCTGCGTATCAGCAGGGAACACCACCGCCAGCGCCTCGTTGGCATAACGGCCGCGCCAATCCTTGCCGTACGGCACGGCATCTGCGCCAGTCAGCACGCCGTCGCTGCCCACGATCGCGGTGAAGGATTCCAGTAGTTGCGGTTCTATCGTCATGGTGTCCAGGCTCCTGTCAGGATGGCATTGTAGCCCTGCAGGACGACAGCGTGGCTGTGGAGATACTTTTGCCATCTGCCCGTGAAGCCGCGCAGAACAGGCATGTTCAGGCATGCGGCTTGTAAGCCAAGAAAAGACGGTCTACTTCAGCCATGTTGCCTGCAGGACGCCTAACGACGGGCTTTGCGGGATAGGTATGTTCGCGTCCGGTGATAGACACGATTCGCTCTCAAAACAATTCGACTCCGGTACCTTTTAAAGTTATTCGGTAACAACCAACAAACTTGGTTTGAAAAGGTAATTCGACCACGGCCCCTTTAATTACCCGCGGAAGTATAAATGCGGCGCAATGCCCGTTGGTTATTGCGTCCTATGCTCGCTTTAATTCAAGAAGGAGGGATTGGGTTCACCGCGACATCCACGACCCACCGCTGCGATTAACATTTATTGGCTGCGCATCTCGCATGGCGATGTTGGAATCGCACTCAGGGCAATGAAGAAGGCGACCTTTAGGTTGCAATGTGGTTTTCTTTTTCTTATCCACGCAGGCCGTACAAAGATAGTGCATCGGCTCGCTGTTCTCCATTCCTGGCTTCAGCGCGTAGGCGAGAGCTCCGGTTGGGAACTGAAATAGCGCATAGCGTTGAATTTGGCTCTTCCAGTCCTCGATTTCTGCTATTTGCTTTTCAAGTTCGCGCACCCGTTCGGCGAGCGCCGCCTGCTTCTCTTGGCTCGCCAACTCAGAAGCGATGGCGTCGGTGAGCTTTATCTGAACAGCAGTGACCGCGGTGAGGAGTTCGCTATAGTTGGAAAGCCCATGGGCAGCCTTGACGAGTTCAATTGCGGTCTTGGTGCTCTGGATGGCGGCGGTGATTTCGGAATACATATCAATATCCCCAACATAAAGTAGGTGGCAAATATGCCGGATAGTCTTGATCGACCTGCCATAGATCCAGATGTCGCATACTCATCTCCCTAGTCTGTTGTGTTGTGCAAACCATAACATGGCGTTTCACTTTTCCAAAGCGGGGCTCGGCACTTCTTATCCCTTAAAACTCCATCGGATCAACATCCAGCACCCAGCGCAACTTGCCCGCCGGCAGCGCATCCAGTATCGGCTTCCACGCCCGCAAGAATTCCCCCAGCGCTTTGCGCTTGTCGCTCTGCACCAGCAGTTGCGCGCGGTGGTGGTTGGCGCGTTTGGGCATGGCGGCGGGG
Source organism: Sideroxydans lithotrophicus ES-1 (assembly GCF_000025705.1). Lineage (NCBI taxonomy): Bacteria > Pseudomonadati > Pseudomonadota > Betaproteobacteria > Nitrosomonadales > Gallionellaceae > Sideroxydans > Sideroxydans lithotrophicus. The sequence continues at coordinate 131,699 of NC_013959.1, read as the reverse complement.
ACGACGCCGTAGACTTCGACGGGCATGTGCAATTCCATTGCCGCACTGCGCGCCTGCTTCAGGAAATTGTAGGCGTCGCTTTCCTGTTTGCCTTCCGCGCTCAGCAGCGCCTGATAGACGAACGGCGGGAAACCCGCCATCTGGCGCTCAGCAAGCAGGGTCTGCGCCCAGATCTCGTAGTTGTGCGCGCGCAGGGCCTGGAACAGCGGATGGTTGGGGAAGGCGGTCTGCATGATGACTTCGCCGGCCTTGTCGGCGCGCCCGGCGCGGCCGCCGACTTGCGTGAGCTGGGCGAAGAGTTTTTCCGAGGCGCGAAAGTCGGCGCTGTAGAGCGCGCCGTCGGGGCTGATGACGCCGACCAGGGTGAGGTTGGGAAAGTCGTGGCCTTTGGCCAGCATCTGCGTGCCGATGAGGATGTCGGCCTCGCCGTCGTGGATCTGTTTGCGCATCGCGCTCCATGCGCCCTTGTTGCGCGTGCTGTCGCGGTCCACGCGCAGGATGCGCGCATTGGGAAAGCGGGTCTGCAACGTTTCTTCCAGGCGCTGCGTGCCGATACCGACCGGCTTGAGGTCGGCATCGCCGCAGGTGGGGCAGGCATTAGGTACGCGCTGCTGTGCGCCGCAATGGTGGCAGCGCAGGCTGCGGTCTTTCTGATGCAGCACCAGCTTGCCCGCACAGTGCTTGCATTCGGACAACCAGCCGCAGGAAGTGCACATCAGCACCGGCGCATAGCCGCGGCGGTTGATGAAGATGAGGCTTTGTTCCTTGCGCTGCAGGCGTGTCTCGATCGCGGTGAGCAGGGGCTCGCTCAGTCCGTCCTGCAGCGGCAGTTTGGTGATGTCCATGCAGCGCACGACGGGCAGGGTGGCCGGTTGCACGGCACGCTGCGTGAGCTTCAATAATTTGTAGCGCCCGCTTTGCGCGTTGAACCAGCTCTCCAGCGAGGGCGTGGCGGAGCCGAGCACGATGGGCACGCCGCGCTGGTTGGCGCGGAAGATCGCCACGTCACGCGCCGAATAACGCAGGCCGTCCTGTTGCTTGAAGGACGGGTCGTGTTCCTCATCCACCAGAATCAGGCTCAGCTTCGGCAACGGCGCAAAAACTGAGAGGCGCGTGCCCAGCACGATGCGCGCATCGCCTGACTGCGCCTTGAGCCAGTTCTGCGCGCGCTCGCCGTCGGCCAGGCCGCTGTGCAGGCTGACCAGGTCGACGTCGGGAAAGCGGCTGCGGAAATAGTTCTCCAGTTGCGGGGTGAGGTTGATCTCGGGCACCAGCAGAAGTATCTGCCCACTTCGTTGCAGCATCTCGTGCATGAGGTGCACATAGATCTCGGTCTTGCCGCTGCCTGTGATGCCGTGCAGCAGGAAGCAGCCGTAGCCCTTTTGTTGTGTGACGGCATCCACGGCCTGTTGTTGCTCGTCAGTGAGTGCATGCGCCCCAAGAAGAAGATTGCCTTTCTCATTTGTCCTTTCTCCCGCTTGCGGGAGAGAGTTAGAGAGAGGGCCTGCTTTGCGAGCCACACATTCGACCCAGCCTGCCTCAAGCAGCGACTTCAAGGCGGCGGGTGCCGAGGGCGACAGGGTGCGCATCTGTGCACCACTCAGGGGCGCGAGCCGCAGCGCCTGCAGGATGCGCTGCTGCACCACGCGGCGCTTTGGCAGGGTTGCGATGTCCAGTGCACGGCCTGCGGCACTCAGCGTGTAATCCAGCGCTTGTTTCACGGTGATGGGCTCCACGGCGCGCAGCCGCGTAGGCAACGCAGCCAGCACGGTCATGCCCAGCGGGTAATGGTAGTAGTCGCTGCAGAAGCGCAATAGGGCCAGCAGCTCTTGCGGCAGCGGCGGCACATCGTCCAGCACTTGCGTGACGGGCTTGATGCGATCCACCGCCAATGCCGTTTCTTGCACCCATTCCATCGCCACCCCGAGCGCCTGTTTGCGCCTGAACGGCACGACCACACGCTGCCCGATCTCGAGCCGCATTTCTTCACTCACGACGTAGTCGAAAAGTGTTGACAAGGGCACGTCCAGCGCGACGCGAATGATGGGCATGTTATGGATAATTTCTCTGGTGATTTCTGCGAAGTTTAGCTAATCGGCTTGAGCCGAATGGGGATTTTTTCTTATGCACATATCCTGTGGATAACTGTGTGGGCAATTACCCGATAGATGCGCTAACTGCTAATCGTATATACGGTTTTCTGCTGTAGCCCAAATTCTGCTCAGGTCTATAGGCCATTAATAAACAACAGGTTATATTCAGAACAGAAAAAGGCCACGGGTGATGCCATCCGTGGCCTGTTGCCGAGCAAGCGCTGTTTATAAGATTTTGAACCGCGCTTGATTCTTAATGATATTTTTTGCTCAACTCATGCACTGCCTGCACCAGCGCAGCCGCGTTGTCGGGGTTGGTGAATTGCGAGATCCCATGCCCGAGGTTGAACACATGGCCGCTGCCATAACCATAGCTGCTGAGGATCTTTTCCACTTCGTTGTGGATGACTTCCGGTGTCGCAAACAGGATGGTCGGATCGAGGTTGCCTTGCAGCGCGACCTTGTGGCCGACCTTCTGCCTCGCCACGCCGATGTCCATGGTCCAGTCCAGACCGACCGCATCGCAACCGATGTCGGCGATGCTCTCGATCCACAGGCCGCCGCCCTTGGTGAACACGATGCTGGGGATCTTGACGCCGTCGTGCTCGCGCTTCAGGCCCTGCACGATGCGCTGCATGTAGGGCAGCGAGAATTCATGATAGGCCGCATGCGACAGTGCACCGCCCCAGGAGTCGAAGATCATCACGGCCTGAGCGCCGGCTTCGATCTGCGCATTGAGATACTCCGTCACGGCATCCGCAGTCACGCTGAGGATGTGGTGCATCAGCTTCGGCTCCTTGTACATCAAGGTCTTCACCTTGGCATAGTCGTCGCTGCTGCCGCCTTCGACCATGTAGCAGGACAGGGTCCACGGGCTGCCGGTGAAGCCGATCAGCGGCACGCGACCGTCCAGTGCCTTGCGGATCTGCGACACGGCATCGGTCACATATTTCAGGTCCTTGCCGATGTCCGGCACGCGCAACGCCTTGATCGCCGCTTCGGTGGTCAGCGGACGCTCGAACTTGGGACCTTCGCCTTCGGAGAAATACAGGCCCAGGCCCATCGCGTCCGGCACGGTCAGGATATCGGAGAACAGGATCGCGGCATCCAGCGGGAAACGATCCAGCGGCTGCAGGGTGACTTCCGTCGCCATGTCCGGGCTCTTGCACAGGTTGAGGAAACTGCCGGCACGTTTGCGCGTGGCGCAGTATTCCGGCAAGTAACGGCCAGCCTGGCGCATCATCCACAACGGCGTGTATTCGGTCGGCTCACGCAGCAGGGCGCGTAGGAAGGTGTCGTTCTTTACTTTGAAGTTCATTTTGCTCTTTTCTTATCGGGGCAGGACGCTGCTGCCCATCAGGTATTCATCTACTGCACGCGCTGCCTGGCGGCCTTCGCGGATGGCCCACACCACCAGCGACTGGCCGCGGCGCATGTCGCCCGCGGCGAACACCTTCTTCACGCTGGTCTGGTAGCAGCCGGGACCATCGGTCGTTGCCTTGGCATTGCCGCGTGCATCCTTCTCCACGCCGAAGGCATCCAGCACCTGCGCCAGCGGATTGGTGAAGCCCATGGCGAGGAACACGAAGTCGGCCTTGAGCTCGAATTCGCTGCCCGCGATCTCGACCATCTTGCCGTCCTTGAACTCGACGCGCACGGCCTTGATCGCCTTGAGCACGCCGTTCTCGCCGATGAATTCCTTGGTGGAGATCGCCCAGTCGCGTTCGCAGCCCTCTTCATGCGAACTGGAGGTGCGCAGTTTGAGCGGCCAATAGGGCCAAGTCAGGGGGCCGTTCTCCTGATCCGGCGCGCGCGGCATCACTTCGATCTGCGTGATGGATGCTGCGCCGTGGCGATTCGAGGTGCCCACGCAGTCGGAGCCGGTATCGCCGCCGCCGATGACGACGACATGCTTGCCATGCACGTTGATCGGATTGTTGCCTTCGCCCGCCACTTGCTTGTTTTGCGGTATGAGGAATTCCAGCGCGTAATGCACGCCCTGCAGATTGCGCCCCGGAGCCGGCAGGTCGCGCGGCTGCTCTGCACCACCTGCGAGGATCACCGCGTCGAACTGCTTCTGCAATTCTTTCGGGCTGATCGTTTTCTTCGCGTCGTTGACGATGCCCTTGCCCGACGCATCCTTGCCGACGAAGGTGTTGGTCTGGAACTTCACGCCCTCGGCGGCGAGCTGTGCCATGCGCCAGTCGATCAGGCGTTTGTCCAGCTTGAAGTCGGGGATGCCATAGCGCAACAGACCGCCAATGCGGCTGTTCTTCTCGAACACGGTGACGCTGTGCCCGACACGCGCCAGCTGCTGTGCGGCAGCCAGACCTGCAGGGCCGGAACCGACCACGGCGACCTTCTTGCCGGTCTTCTTCTTCGCAGGTTGCGGCACCACCCAGCCGTTCTCGCCGCCCTTGTCGATGATGGCGTGCTCGATGGACTTGATGCCGACTGCATCGTTGTTGATGTTCAGCGTGCACGCCGCTTCGCATGGAGCGGGGCAGATGCGCCCGGTCACTTCGGGGAAGTTGTTGGTGGAATGCAACACATCCAGCGCCTGTTTCCAGTTACCGCGATACACCAGGTCGTTCCAGTCGGGGATGATGTTGTTGACCGGACAGCCGCTGTTGCAGAACGGGATGCCGCAATCCATGCAGCGCGCACCCTGCTGCTTGGCACCGCTATCGCTCAGGTGCGCTACAAATTCGCGGTAGTCTTTGACACGCAGTTCGACAGGTTCATAGCCTTCGTTGACGCGCTGAAACTCCATGAAGCCGGTTGGCTTGCCCATTATGCGGCCTCCTTTTGCTGCTGCGCCGCGATCTCGAGCAACGCACGACGGTATTCGGTCGGCATGACCTTCACGAATTTGGGCAGGTAAGTCGCCCAGTTATCCAGTATCTGTCTGGCACGCGCGCTGCCGGTGAAGCGCAGGTGCTTCTCGATCTTGCCGCGCAGGGCCGCTTCATCTGCCTTGTTCAGGTGATTGAAATGCACACGGCCATGCGCCTCCACTTCGCCGGTCTCGCTGGCGGCAACTTCTTCCGGTACGGCTTCGAGCTGCACCATCGACATGTTGCAGCGCTGTGGGAAGGTGCCGTCCTCGTCGAGCACGTAGGCGACGCCGCCGGACATGCCCGCCGCGAAGTTGCGGCCGGTCTGTCCCAGCACCACCACCATGCCGCCGGTCATGTATTCGCAGCCGTGGTCGCCCACGCCTTCCACCACGGCGATGGCGCCCGAGTTGCGCACGGCAAAACGTTCGCCTGCCACGCCGCGGAAGAACACTTCACCCGCAGTCGCACCGTACAACACGGTGTTGCCGACGACGATGTTGTCTTCCGCCACCAGCTTGCTGTCGTCGGACGGCTTGACGATGATGCGCCCGCCGCACAAGCCTTTGCCCACGTAGTCGTTGCCTTCGCCTTCCAGCTGGAAGGTGATGCCGTGCGCCAGGAAAGCGCCGAAACTTTGTCCGGCAGTGCCTAGGAACTTCACCCGGATGGTGTCGTCGGGCAGCCCTGCATTACCATGGCGCTTGGCCACTTCGTGCGACAGCATGGTGCCGACAGTGCGGTTGACGTTGCGGATGGTGGTTTCAATGGTCACCACGCGCATCGCGTCCAGGGCTTCCTTGGCTTCCGCAATGAGGTCGTTGTCCAGTGCCTGTGCCAGGCCGTGATCCTGTTCTTCGGCATGGCGGCGCGCCACGCTCTTCGGCATGTCCGGCTGATGGAACACTTTGGAGAAATCCAGACCCTTGGCCTTCCAGTGTGTGATGCCTTTGCGCATGTCGAGCAGGTCGCTGCGTCCGATCAGGTCGTCGAACTTGCGGATACCCATCTGTGCCATCAGTTCGCGCACTTCTTCGGCAACGAAGAAGAAGTAGTTCACCACGTGTTCGGGCTGGCCGGTGAATTTCTTGCGCAGCGCCGGATCCTGCGTGGCTACACCGACCGGGCAGGTGTTGAGGTGGCACTTGCGCATCATGATGCAACCTTCGACCACCAGCGGTGCGGTGGAGAAGCCGAATTCGTCCGCGCCGAGCAGCGCGCCGATCAGCACATCGCGTCCGGTCTTCAGCTGACCGTCCACTTGCAGGCCGATGCGGCCGCGCAGCTGATTGAGCACCAGGGTCTGCTGCGCTTCAGCCAGCCCCAGTTCCCACGGTGTACCGGCATGCTTGATCGATGACAGCGGCGAAGCGCCGGTGCCGCCGTCGAAACCGGAGATCACGATGTGGTCAGCCTTGGCCTTGGACACGCCCGCGGCCACGGTACCCACGCCGACTTCCGATACCAGCTTCACCGAGATCGACGCAGCCGGGTTGGAGTTCTTCAGGTCATGGATCAGCTGCGCCAGGTCCTCGATGGAATAGATGTCGTGGTGCGGCGGTGGCGAGATCAGGCCGACGCCGGGAACCGAGTGACGCAGCTTGCCGATGTATTCGGACACTTTGCCGCCCGGCAACTGGCCGCCTTCGCCGGGCTTCGCGCCCTGCGCCATCTTGATCTGGATCTGATCGGCGCTGGCCAGGTATTCGGCTGTGACACCGAAACGGCCGGAGGCGACCTGCTTGATGCGCGAACGCAGCGAGTCTCCCGGTTTCATGGTGTGGTCGGCTTCGATGCGATGCTTGCCGATGATATCGGACAGCCTCTCGCCGCCGTGCAGCACCTTGAAGCGATTGGCGTCTTCGCCGCCTTCGCCGGTATTGGATTTGCCGCCGATGCGGTTCATCGCGATCGCCAGCGTGGTATGCGCTTCGGTGGAGATGGAGCCGAGCGACATCGCGCCGGTGACAAAGCGCTTGACGATCTCTTTTGCCGGCTCGACTTCTTCCAGCGGCACGGCTTTGCCGAGCGGCTTGATCTCGAACAGGCCGCGCAGCGTCATCTGGCGCTGGGTCTGGTCGTTGATCAGCTTGGCGTATTCCTTGTAGGTCGCGTAATTGTTGGAACGCGTCGAGTGCTGCAGCTTGGCGATGGAATCGGGTGTCCAGGTGTGCTCTTCACCGCGTGTGCGCCAGGCATATTCGCCGCCTGCATCCAGCATGTTCACGAGCACCGGGTCATTGCCGAATGCGGCAGCGTGCATGCGTATCGCTTCTTCGGCCACTTCCTTCAAGCCGATACCCTCGATCTGCGTTGCAGTGCCGGGGAAATATTTTCCGATGAAGTCGCTGTTCAGGCCGATGGCCTCGAAGATCTGCGAACCGCAATACGATTGGTAAGTGGAGATGCCCATCTTGGACATCACTTTGAGCAAGCCTTTGTTGATCGCCTTGACGAAGCGTTTCTGCGCATCCTTCACTGCCAGGCCGGGTGGCAGCTCAAGTGCCGCGAGACTGTCGTAGGCGAGCCACGGATATACCGCCTCGGCGCCATAGCCGGCGAGCAGTGCAAAATGGTGCACTTCGCGCACCGAACCGGTCTCTACCACCAGACCGGTGCTGGTGCGCAGGCCGGCTTGAACCAGGTGGTGGTGCACCGCCGCAGTTGCCAGCAATGCCGGGATCGCCACGCGCTTGTCGGAGACTGCGCGGTCGGACAGGATCAGCACGTTGAAGCCGCCAGCCACTGCCTTGTCTGCCTCTTTGCACAAGGCCTTGATGGCGGCTTCGCAGCCCGCCGCACCGTTCTTCACCGGGTAGCTGATATCCAGCGTCCTGGATTTGTATTTGCCCTTGGTCAGCTTTTCGATATTGTGCAACTTGGCCGCGTCTTCGTGTGACAGCACGGGCTGGTGCACCTCGAGACGAGGTGCAGGCGTGGTTTCGTCGACACCGAGCAAATTGGGCTTGGAGCCGATGAACGAGGTGAGAGACATCACGATCTCTTCGCGGATCGGATCGATCGGCGGATTGGTCACTTGCGCGAACAATTGCTTGAAGTAGTTGTAGAACACCTTGCTCTTGCTCGACAGCACCGGCAATGCGGCATCGTTGCCCATGGAACCGGTCGCTTCCTCGCCTGCGCTCGCCATCGGCAGCATGATGAACTTGAGGTCTTCCTGCGTGTAACCGAAGGCTTGTTGCGCATCCAGCAGGCTGAGCTGCGATTCGCCCTGCTCCTTGACCTTGGGCAAGTCGTCGAGGATGAAGCGCGATTGCTCGATCCATTTGCGATATGGTTTCGCCGTGGAGATCTGCTGTTTCAGCTCGCCGTCGTCCACGATGCGTCCGGCCTGCATGTCGATCAGGAACATCTTGCCAGGCTGCAAGCGCCATTTTTTTACGATCTTGTGCTGCGGTATATCCAGCACGCCCATTTCGGACGCCATCAATACCACGTCATCGTCGGTGATCAGGTAGCGCGCAGGGCGCAGGCCGTTGCGGTCCAGCGTCGCGCCGATCTGGCGTCCATCGGTGAACGCCACCGCAGCGGGGCCGTCCCACGGCTCCATCAGCGCGGCATGGTATTCGTAGAATGCGCGGCGTTCTTCATCCATCAGCGGATTGCCGGCCCAGGCTTCGGGAATCAGCAGCATCATGGCGTGCGGCAGCGAGTAACCGCCTGCCACCAGCAGTTCCAGCGCGTTGTCGAAGCAGGCGGAATCGGACTGGCCTTCGACGATCAGCGGCCACAGTTTGTCGAGGTCCTTGCCGAGGAATCTGGACGACATCGCGGCATGGCGCGCCGCCATCCAGTTGACGTTGCCGCGCAGGGTATTGATCTCGCCGTTGTGCGCGATCATGCGAAATGGATGCGCCAGATCCCAAGTGGGGAAGGTGTTGGTGGAGAAGCGCTGGTGCACCAGCGCAAACGCGCTGACCAACTCATTATCCTGCAGGTCGAGGAAATACTTGCCGACCTGGTCGGCCAGCAACATACCCTTGTAAACCAGGGTACGTGACGACATGGAGGGAACATAAAATCCCTTGCCTTGTCCTTTGGGCAGATTGGATACAGCGTGTTCGGCAGTCTTGCGAATGACGAACAGTTTGCGCTCGAATGCGTCCTGGTCGGAGGTCTTCTTGCCGCGAGCGATGAATACCTGGCGCACCGCAGGTTCGACTGCCTTTACGCTCTCGCCAAGACCGCTGTTATCGACCGGCACATCGCGCCAGCCCAGCAGGGTCTGACCTTCCGCCTTGATCTTGTCGGCAATGATCTTTTCGCAGGCGGCACGGGCCTTCGCCTCGCGCGGCAGGAACAGCATGCCGACACCGTAATCCCCTGCAGAAGGCAATTCGATCTTTTCTTTTACAAGCACTTTGCGCAGGAATGCATCGGGAATCTGCACCAGTATACCGGCACCATCACCCGCTAACGGGTCTGCGCCAACCGCTCCGCGGTGCGTCAGGTTTTCCAGAATTTGCAGTCCCTGGCTGACACGCTCGTGACTTGCCAGACCCTTGATATGTGCAACGAAACCGACACCACATGCATCATGCTCATTGCGCGGATCGTAAAGACCCTGTTGCGCTGGCAACGAAGAATTATTCACCTTGCTCCTCAACTCGATCATCCGACAAATCGGCGGCATTAGCCGCCTTCCAAAAATTTTTGCGAAAGGGCGGGAATGCTACCTTAATCCGGGGGTATTGGGCAACCGACTGTTAGATTTCTTCTATGGCAAAGATGCGGCGGTGCTCCCGTATCGCGTAACGATCGGTCATTCCGGCTATGTAATCCGCTACTGCCCGGGGACGCTCGGAATCTGTTTGCGGATTGAATTGCGGCGGCAATAATCTGGGGTCTTCCATAAAAATGCCGAAGAGATCTTCGATGATGCGGCGCGCCTTGGCAGTCATGCGCATGACGCGGTAATGCCGGTATAAATGGGTGCGCAGGAAGGCCTTGAGTTCGCGGTTGAGTTCGTGCATCTCGGGGCTGAATGCCGCTATCGGCGGCGCACTGCGCACATCGTCAATTACCAAGGGGGCGTGCGCACGGATATTGAGTTCGGTCTGCGTGATCAGGTCGGTGACCAGGGCATTGATCATGCGACGGACTGTTTCGTGTACCACACGGCGTTCGGCCAGAGCCGGATAGGCTATGCGCACCTCGTTCAGGTGCTGGGCGAACAAGCGTACCGACGCCAGCTGGTCCAGTGTCAGCAGGCCTGAGCGCAGGCCGTCATCCACATCATGGTTGTTATATGCGATCTCATCGGCCAGGTTGGCTACCTGCGCTTCCAGCGATGGACGTTTGTCGTTTATGAATCTTTTGCCCACTTCGCCCAATTGGGCGGCATGTTGCATGGAGCAGTGCTTCAGGATCCCTTCGCGCGTCTCGAAGCACAGATTCAGGCCGTCGAAGGCCGCATAGCGTTCTTCCAGCACATCCACGACGCGCAAGGATTGCAAATTGTGTTCGAAGCCGCCGTGGTCCTTCATGCAGACATTCAAGGCTTCCTGCCCCGCATGACCGAAGGGAGTGTGGCCCAGGTCATGCGCCAGCGATATTGCTTCAACCAGGTCTTCATTCAGCGCCATGCGCCGCGCGATGGAACGGGCGATCTGCGCGACCTCGATGCTGTGAGTGAGGCGGGTACGGAACAGGTCGCCTTCATGGTTCACAAAGACCTGCGTCTTGTACTCAAGGCGGCGGAACGCGCCGGAGTGGATGATGCGATCCCGGTCCCGCTGGAACTCGCTGCGCCCGGGCGGAGCCGGTTCGGCGATCTTTCTGCCGTGTGCGCTGACGCCGACTGCGTAGGAGGCGAGCTGCAGTTCAGGCACTGCAAGCCTCGATCGTCTGGGCCAATAGCGTTTGCGGCACGTCGCCGGTAATCACGGCGTTTCCTAGTGATTTCAGCAATACGAATCGTATCTTGCCATTGGATACTTTTTTATCCAGCCCCATCAGCTGCTGATATTTCTCCGCACCAAGCTTTGGTCCAGCTACGGGCAGCCCTGTGCGCTCAAATAGTTTGCGCACCCGCGCCACCTCGTCCGCCCCCAACCATCCCATGCGATGGGACAAGTCGGCAGCCATGATCGTGCCGGCGGCCACAGCCTCGCCATGCAGCCAGACTCCGTACCCCATCCCATTCTCAATGGCGTGGCCGAAGGTGTGCCCCAGATTCAGCAGGGCACGTTCGCCGCTTTCGCGTTCATCGGCACCAACTACCTCGGCCTTGTTCTGGCAACTGCGGCTTATTGCATATTGCAGTGCCGCCGTATCGCGAGCCAGAAGCTTTTCGATATTGGCTTCCAGCCATTCGAGGAAGGGCAAATCGCGGATCAGTCCGTATTTGATGACTTCGGCGATCCCCGCACGCAGCTCCTTGTCTGGAAGAGTATCGAGCGTGAAGGTATCTGCCAGCACCACCAGCGGTTGATAGAATGCTCCGATCATGTTCTTGCCGAGCGGGTGATTGATGCCGGTTTTTCCGCCCACAGAGGAATCCACCTGTGACAACACGGTAGTGGGTATCTGGATGAATGGAACGCCACGCAGGTAGGTCGCTGCGGCATATCCGGTGATATCCCCGATGACCCCTCCTCCCAGCGCGATCAGCGGTGTGCTGCGCTCGCTGTGTGCCGACAGGAGTGCATCGTAGATCGTATTCAGGGATTCGCCGTTTTTGTATTGCTCCCCATCCGGAAGGATAATGGTTTGCGATTGCACGCCGATGGACTTAAGGCTCTCTACCAGTTGCTGCATATACAAAGGTGCAACAGTGGTATTGCTTATAACGACAGCGCGCTTTTGCGGGATATGCGCCATCAGTAAATCTGCGCGGCTGAGCAAGCTGCTTCCTATATGGATTGGATAGCTGCGCTCTGCCAATCCCACGTGCAGAGTCTGTATCATCTTTTCACTTCCGGTCATTTGTTTCAGTTCTTCAAGTTTATGCTGTAGGCGTTCCAGCAGTATCTGCACACTTTGCTTTCCTGTGTGGATGATTATATCCGCGGTCTCGGTGTACAGGGGATCGCGCTGATCATGCAGTTCTTGCAGCTTGGCGCGGGGATTGCTCGTTTGCAGCAACGGTCGATTATGGTCATGGCGTGTGCGCTGCCATAAATCATGCACGCTGCTTTTCAGGTACACCACCACACCATTCTGCTTCATTAGGGGGCGATTCTGAGCACTGAGTATCGCTCCGCCGCCTGTTGCCAATACGATGTCGTCCTGCTTGAGCAATTCCTGGATGACGCCGCTCTCCCGAACACGAAATCCGGCCTCTCCCTCGACATCGAATATATGCGGGATAGTCACGCCGGTTCGTCGCTGGATCTCTTCGTCGCTGTCGATGAAGGTCTTGCCAAGTTGCTTGGCAAGCAACTTTCCTACTGTGGTTTTGCCCGCACCCATCATTCCGACCAGGATGATGTTGCAGGTTCGCTTGTCGGTTGTACTATTCATACTCGTGATTGTATCGAAAACTCGGTTTGGCGCTTTCGCCAAAAAGAAAAGCCCGGCAACGCCGGGCTTTTCCCTGTGAACATTCAGCTTTTAGTTCATCCCCATGGATTCTTTGACTATCTTGGGCGTGATGAACACCAGCAGTTCCTTCTTGGCTTTTACAATCGTGTCTGTTTTGAACAGCCAGCCGAGTATCGGAATATCACCAAGCAGCGGGATTTGTTCTTTCGAGTCCGTTGCATCTTGAGTATAGACACCACCAATTACTACCGTACCACCGTTGTCAACCAGCACCTGGGTGTCGACCTTTTTGGTATTGATGCTGGGCACCCCGGAATAAATGTTTCCAACCGTGTCCTGGCTGACACTGAGTTTCATGCCGACGTGATCGTCCGGCGTGATCTGCGGTGTAACTGTCAGCCCCAACACCGCCTTCTTGAAGGCAACGCTGGTCGCCCCGCTGCTGGTCGCCTGCAAATAAGGCACCTCGACGCCGGATTCAATAGTTGCCGGTGTCTTGTCGCCCGTGACCACACGAGGGCTGGCAATATTTTTTGTCGTACCATCAAGTTCCGACGCATTCAGCTCCAAAGTCAGCACCTTGGTAGCCGCCGCATTAAACAGATTCAGCGTCATACCGCCAGTTACCGAACCGGCTCCGGGCAAAAGCGAAGTCGTAGACAAGGCCGCCCTGTTTCCTGCTGGCCCTGCAAATCCTCCACCTGCAACGGTAGAACCGGGACCGGTGTAACTCAATCGACCGCCCAATGTCTGGTTGAAAGTCTCTCCCGCCTCAACGAAACGCGCCTCTATCATCACCTGCCGCACAGGAACATCAAGTTGCTTAACGAAAGTCCGCACCTCCTCAAGTCGCGTCGGAGTATCCTGCACGAACAGAGTGTTGGTACGCAGATCGGATACCGAAGAGCCACGCTTCGAAAGCAAGCCGGTATCCTTATTCTTTAACAGATTAGCTATATCAAGCGCTTTGGCATAGCTTAGCTGGAAACTTTCCGTGCGCAGCGGCTCCAGATCGCCGATTTCCTGTCGTGATGCAAAATCGAGCTTCTCCTTGCTGGCGATTTCTTCACGCGGCGCAACCTGGATCACATTGCCGTTCTTCCGCATATCCAGCCCCTTGCTCTGCAGGATGATGTCAAGCGCCTGATCCCATGGAACATCCTTCAATCGCAATGTCAGATTACCGGAAACGGTATCGCTGATCACCATGTTCAATCCAGTGAAGTCGGCTATCACGCTCAACGCCTCGCGTGTCGAGATATTCTGGAAATTCAGCGTGAGTTTTTCTCCCGCATAGCCCGGCTGATTGCCCTTCACCAGCTTGTTCGGGTCTTCTACTACCGTTTTAACATCTATGATGAATTTATTATCAGCTTGATAGGCTGAGTATTCCCAGTCGCCTTTGGGTTCGATCGACAGGTGCACATTCTCCCCCTGAGCGTATGCATCTACCAGCTGTACTGGCGTGCCGAAGTCCGTCACATCCAGCTTGCGTTGCAGATTGCGCGGCAGACTTGTATGCAGGAAATCAACCAAAAGCAATCTGCCTTGTTGTTTGATATCGATGCCAATATCCGTATCCGACAGGTCTATCTGCACGCGTCCTTCACCGTTTTTTCCCCGATGGAAGTCGATATCCCGCAAACTGTGTTTCTGCTGCACGCCAGACTTCATCTCTGCAAAATGAGCTGGCGCAGCCACATTGCCGGCCTCTTTACGTTGCAAGGTGATCAGGAGGTTATTACCGTCCACTCGCGATTCATAACCCAGCATCTGGGCCAGGTTTACCACCAAACGCGTGCGGTTTCCTGCTTGAACTATGTTGGCGCTGCGCAAGTCCCCTTCGCCGAACTCCTGCGTCGATTTCCCCATTCCGTTTTCTGTATTGGGAAAATCGAATACGATGCGCGGAGGCGTGTTGATTGCGAACGCTGCAGGCTGACCTGCCGGTGCGCTTTTCAATGCCACGGTAATTACCACCTTGCCGCCAGGTTCGTTGTTTGCGGCGATGGACTGGATACTATTCAAGGAATCGGCACTCGTTGCGTCCTGTGCATGTGCAACGGATACGCCCAAGAAAAGAGTTGCCGCCATCAAACGAATGGCCCCAAGAACCGGATTACGAAATTGTTTCATAAATTTATACTCCTAATCACTCAACCAGTTCCAGACTGCTTTCACGTTCCGACCAGTCGCCAACACTGTCTTGCACCATCTCTTTGATTTTCACTTCTGTTTCTGTCACCGAAGTGACCTGCCCGAAGTTTAACCCGATGTAATTCCCTACTTTTACGCGATAGATCTTGCCTTCCGCAGACCGTATCACCGCTTGGCCTACCCCCTTCTGGGATAGATAGCCAACCATTTTGAGACTCTCCAACGGGAAGTCTTCCAACTCTTCCTTGGGGCGATTCAAATTGGGTTGATTCAGTCCGCCATGACCCGAACTTCTTGCATTCTGCTTGCGCGGCTTGAATGGGTCCGGCAAATTCGTGTCGTTATCATAGGTAAAAGGCTCATACGGCTTTATGTCTGGCGGTGGCGCAACCTTACCGCGCATATCCGCCCCGGCGTTCTTCACGAAATCGCGCAGATCCTGAAATTCTTCCCCGCCGCAACCAGCCAGCGTCACGGAAATCAGAAAAGTATATATAAATCGCGAGATCTTCATTTTCTGGCTCCAGCCTTGGCGGTGCGTTTTTGTGCTGCCAACTCATCTTCGTCCAGATAACGATAAGTCTTTGCCGTAGCATCCAATGACAGTACGCCGCCAGACGTTGGATTCACGCTGATGTCATTCAACGTGACAATACGTGGCAACTGCGAGATGTCGCTGGCAAACTTTCCCAAGTCATCGTAGTTGCCGGTCACCTTGATCGTGATCGGTTGCTCGGTAAACACCCCGGTCGCCACTTCCGGTCCCGGCCTGAATAAATCAAATTGCAGCCCGCGCCCCAAACCAGCCTGATTGATATCAGTCAGCAATGCATCCATTTCGGATTTGCTCGGCAGTTGTTTAAGCAAAGCCCCGAAAGATTGCTGGGTATCGATCAATTGCTTCTTGATGATATCAAGGTTGATTGCTTCGCGCTTTTTCGCAAGGAAAGTGTCCCGCAGTTTTTGCTCTTCTTGTCTGGAAGACTGCAGGTTCGCCCATTCATCCTGCCAGTCGAATACCGCACCTGCAGCAACTATAACGACAAACATTGCGACGAAAGCCAATATCTTGATCAGCCACGGCCAGCTTCCCGGTGTTTTGGGATCGATGTTCTTGAGTTCTTCGATGATATTCATGTTTCCTCCTTAACCTTTCCCGCCCGCAGCCGGAGCCGCTTGCTTGGTCAGGTTAAAGTTGAGGGAAAACTCGCTCAGGCGCGTGCCTCCAACGGTCGTTGCATGCACTTCTATCAACGTGGGCGAATCGAGCCACGGCGAGTCCTCGATCGACCGCATCAGCGTAGAGACTCGAGCGCTCGACTGCGCATATCCAACCAGGCTGATCCTGTATCCTGTTTGCTTGAGGCTTTTCAGATATACGCCATCCGGCAGGATTCGCAGCATCTGATCGAGCAAGTGAACCACATCTGAACGGGTGCTTTGCAGATTTTCAACCACAGTCTTCCGGGCCAGCAATGCCTGGGTTTGCTCGCGCAGCTTTCTGATCTCCTGGATCTGCTTGTCGAGCAGGGATATTTCTTGCTTCAAAAAAGTATTGCGGCGTTCCTGATAGGCGATCTCCGTGCTGATGGCAGCATGCACGAGTCCGACGATCACCGCCCCAAGAACCAGCGAAATGACACTCAATATAATGAATTGTAATTGGCGGGCTTTTCGTTTCTCTGCACGGTGCGGCAGAAGGTTTACACGTATCATGATGGATCGAACCTCCGCATAGCCAATCCACATGCAATCATCAGCGCAGGTGCATCCATTTGCAGCTGACGCGGCTTGACACGACTGGACAACGTCATCAATTCAAACGGATTCGCCACCAGCGTGCTTACTTGCGTACGCGTAGCCACCGCCTCGTCCAGACCCGGAAGCGCAGCGCAACCGCCGGCTAGCACGACATAGTTGACCTCGTTGTATTGCGTCGATGTGAAAAAGAATTGAAGCGCACGCGATACTTCCATGGCGATATTTTCACGGAATGGCGACAACACGTCGCTTTCGTAATTTTCCGGCAGCCCGCCGCTGCGCTTGGCCGACTCCGCTTCTTCAGCCGACAAGCCGAATACACTTTGTATCTGTTGCGTGAGCTGGGCGCCGCCTACCTGTTGATCGCGTGTATATACCGATTGCCCGTTGCGCAGTACATTCACATTCATAACGTAAGCGCCCACATCTACCAGCGCAACACACTGGTCTGCCGCCCCACCGGGAAGTTGGGTCCTTATCATGTCGAATGCAGCCTCTGAGGCATATGCCTCAACATCCACTACAATGGCCTTTAACCCGGCAGATTGTGCTGCGGCAACCCGGTCTTCGACATTGGCCTTGCGCGATGCCGCAAGCAAAACTTCCACTTCATCAGGATTGTTTGGTGCCGGCCCAATCACCTGAAAATCCAGATTCACCTCTTCCAGCGCGAATGGGATATATTGATTCGCCTCGCTCTCGACCTGGTATTCCAGATCGTCTTCACGCAAACCGGCGGGGAGCAATATCTTCTTGCTGATCACCGCAGCCGCGGGCAGCGCCAAGCTGACATTCTTGATTCGCGACCCCAGGCGTTTCCAGGCCCGTTTTACCGTATCCGATACAGCATCCAGATTATTGATGTTGCCGTCGCTTACCGCATCGACTGGAAGCGGCTCGATGGCATAGCGCTCGACAATATAGCCACCCTTTTTGGGAGCCTGACTAAGCTCCACCATCTTGACTGAGGACGAACTGATATCCACCCCTATCAAGGGCGGCGTTGAGGTACTCAGAAAGTCTAATGGGATATCAAAATTTCCTTTGATCATAGACTGGTTAGCGCTTTTCCGTACTAAAGTGGTTTAAATCCTAGCAATAACTCTCGCGGGTGTAAAGTTTTTTTTACAAGCTCGTTTTTCATATCCAAGAAGTTATAATCTCACGATATTTAAATCTCGAACACTTGCTCATGACCTCTCGCTGGTGGTTTTACCCTGCCCTTGTCGTACTAGTCCTGCCGCTGTTGCCGATTTTGCTGCTCGTCTTTGCGTCGATAGTCACATACCCGACATTGCCCTCCCTGGAAACACTGACCGACTATCGGCCCAAAATGCCGCTGAGAGTATTCAGCGCTGAAGGTACGCTGATCGGTGAATTCGGCGAAGAACGCCGCGAACTGGTCAAGATCGAGGATGTGCCAGAAATGATGAAGAAGGCCATCCTCGCGGCTGAGGATGACCGCTTCTATGAACACGGCGGGGTGGACTACATCGGCGTTTTGCGCGCCGCATATTCCAACTTCACCTCGGGCGGGGTCAGACAAGGCGCCAGCACAATCACCATGCAGGTGGCACGAAATTTTTTCCTGTCCAAGGAAAAGACTCTTTCGCGTAAATTCAATGAAATGCTGCTTTCGTTCAAGATCGAGCACAACCTGACCAAGGACGAAATTCTTCAGCTTTACGTCAATCACATTTATCTGGGGCAACGCTCCTACGGTTTCGCTTCGGCGGCGCAAATATATTTCGCCAAGTCGCTCAACCAGCTCAGCCTGGCGGAGATGGCGATGCTGGCAGGGCTCCCCAAAGCTCCCGCCACATTCAATCCGGTGGTAAACCCGGAACGTGCAAAAGTTCGCCAGATGTATGTCCTGCGGCGCATGCACGACCTTGGCTACATCACCAACCAGCAGTTCGAGCAAGCTGAAAACGAACCCATCGTGACCAAGCAGTCGAATCACCGGCAAGAGTTTGCGGTGCATGCGGGCTATGTGGCTGAAATGGTGCGCCAGGAAATGTATGACCGCTATCAGGAAGATGCCTATACCCAAGGGTTCAGTGTTTACACCACCATCCGCGTAAAAGATCAGGCGGCCGCTTATGCAGCGGTACGCAAAGGTGTGATGGATTACGACCATCGTCACGGTTATCGCGGGCCGGAAGGTTATGTCGATCTGAAAAAGAACAACACCGACGAGCTGCTGGACGAAGCCCTGGAAGATGTCCCGGACAGTGACGACATCATTCCCGCCGTAGTGCTATCGATCAATCCCAAAGGCATCCGCGTACATTGCAAAGGCGGACAGGTTGTGGAAATTCGCGGGGAAGGATTGCGTTTTGCACAGCAGACTTTGGGCACCAAGCTGGCTTTGAACCACCGCATCCGTGTCGGCTCGCTCATTCGCGTGTACAAGAACGAGAATGATTTCTGGGAGATCACTCAATTGCCCCAGATTGAGTCTGCTTTCGTTTCGGCCAATCCGCGCGACGGCGCCATCTATGCCCTGGTCGGCGGGTTCGACTTCTACAACAATCAATTCAACCATGTCACTCAGGCGTGGCGGCAACCCGGATCCAGTTTCAAACCCTTCATTTATTCTGCCGCATTGGAAAAAGGCTTCACACCTGCATCCATCATCAACGACGCGCCTCTGGTCATCGATCTGTCGCAAACAGGCGAAGAACTATGGCAGCCGAAGAACTATGAAGGCGGATTCGATGGCCCGATGAGCATGCGCCAGGGGTTGATCCGTTCCAAGAACCTCGTATCCATCCGCATCCTGCAGGCGATCGGTGTCGGATATGCACAAGACTATGTGACCAAGTTCGGATTCGACAAGGACAAGATCAAACCATTCCTGACCATGGCGCTGGGTGCAGGATCGGTCACACCCATGCAATTGCTGGGTGGATATTCGGTCTTTGCGAACGGCGGTTACCGCGTCTTGCCCTATTTCATCCAGCGCATCGAGGATGGACAGGGTAAGGTCGTGGCACAGGCGGCCCCGGTCGTTGCTGGCGAGGGCGCAGAACGGGTTATCGATGTACGCAATGCATTCACCATGGTCAACATGATGCAGGATGTGGTGAAACACGGCACTGCCATGCGCGCCATGGAACTGGGAAGACAGGATCTGGCCGGCAAGACCGGCACCACCAGCGACTCGATGGATGCCTGGTTCGCCGGCTTCCATCCGACTCTCGTCGCAATCACCTGGATCGGTTATGACAATCCGCAAAGCCTTGGTGAAAAAGAGACCGGGGGCGGCGCTGCATTGCCTATCTGGATGAGCTACATGGGCAAGATGCTGAAAGATGTGCCCGAGATCGAATACACCGTTCCAGACCATATCGTGACCGCGCGCATCAACGATAAGGGCCTGCGCGACCCGAATGGCTCGCGCACCGAATATTTCTACGAAGAGAACCTCCCGGCAGAGCAAGGTGAGGCCCCGCCGGAAGGAGCCAAACCGGCAGAAACGAACGACCAACTCTTCTGACAGACCGATGAGCAAACCGCACCCGCAGCGCCGCGACCTGATGCGCGAACAACTCGCGCAGCAAGCCGCCAAACTGATGGCTGAAGACGGCATCACCGACCACGCCTTCGCTAAACGCAAAGCAGCACGTCAGCTCGGCGCTTCGGACACTCAGCACCTGCCCAGCAATCAGGAGGTTGACGACGCCCTGCACAGTTATCGCACGCTTTTCCAGCCGGAGAGCCACCCGGATATCCTGTATCAATTGCGCACCGAGGCTCTCGACACCATGCGATTGTTGGCGTCGTTCCATCCTTACCTTACCGGCTCGGTGCTGAGCGGCACTGCGGGTGCGCATTCGGACATCAACCTGATGTTGTTCAGCGACGACGAAAAGGCCGTCCTGCTGTTCCTGCTCAAGCACAACATCGAATTTGAAGATGGCGAATGGATCGCCCGGATAGGCGGACACGAGAAAAGCGTTCCCAGCTACACGCTGTCCGGCGAGTACGGCACCCAGACACACATCATCGTTTTGCCAGAAAACTCCCTACACAGCGGCAGCCGCCATCCGGAAACACATGCCGATATCGCGGCAGTCGAAGCCTTGCTGGCTGATTAAAATATCGATCGGCCGGCATTCATACCGGCTTCATATGGCGCACTTCCCGCACGAATCGATCCAGTGATCAGGCTGCGTTCAGCCGATCCAGCAAGTCGCGTATCTTCAGCGGGTCGTCGGCTCGCAGGATCTTTTGAACCAGCGGCGCCATCTCCGGCAAACTGGTGGTCAGCACACGCTGCTTGGTACCCAGCAACTGCGCCGGATGCATGGAGAATTGACGCAGACCCAGGCCAAGCAGCAAGCGTGTGTAAGCCAGTTCGCCAGCCATCTCACCGCAAACCGAGATCGGGACTCCGGCCTTGTTCGCCCCGCCGATCACTTGCGCCAGCAATTGCAGCACGGCGGGGTGCAGCGGGTCGTAAAGGTGTGCTACCTCATCGTCGGTGCGGTCGATGGCCAGCGTGTACTGGATCAGGTCGTTCGTGCCAATGGAGAGGAAATCCAGTTTCTTTATGAAGGCGTTGAGCGCCAATGCTGCCGCGGGGATCTCGATCATGCCGCCGACCTGTACATTGGGATCGTAGGCAATGCCTTCGTTCGCCAGACTGTGTTTTGCACCCTCGATGAATTGCAGGGTCTGGTTGATCTCGGCGATACCGGACAGCATCGGCACGAGTATCTTCAGATTGCCGTAAGCTGAAGCGCGCAACAGTGCCCGCAACTGGGTGCGGAACAATTGCGGTTCGGCCAGGCACAGCCGGATCGCACGCAAACCAAGCGCCGGATTGCTCGCGACGCGCACTGCGCCCTTGATCTGTTTATCCGCCCCGAGATCGAATGTGCGGATGGTGACCGGCAGGCCTTCCATGCCTTCTATCACTTCGCGGTATGCGCTGAACTGCTCTTCCTCGTCGGGCAGATTGTCGCGATTCAGGAACAGGAATTCGCTGCGGAACAACCCTATGCCGGTGGCACCGTTCTCCTTCACATCGGCCAGGTCGTGCGGCATCTCTATGTTGGCGTGCAGCTCGATATGGGTACCGTCCAGCGTGTCCGCATGGGCGGTCTTCAGCCGTTTCAGCTTCTGTCTTTCCAGCTCCCATTGGCTTTTGCGCAGCTTGTAATCGGCGAGCAGATGCTTGTCGGGATCGACGATCACCACGCCCTGTTCGCCGTCGACGATGAGCATATCGTGATCCTTGATCAGCTCACGCGCGTGATGCAGGCCGACCACGCAAGGCGTGTTCAGGCTACGCGCGACGATGGACGTGTGCGAGGTCGCGCCACCCAGATCGGTGAGGATGCCGGAAAACTGGTGCGGTTTGAGCTGGATGAGATCAGCCGGACTGACATCGTGCGCGACAAGGATCATCTCCACATCATGCTTGGTACTGGGCGGGACATGCCCGGATTCGCCGTTCAGGGCCTTGAGTACGCGCTCGACCACCTGCACCACATCGGTCTTGCGTTCACGCAGATAGACATCCTCGAAGGCCTCGAACTGCGTGACCAGTTCATCCATCTGGGACTTCAGTGCCCACTCCGCATTGCAATGCTCGCGCAATACCATTTCGCGTGCGGCCTGGCTGATATGCACATCGCCGAGGATCATCAGATGAAGATCGAGGAACGCATCGAACTCCGCAGCTGCCTGTTGCGGACGATAGCTGCGCAGGTCGGTCAGTTCCGTGCGCGTCGCGTCCAGCGCAGCATCCAGACGAGCGACTTCTTCATCCACCAGATGTTTGGGCAACACATAGTGTGCGACTTCCAGCGAAGTGTGCGATACCAGGTGCGCATGGCCGATGGCGATGCCGCTGGAAACCGGGAGACCGTGCAGCGTGAAACTCATTCACCTTCTCCAAAATAGTCATTGATCAATGCAACGATGGCATTCATCGCCAGCTGTTCCTGTTCGCCGCTGGTCTCGACATTGATTTGCGTACCCTTGGCGGCCGCCAGCATCATCACCCCCATGATGCTCTTCGCATTCACGCGCCGTCCGTTACGGGACAGCCATACCTCACACGGATATTGCGAGGCAAGCTGCGTCAGTTTGGCTGATGCACGCGCATGCAGCCCGAGTTTGTTAATGATCTGAACATCCTGCTGTTGCATTGAAACCTTCCATATCCGAATTCATGTCAACGATGCACTCGCGCCCTCCCTCGATCGCGCGCTGCACCATGTCCTCCAGTGTCTTGCCTTTGCAGCAGGCCACGCGCAACAGCATCGGCAGATTCACGCCCGCCACGCCACGCACATTGGGCTGCAGGCAAAGGCGCCGCGCGATGTTGCTCGGTGTGGCACCGTAGATGTCCGACAACACCAGCACCCCGTCGCCGCCATTCAATTGCGAAATGAGCGCACTGCCTTCGGCCTCCTTTTGTTGCGGGTCGTCGCTCGCCAGCACCGAAAGACTTTTTACATGTGGCGGTACATCGCCCAGAACATGCCGCACGCAATCGAGCAGGCTATCGCCCAAACCGTTGTGGGTCACCAATAAGATACCGGCCAATCAATACACTCCTGTTAAATATGCTGCCAGAACGATGATGATCAGCAAAACCACCCAGCCGTAACGCAACAGCCCGCGCAGCAGATTCGCGGTCGCCGCATCGCTTCTGTTCTCCTCATCCACGATGGCCGCGATCCGCCTGAGCGCATGCGATCCCGCAGTGCGGCGGATGTTCTTCTGCAACCGGTCATCGGCATCCATCACTCGACCTCGCGTATCGTCTTGTTGTCGGTGAATTCTAGCCGTTTCTGCATCGAAGCGGTAAGGTGCACCACCCCCTCCGCATCGATCAGCAGAGCCTCATCCAGGTGCATCGTCTTAGCAGCGGCTGTCCAGCCATGCGCACCGGAAATGAAAAGCGGTTTGGATGAGGCATCGGATAGCAAGCCAGCATGCTCACCGTGGGTCAGGATGGTGACCGCTTCCACCCCCTGTACCGGGTATCCGGTGCGCGGATCGATCAGATGACAATAACGTTTGCCGCCAAGCTCGAAGTAGCGCTGATAGTCGCCTGAAGTGCCGATGGCCTCGCCATCGTGAAGCTCCAGCGTCGCGATCGGACCTGGCTTGCGGGGATGCTGGATGCCCACCCGCCAGGCGCGCGACCCATGCGTGCCCAGAGCCAGGATATTGCCGCCTATGTTGATGAGCGCGTTGTGGATGCCCTGCTGCTTCAGAATGTCGGCTGCGCGATCCAGCGCATAACCTTTGGCATAACCGCCCAGGTCGATCTTCACCGCCCTGTTGCTGCTCCTCACATTCAAGGCGTCGAAAACCAGATCGCTCATCTGCGGATTCGCTTTCACCAGCGCCGCCACCTTTTTCTCGTCGGGCAACACCGCCTTGAAATCGTCCGCCTGAAAACCCCAGGCCTGTATGAGTCCGCCGATGGCCGGATCGAACAACCCTCCGGATTGGGCAGAGACTCGTGCGGCATCCTGCAACATCGCGGCAAGCTCGGGTGAGACCTGCCTGCTTTTGCCCTGCGCGATGGCGGTATTCAGCTCGCTCAGTTCGGACGGTTTCCAGGCGTGCAGCATGTCGTGCAAACGCTGGAACTCATGCATCACCAGAACAACCGACTTGCGCGCCTTGGCCTCATCCTCGCCGTAGATGCTCACATCGACCTGGGTGCCGAAGACATAGGCCTGCTCTTCGTAGAGCGGCTCCTTGCCGCAAGCGCTCAACAGCAACGCAAAGGCCAGAAGAAGAAAGAGGTACGAAAACCTCACTGATGCATCTCTTCGAGTTCCACCGACGCCGCCAGCATCGCAAGCCTGCCCACCACGCCGTAGGCATAGAAGCGGTTGGGCGTGTCATCCGGCGCACAATCGGGATTGGGGAAGGCGCAGCAGGAATCGAACGCCAGCGGCGAGAAGCGCATGCCGGGCGCGTTGAGATTCTCGTCCACGCCGCGATCCGTGTGCACGCGGTAGAAACCGCCGACCACATAGCGATCGATCATGTACACCACCGGCTCGGCCACCGCCTCGTTCAGGTCTTCGAAAGAATAGACACCCTCCTGCACCAGTACGTCCGAGACCTGCAACCCTTCCTTGACCACGGCCATCTTGTTACGCTGCTTGCGGTTGAGATCGCGCACCTCGCTTGCGTCCTTCACCGTCATGATGCCCATGCCGTAGGTTCCCGCATCGGCTTTGACGATCACGAACGGGTCCTGCTTCACACCGTATTCGGCGTATTTCGCACGGATCTGCGTCAAGACAAGATCCACTTGCGACGAGAGACATTCTTCGCCGACCTTTTCATGGAAATTGACCTGGTTGCACACCGCAAAATACGGGTCGATCATCCACGGGTCGATGCCGAGCAGTTCGGCGAATTGCCTGCTCACCTCACGGTAAGCCGCGAAATGCCCGGACTTGCGCCGGTTGTACCAGCCGGCCAGCAACGGCGGCAGCACGGTCTGCTCCAGATCCTTGAGGATGTCCGGCGCGCCGGAAGACAGGTCGTTGTTGAGCAACACCACGCAGGGATCGAAATCCGCCACACCGAGGCGGTTGCCCTTGCGCACCAGCGGCTCCAGCGTGATCGAGCCGCCGTTAGCCAGCTCCAGCGTCGTGGGCTGCGTGATCTCCGGCAACAGCGAGCCGATGCGCACATTCAGCCCGGCCTGGCGCAGGATGCGCGCGAGCTGTTCCAGGTTCTGCAGATAGAACTGGTTGCGCGTGTGGTTCTCCGGAACCAGCAGCAAACCGCGCGCTTCCGGGCAGATCTTTTCTACCGCGCTTTGCACGGCATGCACGCACAGCGGAATGAATTCCGGATTGAGGTTGTTGAAACCGCCGGGGAACAGATTGGTATCCACGGGGGCCAGCTTGAAGCCGCTGTTGCGCAGGTCCACGGAGGAATAGAACGGCGGCGTGTGCTCCTGCCATTGCGTGCGGAACCAATGTTCTATGGTTGGCTGCGCGGTGAGGATGCGCTGCTCCAGATCGAGCAGCGGGCCCTTGAGGGCGGTAGTTAAACGAGGAACCATGTTGTGCCGGCGAAAAACGATATCGGCATTCTAGCCGATTGGCACGGCCTCATGCGCGGGCATGCGACAGCGATGGATTCAGGGCGACCGCGAATGCACAATCCGAACCGGGACATCGCCTGAAGATGCCCGTATTTACTGGCTTGCAGGCCAGCATGCATGTGATACGGAAGGGGGCTCCGGGGTGAAAAGCGCACTCAGGCGCGAAGCTGCTCGAGCAGATCGTAGCCTTCCCGCCACTCGCCCAGACCGCTGTCCGCATTGATGTGACCGCACTCGCCGATGTGAACGACACGGCTTCCCCAGGCTCGCGCCAGACGCTCTGCATGCTCCGCGGAACCGTACGGATCATCGGCGCTGATCACCACGGTGCTAGGGAAGGGCAACAGCTGAGTTGGCGTAAGCGAATAACCCGTTATGCCTTTGGGGCAGTTCGGCCCGTTCGGGTCAGGCACGGCCACCAGCAAAGCTGCCGCCGCAGGTGAGTGCGGCCCCGACGCCCAATGCGCGACGGTCAGACAGCCGAGGCTGTGGGCCACCAGGATGGCCTGAGGTCCGGCCTGCTTCACGGCGGCTTCCAGCGTTGCCACCCACTCCTCGCAAACCGGCCTGTCCCAGTCGCGCTGTTGCACGCGCACGAATTCGGGGTGCACCCGTTCCCACAGGGATTGCCAGTGCAGCGGGCCCGAATTGCCGATGCCGGGGAGAATGAGGACGGGTGCGGACATGGCGTTATATCAAGCGTTGCCTGCGTGCGCCGTCAATCGGGCAGCCTGCTGCGCAACTGGTCGCGGTCGAACCACCATTTGCCGCCCACAATCGCATCCACCTCACGCGACAGGCGCGGCAGGAACACCTGCGGATCGCGTAATGCCAGCCTGTCCAGCCATTTATCCATCGCGGCCTGGTCCTGCACGTTGCTGTGGCGCTTGGCCACCATGGAGATGAGATTATCGACGAGGAAACACTGGCTTTCGTGCCGGTCATCGTCGGCGCGCAGGTCAACCACATAACGCGCCGCGATTGCCGCCAGCGGTCCCGCTTCCGCAGCGTCGGGCGTCTCCTCCACCAGATGGATCAGCATCGCCACCGTCACTTGCGGATCGACCGGGAAAGTCACCGCCAGCCAGATCCCCATGCCCAGCGCCGCCATCGAATCTTCCTGCCCGGCCTGGAACAGCACATCGCACGCCTCCACCGCGTCCTGCCAGGATTCCATCTGCATGGAGATCCAGAATGCCTCGCGCGCGATGTCCCACGCCTCCTGCTTGCGCCCCAGCGCATTCAGCAGCTCGGCGATGTCCATTTGCAGCCGTGCGCGCTGCAACGAAGTTGTGTCTGCCAGTGCGCTCAGTTGCTGGAGCTTTTCGGCGAGATGGCGCTTCAGGTCGGCTTGCTCTGCCGCTGAAGGGCCATTGTCAGCGTGTTTGATCAGCGGGGTGATGCCGGGGATATTTTCATTCATGCGATTGCTGGTATTCGATTTCAGGGAGGCAACAGTTTAAACCAAGGAGCATTTCAAGCCTGTGCCTTTAACTTCAACGTTTGAGTCGAGCAAGGCGAAACCGGCTTGAAGGCATATCTCCCTCTTCGAACGCATGGTAGGTATTGGATTCAAATTCTTTGCTTGGTGATGCGTGCGCACTTTATCCCGGCATAAACCCAAAGGTCAGCTTCCCCGCCGTCAGTGGTAGAATGCGCGCCTTCGAAAATAAGGCAGTGTCATGTTATCCACAGCAAATATCACCATGCAGTTCGGCGCCAAGCCGTTGTTCGAGAACGTCTCCGTCAAGTTCGGCGACGGCAACCGCTACGGCCTCATCGGCGCCAACGGCTGCGGCAAGTCCACTTTCATGAAGATCCTCGGCGGCGATCTGGAGCAGACCTCGGGCGAGGTGATGCTGGACAGGAGCGAGCGCCTGGGCAAATTGCGCCAGGATCAGTTCGCTTATGAAGACAGGCGCGTGCTGGATGTGGTGATGATGGGCCATGCCGAGATGTGGGAAGCGATGTCGGAACGCGACGCGATCTACGCCAACCCCGATGCTTCGGAAGAAGACTACATGCGCGCCGCCGACCTGGAAGCGACCTTCGCCGAATACGACGGGTACACTGCCGAAGCCCGCGCGGGCGAATTGCTGCTTGGCGTCGGCATCGCCATCGAACTGCATCAGGGGCCGATGAGTGCCGTGGCTCCGGGTTTCAAACTGCGCGTGCTGCTGGCGCAGGCGCTGTTCTCCAATCCGGACATCCTGCTGCTGGACGAGCCGACCAACAACCTGGACATCAACACCATCCGCTGGCTGGAGGATATCCTCAACGCGCGCAACTCGACGATGGTCATCATCTCGCACGACCGCCATTTCTTGAACAGCGTGTGCACGCACATGGCCGACCTCGACTACGGCAAGATCACCGTGTATCCGGGCAACTACAACGATTACATGCTGGCTTCCACGCAGGCGCGCGAACAGCAGTCCGCCGACAACGCCAAAGCCAAGGAAAAGGTCGCCGAACTGAAGGCTTTCGTGGCGCGCTTCTCGGCCAACGCCTCCAAGGCCAAGCAGGCCACCTCGCGCGCGCGCCAGATCGACAAGATCAAGATCGAGGACATCAAGCCTTCCAGCCGCCAGTATCCGTTCATCCGCTTCGAATACGACGAGCGCGAGAAGCTGCACCGCGTTGCGGTGGAAGTGCAGAAGATGGCCAAGGGTTTCGACCGCATGCTGTTCTCCAACGTCAACTTCCGCATCGACGCGGGCGAGAAGGTCGCCATCATCGGCCCCAACGGTATCGGTAAAACGACCTTGCTGCGTTGTCTGGCGGGCGATCTGCAGCCCGACACCGGCACCATCAAGTGGGCGGAGAAGGCCAAGCTCGGCTACTACGCGCAGGATCACGCCGCCGATTTCGCCGAAGACAAAGACATGATGTCCTGGATGACCGATTGGCGCGGGCCTTCCGACGACGACCAGGTGGTGCGCGGCACGCTGGGCCGCTTGCTGTTCTCCGGCGACGACGTGAAAAAGAAGGTGAAAGTGCTGTCCGGCGGCGAAAAGGGCCGCATGCTGTTCGGCAAGCTCATGCTGGCCAAGCCGAATGTACTGCTGATGGACGAACCGACCAACCACATGGACATGGAAGCCATCGAGTCGCTCAACACCGCTCTCGACCTGTACAAGGGCACGCTGGTGTTCGTCAGCCATGACCGCGAGTTCGTGTCGTCATTGGCGACGCGCATCATCGAGATCTCGGCCAAGGGCGTGAACGACTACCACGGCACGTACGAAGAATTCCTGCGCGACCAGATGGCGGAATAATCAATCATGCAACCTGCGGGGGCGATCGGCGTGTTCGATTCTGGCGTGGGCGGATTGTCCGTCCTGCAGCACATCCGCCACACGCTGCCGCACGAGCGCCTGATCTACGTCGCCGATTCCGGCCACGTACCCTACGGCGACAAGTCGCCCGCTTTCATCGAGGCACGCGCGCTGGCGATCACGCGTTTTCTGATCAGCCAGGGCGCGGAGG
This sequence comes from Sideroxydans lithotrophicus ES-1, assembly GCF_000025705.1. Classification (NCBI taxonomy): domain Bacteria; kingdom Pseudomonadati; phylum Pseudomonadota; class Betaproteobacteria; order Nitrosomonadales; family Gallionellaceae; genus Sideroxydans; species Sideroxydans lithotrophicus. The sequence continues at coordinate 102,750 of NC_013959.1, read as the reverse complement.
CCATCGTGATCGCCTGCAACACCGCCACCGCCGCCGCCGCGCACACCTTGCGCGTCAAATTCAACAAGATGCCTATCCTGGCCATGGAGCCCGCCGTGAAGCCCGCCATCGCTGTGACGCAAAGCCGTGTGGTCGGGGTGTTGGCAACCGTCGGCACGCTGGAAAGCGCGCGCTTCGCGGCACTGCTGGAAAAATACGGCGGCTGGAAAGTAAAGATAGAGACCCAAGGATGTCCCGGCCTGGTCGAGCAGGTCGAACGCGGCGAACTGCACAGTGCCCGCACGCGCGAGCTGGTCGAACGTTATACGGCGCCGCTGCTCAGAAAAGGGGCGGACACCCTGATCCTGGGTTGCACCCACTACCCGTTTCTGGCACCGCTGATTCGCGAAATAGTGGGCGACAACATCACGTTGATCGACACCGGTGCCGCTGTCGCGCGCCATTTGCAACATCGCGTCAAGGCCGAATTGCCGCCTCGAATCGTCGGCGAAGCTTCGGAACGTTTCTTTACCAGCGGCGATCCCGAACAAGCTTCGCGCATCATGTCGATGCTGTGGCAGAAAGATGTTGTCGCAGAGCAACTTCCCGGCGAGTTCCTGTAGCGCAGGCCAGCAGATTCAACGGCCTGCACACCACCTCTTTCTCTCTCATCAACCTTTGGCTTTTCGCGCGTTGCGCGGCGAAGATACCCTGTTCTCGTTGGCAGACAAGGGATGCACAGGCGGAATGACTGCTGCCAGCAATTGCAAACGTCCGGTGATGATCCCCCGAAGCGTGATCATTTCATTCGCGACCGCCTGCAGTTCTGCGGCAGGCCCCTGCACCAGAATGACTTCCATCATCTGGTCCTCGGTAAGATGGACGTGCAGCGAACTGATCACCTCATTGATATGCTTGTACTGCATATCGGCAAGCTTCTTCTGCAAGTCGCGGGTCAGGCGGTCATAGAGCAAAGTGATCGTTCCCACCATCACCTCGTTGCCGAGCGTGCGTTTGTGCTCGCTGAGCTGGTAATTCACCATCTCGCCTATCGCTTGCGAACGGCTCTCATAGCCCCGGCTTTCCACCATGCTGTCGAGCTCGTTCAACAGCGGCGGCGGCAACGAGATGCTGACGCGGCTGACCAATGTGGAAATCTTTTTCTGGCTGCTGGCTTTCATCGCCCCTCTTTCAGAACATATAGCTGTAACGCTCCACTTCCCATTTGCTCACGGTGAGGTGATAGGCCTGCCACTCTTCCGTCTTGTAGCGGATGAACTCTTCCTTCAACTCTTTGCCCAGCGCCTGCTCGACCAGCGGGTCTGCTGCGAAGGCTGCCACGGCTTCCTGCAGCGTCTGCGGCAGGAATTCGATGCCGCGCTTGCTGCGTTCGCTTTCCGAGATGTCGTACAGATTATCTTCGTTTGGATTGCCGGGGTCGAGTCCTTCGCGTATTCCTTCCAGTCCGGCGGCCAGCACCAGCGCCGCAGCCAGATAAGGGTTCACAGCGCCGTCGGCATTGCGCGATTCGCAACGGCCACCGCCGGAAGGAACCCGGACCGAATTGGTGCGGTTGTTGGAGCCGTAGGAATTGAACACCGGCGCCCAGGTGAAATAACTCATGGCACCCCTGCGCACCAGGCGCTTGTAACTGTTGACCGTCGGGGCGAACACCGCACACAGTGCGCGCCCGTGCTTGAGTATGCCGCCGATGAACATGTAGCCCAGCGGAGTCAAACCGATCCCGCGCGGGTCATCCTTGGGGTCGCAGGCGAACAGGTTCTTGCCGCTCTTCAGGTCGTAGAGCGACATGTTGAAGTGCGCCGCGTTCCCCGTTTTGTCGGCGAAGGGCTTGGGCATCATGGTGGCGAGCAGGCCCTCCTCCTTTGCGTAGTGCTTGGCCATGTAGCGGAAGAAGATCAGCCGGTCGCAGGTGGTGAGCGCATCGGCATAGTTGAAATCGAATTCGAACTGGCCGTTGGCGTCTTCATGGTCGAACGAATACAAGTCCCAGCCCAGCCCGTTGATGGCGCTAGCCATCTTGTCCAGCCAGCTGAAGCTGTTGGTGAAACCGCGCACGTCGTAGCAAGGCTTGGTCAGTTTATCTTCTGCATCCGGCACCGACAGCTTGCCCTCTGCATCCTGCTTGAGCAGAAAGATCTCGCACTCGATGCCGAGGTTCATGCCGTAACCCAGCTCGGCCGCCTTGGCCATCTGGTTCTTCAGCGCCACGCGCGTGTTGAGCGGGTAAGGCTTGCCCTGGAAATGATTGTCTGCCGCCATCCAGGCGATCTTCGGTTCCCACGGCAGCTGGATCACGCTGTCGAGATCCGGTACCGAGGTCAGCTCGTCGTCGTTGGGCGCCTGGCCGAGACCGTCCAGCGCATAGCCGGTGTAGCGCTCCGAACCTTTGGCCATGTGACCGAGATGATCTATGGGCACCACCTTGGCCTTGGGCACGCCATGAATATCGACATATGCACCGATGCAGTACTTGACGCCCTTGTCGGATAATTCCTTCTGCAGTTTGGTGACCTTCTCGTTGGTGCTCATTGCAATTCCTTTGTGTTGGTTGGTGTTGAAGTCAGTGACGCACCGCTCAGGCGGCATCGTCGTAATGTGAGTTGTATTCAAAATCCAGCGGCGGCTTTTCGGTGAGGCCCTTCGCAATCAGCGCGCTCAGGTCCTCCACCATCCAGTCGAAACCGCTGCGTCCTTTGTCGGCACTGGCCTGGCTCGGTTTGCCGGTGACGCCGTTCAGGCTGGTGCGGTTGACCGGGTGCGGAAAAATGCAGCCCCCGGTGCGGTCCATATCATCTGCCTCGGCACACAGCTCGGGGCGCACCAAGGCAGGTGCAATCGCCAGCATCAGCGAAGTCTCGGCATCGTTGGCATGCCAGTCGGCTGCATCGGCAAAATGAAACTTGCGCACCCGGTCGCTGAGCGTGGCGCTGCCGATGGATGCCACCATCATGTCGTCGTGTTCGGCGCGCAGCATCTCCAGTGCGCAGCGCAGCGGCGCGACGTTGGTGACATGTGCATTCACGATGAACAATCGGCGTACGCCGCTGTGATACGCCCAGTCGCCAATCTGTTTGACCACCTCGATCAGCGTGATGGGTTGCAATGAAATGGTGCCGGGCCAGCGCTTGCTGTGACCCAGTGAACTGCCGTAGGGCAGCGTGGGCAGCACCGGCACCCGGGTTTTTTCGGAGACAGCCAGACACAGCTCCTCGGCGATCACGAAGTCGACGCCGCAACCCAGATGCGGACCGTGCTGCTCGGTGGCGCCCACCGGCAGGATGGCTGCATGGTTCACTGCAGCCAGTGCCGCAGGAATTTCGGACCAGGTTAGTTCTGACCAGCGCATATTCCTTACTCCACGTTGTCGGTCACATGCGTGAAGCGGATCAGGTGCGGCTTGATCGCGCTCTCGTCTTCATTCTCTTCCGGCTGTACAGGCGGATGGATCAGCTCTTCCAGACGCTGCTTGGTGGCGCGAAACTCTGCTCCTCCGAATTGGGCCGTGGAGCGGGGACGCGGGACCGGCACTTCGATCATCTCCTGCACCTCGCCTGGATGTGCCTTCAATACCAGGATGCGGTCGGCCAGGAAAATGGCTTCGTCCAGATCGTGCGTGATGAACACGATGGTGATATCCACGTTGCGCCAGATGTCCAGCAAGTGGGTCTGCATCTTGATACGTGTCTGCGCATCCAGTGCGCCGAAGGGCTCGTCCATCAGCAATATGCGCGGCTGGTTCACCAACGCACGTGCGATCGCCACGCGCTGGCGCATGCCGCCTGAGAGCTGATGGGGATATGCGTTGGCAAATCTGCTCAGGCCCACCAGGTCGATCCATAGCATCGCGTCGCGCTCGGCATCGTCGCGGCCGGCTCCATTCATTTCCGGGCCGAACATCACATTCTTTTTCACCGTCAGCCATGGAAACAGCGAGTAACCCTGGAACACCATGCCGCGATCCTGACCCGGGCCGTTTACCGGCTTGCCGTCTATCAGCATTTCGCCGGAACTCTGCTTCTCCAGTCCGGCCAGCGTCCTGGCCAGGGTCGATTTTCCGCAGCCAGAAGGCCCGACCACGCAAATAATCTCGCGCCGGTGTATCTTGAAATTGATATCGCGCAGCGCTTCCACCTCGCCTTGTGCAGAAGCGAAGGTCTTGCCCAGATGACGCGCTTCGAGAATGACATTGCGCTGCTTGATCGTGTCGAAGCGTGCGCGCACAGCATCGGATTGTTCCAGATATGTTCTATTTTTCATGGCTCATTCTTTCTTCTGGCTTCTGTCCCACGGGAACAATCGACGTCCCAGTTTTCCCAGCAGGATGTCCGTTCCAAAACCGATGATGCCGATCATCATGATGGCGGCGTACACGTTGTCGAAATGCTGGTAGCGGGCTTGTTGCGTAATGAACCAGGTGATGCCGGAACTGGTACCGATCAGCTCTGCCACGATCAGGTATGTCCATGCCCAACCCAGCAAGATGCGCTGGTCACGATAGAGATCGGGCAGAATCCCCGGCACCACCACGCGGGTCAGCATCCGCAGGCGGTTTGTTCCCAGGGTCAATGCAGCCTCGACGATGGTGGGATCCAGCTTGCGCGTGGTGTTTGCCACGATCAGGATCTGCTGGAACAAGGTGCCGATCACGATGATGGATATCTTCGGCGCATCGTAAATGCCGAGTACCGCAACTGCCAGGGCGCCGAAAGCAGGCGCGGGCAGGTAGCGAAAGAATTCGATGAATGGCTCGTTCAATCGAGCCATTGTGGAATAGGTGCCGGACAGTATGCCCAGCGGTACACCAATTATTGAAGAGATCACAAAACCCCAGAAAATGATCTGGATGCTGTGCCACAAACTTTCATGCAACCAGGGCATGTCCTTCTGTTCAGGCTCTTTGGTAAATGCCGTGTAAAAAGCCTTGGCCACTTCATGTGGCGCAGGCAGATAGATCGGGTTGGCCGGCTTTCCCTGCGGCAACGCAAGTTTCTGCGTTTGCATATTGGCGAGTTCATCCTTGAAGACACTTTTGTCCACCAGCATGCCTGCACGGAAATAATCGACACCGCCCGGCTCTTCGATGAGCATCTTGGGATGCCAGATGAAGGGCAGATAACTTACCGCGCACCAGAGCAATAGCGGCAGCAAGAACGAGCCGACAACTTGCAACGCGTGTTTGCGCGCCCAAATATGTCTGGTCAGCAATTGCGAAACATCACTCATTCTTGTGCCGAACATCACTGTGATCCCCGATTATTTAGCGTGATAAAAAGATGGGTCGATGTAGCTATCCACGTCTTGCGAAGTCTTGTAGACGTCGTTGGCCACATTGAATTTGTTTGCAATCTCCGACGAACCGTACAGGGAATTGAAACCGGTGCCCTTGACCATGGCCTTCTTGCCTTCGCTCAGATTCAGCAGCTTGGTACCCTTGAGCAATGGCAGATAAGCTTCCGGTGTCAGACCCACACGAGCAGACATGATCTTGACTGCGTCGGGCTGAGTCTTTGGATCGTTGATGTATTTGACGACACGACCCCATACCTTGACCACTTTTGCCCAATCGGCACGACGCGACTTCAGGCTGGCGGGGTTGACTGCCAGTACGTCATAGATCAGGCCGGGTTCGTCGGCCGAGGTGTAAATTGGCTTGGAGCCAGGCATTGCAGCCATCGCCTGACCGGAGACAGGTTGCCAGGCACCCACGGCCGAGATGTCGGCAGAGGCCAGCATTTGCGGCATTTCATTCGTCTTGGCATTTACCAGTGTGACATCGGACTCTTTCATGCCGAGTTTCTTCAGGCCATTCAGCAACAGCAGATGCTCAACCAGGCCCGGTTCCACGGACACTTTTTTGCCTTTCAGATCGGTCAGCGATTTGATGCCGGGCTTGGCCACGATCATGTCGTTGCCATTGGAATAGTCGGTGATCAGCATCATGATGCCCTTGCCGCCACCCGAGCCCGTTACCAGCGTATCGCCGTTGGTCATCAATACCGAATCAATCTTGCCGGCAGCAAATGCATCCATGGATGCCGAATAGTCGAACCATTGAAATTTCGCGTCGACGCCCGCTTCCTTGAGCCAGCCTTTTTCGATTGCCACTTGCCATGCCACCCAACCTGGCCAGTCGCTATAACCTATGGTCAGCGGCTGGGCTGCGTGCGCAGGAATGGAACAAATGGCCGCAATCGATACCAGCACACCCGCCATCCAGTGCTTCATTGTCTTACCGAGTTTATTTACATTCATGGTCGTCTCCATATTGGTCGAAGGTATTACTAAAGTGAATATTCGTAATATTCATGGAATATAGAGCAACAACAATGCCAAAGCTCCGCCTCGATGCTTTAGCCTTGTTTAAATGGAGTTTGCAGGGAATATCTTGATTGGCGGTTGCAACTGCGCGCCGCACAATTGCACCAACATGGAACGCCGGACGCACCAAAAGCAGTGCATTTCAAACTTGTACCGTTCTCATGGACGTTTGGGTAGGCATCTCTGAGCGCCTGTGTCAGTTCACCAAGCTAAAGCTGTGCCCAATACGCTTCGACGTCCCCCAAGTCCTGCCGATCCGCACATTGCGTTTTTATATCATCCTTACTAGAATGCGATATGTAAGGATTACAAGGAGCTTGAGATGACAACCGATGCAACACTTACCAGCAAGGGGCAAACGACAATTCCAAAGGAAATCCGGGATAGCCTTCACATGAAGGCTGGAGACCGAATGACCTTCACGTTGATGCCTGATTCTACCGTCGTCATGCGAGTGAAAAGCAAGAGCGCTGCCGATCTGGCTGGCATGCTGCACAAGAAGGGGCGGAAGCCTGTTCCTGTAGAGCAATTGTCACGCTAATGCTTGGAATTGACACTAACGTCCTCGTTCGCTTTTTGGTTCGGGACGACGAAGCCCAGTTCGAAAAGGCTCGCAAGCTGATCAGGCGGGAAGTTGCAGCTGGTCGCAGCGTTTTCGTAAACCAAATGGTTCTCATGGAAACTGAATGGGTGTTACGTAGCCGATATGCCGTACCTAAAAGCCAGATCATCGAAGCTATTTCCGGCTTACTGAATGCAACCGATATTCAATTTGAAGATGAGCCGGCCATTGAGGAGGCTCTTTTCATGTGGAAAGATACAACTGCCGGCTTTGCTGATTGCCTGATCTGCGCAAAAAACCGACGTCTGGGATGTCGATCGACGGCAACCTTCGACATAAAGGCTTCTCATTTGCCGGGTTTTATCGCCGCCTAACATATGACCGCTACCGGAGTGAAATTGTTTTTGATGGAGCTTAAAAGAAATCGACTCCGGCACCTTTGGTACTGATGATCAGTCAGTCGTTGACTGCTGATCGGCCATTAGAGACATCTAGCAACACGTTCTGAAAGGACCGCTTCACGCCCAGTAGCAGACATTTCCGCCCGCCCGTACTAATATGCATATACGGACAGGCACCGGCGTGTCCGTCTAATAACTGTTTGACGCCCTGGAGTTCAAGCGTGGCAGAAGTCCCAATAACATTTGATGAAGTTGGTCTACGGGTAAGGTTCGCATCGTGGCGCTTGGAGGACTTAAAAGGAGTGATGGGCGCCAACTTGGCAAGAGACCGGATCGGACTGCGACTACAACTAATGCAAGAATTTTTCTTTCATCTGGTAGGTGCTAGAGAAGTTCTTGCGTTGCTTATTAATGAGAAGCGTGGCCTGAAGCACGATCCAGAAAAGGTTTCAATCGGCCAAGTCTTCAAATCACTCGGGGCCGATGATTCAATATATTCGATGGTTCGTGAAATGGTCGTTGATCCGAGAAGGGATCCATTCCCGACAGATCCTTATACAGAGTCGGCTTATATTTACCGGGCTATCCTTTACAGGAATCAGGTGGCCCACCGGCATAGGACTCCTTTGCACATTGAGGTTGAGATGCCGCATGAAAAGAAGTCGTTCCTCTATCTTGATCCTAGAAACTACGAAACGGGTCACTCAAAGATAGAGGCACTTGATGAGCTAGCGGTCATGCGGGATAGCCTGCTAAATAGGTATGTAATGGTCGGCAATGCATTGTGAGGGGCGTCTAACCATTCGCTGCAGGCGCGACGCGCGACTTGATCTCAAACGTTGATATCTGCTTTGGTCAGCTAAGCTGACGGATTCCAACGTGAGAAGATTTAGCTGATATAGCCGAATTGCTGGCTAGGTCTACTTCTCGGCCTGAGCGGACTTCTAATGCTGCGGCGCGAAAAGATTGTGATGTGCAGCAAAGCAGACCATTGATGGTTGCGGAGCGCACCAATCTAGTCGTCTGGCTATTTGGCGCTATAGTTTGAAACGGTCTAAGCAATATCAACGCAGTAAATGAGGCATCGGCGGACGATCATGCATGAATGCTTCATCCTTCCATTCGGTATCCATCGCCGTCGTGCGATGAATGAATGCATTGCTGACCTCGTCCGAAAGGTCGATCAATCGGCGCAGCAAGTTAAAATTGGCAGTTTGAATTTCATTCCATGAGTTTTTCCGCTTCATGAGCTCCTGCAGCGAATGCTCCTCCACGAAGCTTTGATATTTCCCAAGGAATCCAGTCACCACGTCGGCGATTTGGATGCCTGGCTCGCTTTTTGAATCAGAAAATGAAAAATTGACGTGTTGTGAACCATCCCTGAACTTGGCACCGTTCAAACTTCTTTCAATTTGGATTTCGCGGTCAAAGATGTGGAGGGCGTTTTTGAAAAGCATGATTGGGCGCGTGTAGAAGCCTTGGAAGCTTTCGATGAGCATATCCGCCTCTTCGTCGACCAAGAAAGCGAGTTCAGGTAAAGATGCTGATTTTTCAATCAAGGCCTTAAGCATGAGCGACGGAAGGTTGTCATCCTTAGGACTATGGGCATCGAGGTACGTGTCGACATCGGCAATGAAATTGGCCGTCTCGCCACGCCGGATGTCTGGGTAGCGATGCTGCTTCATCAATGCCAAGAACGTCGGCTTGTCGAGGTTGACCAGCCTATACAGTTCATTTTTCATGAGCTGGTGGTGTGGCCGGTAGTGCTCGAACATGTCATCGGCCAAGATGGAATCGATTATGTCGATGATGGCCCAGTAGATGATGTTGACGCTGGAATAATGGATCGAAATACCATGTTCTAGGATCCAAAACAGGAAGATTTCCAACCTTTTGGAGGTCAGAACTTGTTCGAAGTTTCCCTTGGCGACATGAGCGAACTTGATTTCGGGAGCGCTGCTCTGCATCCCCAGTTTGGAGCGAAGAGTATAAATATCAGGAAGGGGTTGCCCCTCCGACAGGACGATGCCGCCCAAGACAAAATTATTATGTTCCGAAACGTTCGTACCATCGTCCGTTAAATAGAATTTGCGGATGTTGTTAGTCTCGTCGTAGTAGAACGTAAATTTATCATCGGTGCGGCGAAGTTGGAAAGCGTCGACCATAATCTGTCGCATGTCGTTTACGTCAAATTCCATGTCCACAACTCCGCTTTAATTTGACGAATGCTTGGCGCAATTTCGCGACAGTCCGGTGAAATAACCGCTGCTAGCCAACCAACCTAAATTACCGCCTATTCTTCCTTGGCCAGACAAAAGGCGTGAATTTGTTTTGCTGCCTGCAACTTTCCCTTAAGGGACAAACGCAGCCGATCCCTTTCTCTCAAGTCACTTGTTTTCATGATCAGATCACGAACCCGTCGGGCATCTTTCAGACGATTATTGGGGACAGCAAGGCCATCGGTACGAATCACTACCCCGGTCACGATTTTGGGCTTATTCGCAGGAAATGTTTTTGACTTTTCACACTTTGCTGCCAACCCATGTCGAGCAATGATTCCTCGGACCTCATAAAGCAATTTCTTCGTTGCCTTGCTCCCTGACAAAACAATGTCATCAACGTAACAGGTCATGGTGCAACCTGCACGACGAGAGAGTTCGAAGATTTCGTCAAACATAGATCTGTGTGCAAGAAAGGCGATTATCCCGCTCAAATAACTACCAGTCGGAAGGTGTATGCCCTTATAGCAACAGAGGCGCGCGAGGTGCCACGCCACATCAGGAGAGCAATCGAAACTTTCGCGAAATAAATTGAATACGGAACTGAAGGATGTGCTGGGATAGAACTTCGAAATATCTGTTTTGATTAAAGGCACATCAGACTTGTGTGCGGCTGCATTTGAAACATAGGAACGCCCCTTGCGTGAGTGGAGGTAGCCAGGGAGATCTAGTCTTGCTAAGAGCTTTGCAATTCGACTATGGACAGGATCAAGTTCTTTTATTGGATGCTGGATTTCTCTTCCCTGTTTATTTAGAAAGAGATGATAATTTGAGTCATCAACAAGTTTGGCGAAATCTGCCATTTCAAATCCAAGCAACTCTGCTAACTTTCGTTTTGAGTTCAACCGATAAAACGGGGACTGATTAACAGAGTACTGAATTCTTTTAGTCATTCACGATGGCCTCTTTTTCAGCCACCCACTCCAGCAACTTTAATACCTTATCCGCTGCTTTGATCTTTAACTTATTACCAAGTGATGTACTCTCAAGCTGTTCTGAAAACAGCAATATCGAAGATGCTGGGAGTTTAAAAACAACTGAATACTGCTCTAATATCTCCACGCTTGGTGTCTTGGCTCCAGTCTCAAGTTCGCTCAGGTAGGAATTTGATATTTCTAAACGCCTTGCCAATTCAACTTGTGACAATTGATGGAAAGTCCTCAGTAGCTTAAGCGCACGATTAAGCATTTTTTACCTCTATGAAATAAGAAAAGAAGGGGGTTAGATAACCCGGTCAATAATCCGTGCTATCAAAGCCACAAGACGCAGAACCAATACGGCAATCCGTATAGTCTGTGGCCGCAGAAGCACGGATACAAACCTAGCTACTAACCCCCGCCGTTTGGTGGGTTTCAGACGCATGTTTTGTCTCCTTCAGTTACGTCGTCACACTATTGCGACGACTCTCGCCTGTAACTAAAGATGAGCAAACGGCGGGTTGTTCCCCTTACTTTACATAAGAGACCACTGCTCGCCAGTGGTCTCTCGCGTCGGCATGCTACGTGATGGACTACGTGGGCATGGGAGCCGCGATAATGTTAGGGCTTTCGCCCCACAATCCAATGAGCCGGATCAATACTGCAACGAGATTATCTCTTTACCACGTGCGCATACTAGCAAATAATATTCGCCGATGTCAAGATATATTTCGCTATTAGCGAATGATGTGCGGGGTGCAAGCTCTTGTTCACTGTAGTTTGGGGGAAATTTGAAGATCCACAATATATCGAAAGCGGAAGTAATTCACCTTGGCTCTCGATGACCGCTTTGGCCGAACATCAGACCACATGTGTCAGATGAAGTCCGGGTTAGTACATATAAACCAACGTCGGGATTCCGCAGCATTATTCCCTCCCTCGTTCAGGGTGAGTGCTGTGCCGGAGGTCATTTAACTGCCGCGGTTTCGGATCGTGCTTCGATCACCGCTGCCGAGAGTATGAGAATTCCGCCAACGATTTCTTGCGCCGAAAGGTGTTCTCCCCCGATCAATACGGCGGAGAACACTGCCACCACCAGTTCGGCCAACAGTAGGATGGCTGCCTTTCCGGCATCCAGACGCGCGACACCGTAAAAAGTCGCAAGGGTACCGGGCACCACCCACAGCAAACTGAATGCGGACAATATGCCGACTTGTTTCGCCGTCAATGTCAGCATGGGGGCCTCATCCCAATACAGGAAGCCGAGCGAAAGCACGGCGCAACCGGCATTGATGGCGATTGCGCGCACCGTGTCGGGTAAGCCATGGCCAAACCGCACAGCGACATTGTTGCAGGCAAAGGCCAGCCCGGACGACAGCGCCAACAGGTCGATTGCCGACAGCGGTGTGGTAAATATTTCCGGGCCTCCCAGTGTCGCGGCCAATCCTGCCAGCGCGATTCCCAGCGCCAGGAACCGCAGGCGGGTAAAGGCTTCGCCCAGAAATATTCTTGCCGCAAGAATCGTCCATACCGGTGCCAGGTAAAACAGCAACATGACGCGCACCACGCTGCCTGCCGCCAGCGAAGTAGCCAACGCCGCCGTCGCCCATCCGCCGAGTGCGGCAATGATCAGGATCAAACCGATCTGTCCGCGCAATTGCGCGAGATTGCGCCACACGAACGGCAGCATCAACAGCACCGATAGACCGAATGCGTAAACCTGCACGATGCTGCCGTGGATGCCGACCAGGCCCAGCGATTTGAGCGGCCACCAGAACAGCCCCCAGAAGATCGAGCCCACCAGCAAGGCCGAGACCGCCTTCTGCTGCGGCTGCAAGCTTAGCCCGAACATTTTGTTGGGGATGATTGGGCGTGATTGCACCATGCCTGGAAATGTTCGCGCTCGGTCTGCCCCATCCATGCATTGATTTCCCACAGATCGGCAACGGGTTGTTGTGTGAAGGGTGCGCAATGCAAATAGCCATCCGGACCGAACTCGGGAGTCATGGTGGTAACGAAATTCCCCTTGTCGCGTTGCGCCGACCAGATCGCTTCCCAATAGCGCTGGTGCGATGCCAGTGCACCGGCGTATTCCGGTGCGGCCGGATGGGGCACTTGCGGCCCCTGGTCATAACCGACACGGGCATGAATATGATGGGCATGGCGCGCAACTTCAGTTACCACATCCCAGTCGGCATCCAGTTGGCGTTCCATCACCACCACCCAGTGACTGAAATCGCAAGTGAGTTTCAATTCCGGCATTCGTTGCAGAATGGTCAGCGTAGTCCACGGATTGAACAGGGAACGGCTGCGGTGGGTCTCGAAGCTGCATGCGATGTTCATGCGTGCAGCGACTTCCTGTGCCTCGCTGAAAAACCGCACACTTTGTTCCAGCGACCACGCATCGCAACCGCCGATGATGGTCACCCATTGCGGTGCCAGTGACTGTCCAAGCTGCAGCTGACGCTCGACATCGGCGACATGCTCTTCCACCGAGACATCACGTCGCGGTACATAGCCGCCTGCCGTCACGATCTCCTGTATGTAACGCAGGCCTCGTGTCTGCAATGCGGATTGCAATTCATCGCGCCGCGCCTGCGGTATATCGGCATTGCCTTCAAGTCCGGCAAAGCCTGCTGCGACGGCCTGATCGGCGGCCTCATCCATCGAACCGCTGTGTCCCCACAGCGTCTTGAATAGTTGCAGTTCCATGGTGCTCAGGCTTTTTGTTTCAGGTAGGCGCGCCAGCCGCCAAAGCGGGAGATGTCTTCCGCGTCTTGCACCGCATATTGTTCGCACACAAAACCCAGCACGGATGAACCATCCGCCAGCGTCAGCGTGCCAATGCCGAGCGGTGCGGGTATGCCGGCGACGAACGAGCCGAACTCGCGCGCGGCCATTTCCCAAACTTCCATCTCGATGGCGCTGCCTCCCTGCGCCACGCGCACCATGCCGGGCCGGTACGGCGGGCCGCCGGGCAGGGCATAGAATTTGTAATCCGGGCTGCTGTGCGTGCGTGCGACCAGATGCGCACCGCGACTGGTGAGCTGGTGATTGAGCGGCAAGCCTGCGAGGTGCGCACCGCATACCGCGACACGCACACGACCGCCTTGCGCTTCAGGCACCTGCACGTCAGCCAGGTCATCGTTGCAGAAGCGCGCGGCCAGATGCAGCAGCGGCACATCCTGATGCGCGGGTGCGGCCAGCGTGATGCCGAACGGCAGGCCGTCCTGCTGGAAACCGGCGGGCACGGCGACCGCCGCGCAATCCAGCAGGTTCATGAAGTTGGTGTAATAGCCCAGGTTCGCATTCAGCTTGATCGGGTCGGCTTCCATCTCGGCGATGCGATAAATTGTGCCGGCGGTGGGTGTCACCAGGCAATCGATCTTGCCCCACACCAATGCCGCTTCTCCGCGCAGCGCTTCCAGTTTGTACATGCCTTCAAACGTGTCGGTGGCAGAAAATTTCTTTGCCCCGGCGATGATCTCGCGCACCACGGGGTTGATCGCATCGGAATGTGCATCGAAGATTTCGCGAATGGCCGCGTAACGTTCTGCGACCCACGGGCCTTCGTACAGCAAACGGGCCGCTTTCAGGAACGGCAGGAAATTGATCTCCACTTTCTGCCCGCCGATCGCCTCCAATGCGGCACAACTTTTCCGGAACAATTCCGCCGCATCCTGATTGCCGAAGAACTGCAATTGATCCTCACGCGGTACACCAAAGCGGAAGGTTGCCGTGCGCCCGAAATCGAGTCCATGCGTGAGCGCCTGACGCGAATAGGCGTCCAGTTCGTCCAGTGCGGTCGCGACCGACAGTACGGTGGCGGCATCCGCCGTGTTCAGCGCAAAGATGGAAACGCAGTCCAGCGAGCGACAGGCCGGCACCACGCCGCGCGTGGAAAGCCAGCCGCGCGTGGGCTTGACCCCGACCAGATTGTTGAACGCGGCCGGCACGCGACCGGAACCGGCCGTGTCGGTACCCAGACTGAAACTGGCATATCCCAGCGCGACCGCCACTGCCGAGCCGGAGCTGGAACCGCCGGAGATGTACTCGGGATCGAAGGCATTGCGGCATGCGCCATACGGTGAACGTGTGCCGTTCAGACCGGTGGCGAACTGGTCGAGATTGGTCTTGCCGATCGGGATGGCGCCGGCATTGATCAGCTCGCGCACCACAGTGGCATGGTGTTGCGGATGATAGGCGTACTCGGGACAGCCCGCCGTGGTCGGCGCGCCGGCCAGATCGATGTTGTCCTTGATGGCGAACGGAATGCCATAGAGCGGCAGCTCCAGCGGATTTTTGTCCAGCAGGGCCGAAACATATTTTTCTATCTCTTCCAGCGGCAGGCGATAGATCCAGACGTGATGCGGATCGTCGCCAATGAGGGAGACGATGTCCCGCATCACGTCGCGCGGATGAATTTCGCCTGCCAGATAACGGCTGCGCAAGGTTGCAATGTTCAGATCAGGTTTCATCGCGGATTGTCCATTAGAAATAAAGCCGTCATTCAGGCGAAGGCCGGAATCCAGGTGATTAACAAATCCCCCGTAAGTGGGACAGCATCATGGGTTTTGTCTGCTTCGCAGCTCGTCTTGATCGCTGGATTCCGGCCTTCGCCGGAATGACGGGCTAATGGATAATTTGGGTTCATCTCAACTCACCTCGCCTTGAATGACCAGCAGGTCCTGTCCGGCCGAGACCTGGCCGCCGATGCGACAGTTCAACTGGATGATTTCGCCGTCACACGGCGCGACCACGGCGATCTCCATCTTCATCGATTCGATGACCACCAGCGTATCGCCCGCCTTGACCTTGCTGCCGACCTCGGCCGGAATCGCCCATACATTGCCGGCCACATGGGCGGCGACGGCGCGGCTGCCGGGCGGCAGGTCAAGTTCACTGTCGGTTCCGGCTTCCGCCACCATGTTGTCCGTGGCGTACTCCGCTTGGCCGTTGGCTTTCCACATCTCGCGTTCTGCAGCAAATGCAGCACGCTGCGTGTTGCGGAATGCGCTGATCTCTTTGTCGTTGGTTTCCAGGTACAGGTTGTATTCCTTCAGGCTGAAGGTGGTTTCCTCGATCTTGAGCTGGAAGCGTCCGGCCACGAAGTCCTCGCGCATCTTGAGCAGCTCCTGTTCCGACACGGGATAGAAGCGTATCTGGTCGAAAAAGCGCAGCAACCATGGCTTGCCCTGCTCGAAATCTTGCGTCTGCTTGTAGCGGTTCCACATTTGCACCGTGCGTCCGACGAACTGGTAGCCGCCGGGACCTTCCATGCCGTACACGCACATATAGGCACCGCCGATGCCGACCGCGTTCTCCGGCGTCCAGGTGCGCGCCGGGTTGTATTTGGTAGTGACCAGGCGGTGGCGCGGATCGAGCGGTGTCGCCACCGGTGCACCGAGGTAGACATCGCCCAGACCCAGCACCAGATAGCTCGCGTCGAACACGATGCGCTTCACCTGCTCGATGTCGGCAATGCCGTTGATGCGGCGGATGAATTCAATATTGCTCGGACACCAGGGCGCATCCTTACGCACCGATTGCATGTATTTTTCGATCGCCAGTTTTGTAGAAGGGTCGTCCCACGACAGCGGCAGATGCACGATGCGTGTCGGCACCTCCATGTCTGCGATAGGCGGCAGTTTCTTTTCCGCCTTGATGAGTTGCTTCACCAGGTCCTCGCGCGACAACACGCGGCTGTCGAAATGGATCTGCAACGAACGGATGCCGGGGGTCAGGTCGAGGATGCCTTTCAGCTTGCCCTCGTGCATCGCCTGCTGTACCCACTGCATCAGCGCATGCACGCGGAAACGCAAATTGATGTCGAGCACCAGCGGGCCATATTCGATCAGCAGGTTGCGGTCGCCCGACTGGCGATACACGACCTGTACCTGTTCACCTTTGGCAGGAATGCTGTGGACAACGGGACTGCCCATCGTTCTGGCAGCGGGAAATGCGGGTTGCGTCTGCGGCAAACTCAAAGCGGAGATGGTCCGGTCTTGCAATTGCTCCAGATGATTCGCCTGCTCCAGCGACATCCAGCGAAAATGCACCGTGTCGCCCGGCCGCAACTGGCCCATCTTCCACAATTCGCCATGGGCGATAGTCACCGGACACACGAACCCGCCGAGGCTGGGGCCATCCGGGCCGAGGATGACCGGCATGTCGCCGGTGAAGTCCACCGCACCGATCGCATAGGCATTGTCATGGATGTTGGAGGGATGCAGCCCGGCCTCGCCGCCATCCTGCCGCGCCCATTCCGGCTTGGGGCCGATCAGGCGGACACCGGTGCGGCTGGAGTTGTAATGCACTTCCCATTCGGTGGAAAAAAAAGTCTGGATGTCGGATGGCGTGAAGAAATCCGGCGCGCCGTGCGGACCATACAACACGCCGATCTCCCATTCCTTGCTGTACGCAGGGATCAGGTTTGACGGCAATGCACGGTGCGCGCGGGGTGCGGATTCGACCCCAAGGTGCAGCACGTCGCCGGTACGCAACGTGCGCCCGCCGTGACCGCCGAACAGACCCAGCGTGAAGGTGGATTTGCTGCCGAGGTAATCCGGCACATCGAAGCCGCCCGCGACGGCAAGATAAGTACGGCATCCGCCGCCCTGCACTGCGCCGAGGCGCAACACGCTGCCAGCCTTGACCTCATGACTGCGCCAGAACTTCAGCGGCTTGCCATCCAGTTCGGCCTTCATCGCGGCGCCGGTCAGTGCGATGGCCGTGTCGCGATTGAATTTCAGCGTCGGGCCGGAAACGGTCAGTTCCAGTCCTGCCGCATCTTCGGCATTGCCCAGCAGCTGGTTGCCCAGCCGGAACGCCAATGCATCCATCGGCCCCGATGGAGGCACGCCGATATTCCAGTAACCGAGGCGGCCGGGATAATCCTGTATGGTGCTTTGCACGCCGGGTTCCAGCACGTCGATGGTGTTCGGCCGGTAATGGAAACCGTTCAGGTAGCGCGTCGTCTGGCGGCCTTCGGCAAATACGCGGTCAAACACGATCTGGCGCAGGTATTCCAGATTGGTCTCGATTCCATCCACTCGCGTGTCGGCCAACGCATCGCGCATCTTTTCCAGTGCCGCTTCCCGATTCATCGCCTTGACGATGATCTTGGCGATCATCGGATCGTAGTAGGGCGGGATGTCGCTGCCACGCTCCACCCAAGTCTCGTTGCGCGCGTCGGCAGAGAATTCGACGCCAGTCAGCACGCCGCTGGATGGCTGGAAGTTCTTGTTGGGGTCTTCCGCGTACAGGCGCACCTGGATCGATGCGCCCTTGGGTTTGACCTGCACGGTATCCAGCGCATGTAATTCACCCGCGGCCTGCAGCACCATCCATTCGACCAGATCGACACCGGTGACTTCTTCGGTGACCCCGTGTTCGACTTGCAGCCGCGTGTTCACTTCGAGGAAATAGAATTCGCCGCTGAGTGCATCGAACACGAACTCCACCGTGCCTGCGGATTGGTAACCCACGGCCTTGCCCAGGCGCACGGCAGTCTCCAGCAGATGCTGTCTGACCTCGGGTGTGATGTTGGGTGCGGGCGTCTCTTCGATCACTTTCTGGTTGCGGCGCTGCACCGAGCAGTCGCGCTCACCCAGTGCGATCACGGTACCCTTGCCGTCGCCGAACAATTGCACCTCGATGTGGCGCGCCTGCTCGACGTATTTCTCCAGATAGATGCCGGCATCCTTGAAGTTGGCGCGCGCGAGACGTTCTACCGACTGGAACGCCTCGTTCAGTTCGTCCGCGCTCCAGCACAGACGCATGCCGATGCCGCCGCCACCTGCGGTACTCTTGATCATCACCGGATAGCCGATGCGTGAGGCCTCGGCGTGCGCATGACCGGCATCAACCAGCAGTCCGCTGCCGGGTAGCAAGGGCACACCATTCTTTTCGGCTATTTCACGCGCGGTGTGCTTGAGACCGAAACGGCGCATTTGATCCGGCGTGGGGCCGATGAATACCACACCCGCCTCTGCGCACTGCTCGGCAAACGCAGCGTTCTCGGATAGAAAGCCATACCCGGGATGGATGGCCTGGGCACCCGTACTGCGGGCAACTTCGAGGATACGCTCGCCGCGCAGATAGCTGTCTGCCGCTGCGGCAGCACCGATGCACACGGCTTCATCCGCCAACTGCACATGCAACGAGCGCGCATCTGCCTCGGAGTAAACCGCCACGGAACGGACACCCATCTTGTTCAGGGTGCGGATGATGCGGCAGGCGATCGCACCGCGATTGGCTATCAAGACTTTATCGAACATGGTTCTTCACCTGTGTTGCAGGTCGTCCTGCGTGTTGGTCAGGCATCCGGCCGTCCGGATGCGCGGTTCTATTAAGCGACTGCATCCCAGATCAGCAGCTGCACCGGCGTCGGGTTGTAGGCGTTGCACGGGTTGTTCAGCTGGGGACAGTTCGAGATCAGCACCATCACATCCATCTCGGCGCGCATCTCCACATACTTGCCGGACGCAGAGATGCCGTCGGCGAAGGTCAGCTCGCCCTCTGGCGTCACCGGCACGTTCATGAAAAAGTTCACATTGGCGGTAAGGTCGCGTTTGTCCATGCCGCAATCACAATGACCGAGCGCATGCAGGAAACTGTCGCGGCAGCTGTGCATGAATTTCTTGTCGATGGCATAGCGCACCGAGTTGCTCTCTGCCGCACAGGCACCCCCCAGCGTGTCATGTCGGCCGCAGGTATCGGCAACGATGGTCATCAGCACGTTGCCTTCGGTCGACAGCAGGCGTGTGCCGGCAGTCAGGTACAGATTGTTCTGCTCGCGGATCGTGTCCACCGCGCTGTAGCGTTCTTCCGGATCGTGCGCGTTATAGAACAGCGTATCGACGGCCTGATTGCCTTCCAGGTCGAGGATGCGGAACACCTGACCGCGCTTGACCTCATGCAGCCAGGATTCGCCGGCAGGCAGTACGAGATCGTAGCTCGCTTGTTGGGATTGCAGATTGCTTTCAATGATGCTCATCGTTCTCTCCTGCGTTCAGCGGAACAACAGTTCGGTGTTGTAGAAGCCGCGCGCATTCTCCGGGCGGAAGTTGCGGCAGTAATCGTTCTCGTCTGGCGCACCGCAGCGCCATGCCTGCAGCAATACCGGCCTGGGGGCGTATTCGGGATTGGGATCGAGCGGATGCTGGCTAGCCGATACGACAACAAGCACATTCATCTCGAAACGCAGCTCGATGAAGTCGCCTGCCCTGGAATGTTCAGCCTGATAATGCAGCGCGCCGGTTTCGTCGGCATTCACCTTGCTGAAGAAATTGATGTTGGGAACGATGTCGCGCTTGCCCAATCCCCACTTGCCCAATTCGATCAGCATGCTGTCGCGCGCATTGCGGTGCATGTCGTTGCGGTACTGCTGGTAATCGGCATTGCCGTACTTCCTTTCCACCAGTGCCGCATTGCCCATGCCGCAGATCGTGTCGTGCCAGCCGCAGCTGTCGTCGATGATCGAGGCCAGCACGCGCCCCATGTCGGAATAACAGACGAAACCTTTGCTCAGGTGCGCGGTATGCTGCGCCTTCAGCGTATCGGCCATGTTGTAGCGTTCCAGCTTCTCTTCCTGGTTGTAGAGCAACGTTGCCAGGTTGGCCCCGCCTGCTATGTCCGTGATGCGCAATGCGGTACCGCGTTTCATCTGGAAGGACCAGTGTGCCCCACCGGGGATCGTCTCTTCCCACAACAAGTGCTGTTTGGATATCGGTTCGGTCATTGTCTTCTTCCTTACTGTCTTGTTTTCAGTTGCGAATGTCCCTGCAGCCCGATGGATCCCGGACGTCCGTGTGGGGTGCAGCGGCGATCTTCGAATCCGGTCAGATCACCTTTTCCGTTTCGCACACGATAAATAACATGTTGGGTATTGCTTGCCTCGGCAAACCTGGCAAATGAATTTTCTGGCGACATAACGCGACTCCTTAAATGAAATAGCCCGGAAGGGTACCAATCGAATTGGCACAACCTCCCGGGCTTTTATCCCTCCGTGGAGTCTTGTTAAATGCAACAAGACCGAGAACTCTTGGACCAGACGCAGTTGTATTGATCGACTGCCGGAACCCTAGTTCATCTGTAAGTGGCCGATCTGTCAGACCGGCACCCTCGGTCAGATTTTAGCAGCAATCGTGCCAATGTATTGAATCAGTGTTGTGTGCTGGATGCGGGGTTTGCTTGCACAGGACATCAGTGTTGTGGTGCACCCGTTTCGTGCGTGAATGCACTAAAGCTGGGCGAATACTATTCGCGTTTCACCCGGGTTACTGTGCTTGAGGAATCTTCTTGCTGCTGCTGGGGCAGCGATAGTCGCTGCCCCCATTTGCGATTACAGCTTCTGGTGGCTACCGTCGCAGGTCATTCCGTTGCCGCTGTGTTTGCAGCCGCAGAAATAGACAGTTTCAGATTTCTCTGCCTTGAACTCCCTGGGCGCAAACTCGGACCCCTTGTGGCTGCCATCGCAGAATGGTTGTCCGGCGCTCTTGCCGCAGGTGCAATACCAATAGCTCTTGCCGGCCTCGACGTCGACGGCGTACGGTGATTTCTGGGCAATGCGGGCTTTGTTTTCAGTCATGGTTATTCCTCTGTTGCGGCACAGTCTCCAACGCTACTTCCAGGCGTCAGAGCACTGTCTTCGTGTGCAGCGGAGTGGCGCTGCCCCAATTTTCAATTCGTGACTCGGTGAAAAGAAAGTGTCTGCATGTTAGGCAGCTCACCTGAAAAGATAAAGGTGGCAATCCGGGATAGGCTGTTCCACAAATGGAACAAAAGCACTATGTTTGACCCACTCAAAAACGGTATCCCACCAGGAAATTCATGCTGCCTGCAGCGCTGCGCTGTGTCAGCGGACTCAGTCGCGCTGAACCGGACAGCCATTTGTATGACAGGCCGGCATTGCTGAACCATGCCTTGTCGTAGTTATGCAGCCAGTTGGCTGTCAGGGCGTAATCCTTGATGCCAGAACTGGCGTTGTAGGCAGTGAGCACATTGTTGGAAGCCGCTGCCTGGGCCGCGGTCACGCCGAAGTAGGTCTGGCTATACCTGGCATCGCCCCAGTTGAGGTTGATGCCGAAACGAACCCGGTCGGAGGCAGACAATGGGAAGGCGATGCCACCTCCCAGTTCGGCATGGGAGCCATGATTGCCTGTCGTTATGCCGCTGGAAACGTACCAGGGAGCGAAACGCCGGTTCAGGAACAGACCGGCTTCGGGCGTAAATCCAATATCGCCCATGCCATTCAGGTGCGGATCTGCGCTTTGTTTGCGACGATGGCTCAATGCCAGGCGCACACCGTATTGCATGTCTTTCTCTTCGGAAAAATTGTAGCCGACGCCCCGCAACGCGCTGATAAAGAAATGACCGTCGTTATAGCTGGCCTCCAGAAGCGGCACGAAGCGCAGACGGTCTTTCGCTGCACCTTCATAGCTTGGGGCATAGCTTGCCCCACCGCCCAGGGAAAAACGCCACTTGCCAGCTGGTTCGGCCTTGGCGATCGCAGGACCCGATGGGGAATTGCTGAGTGGCAGATCGGGTATGGGCTGAGTGTCGATGTCTGCGCCAAATGCATAGCGGGAAGCCAGTGCGGCCAGAATCAGGATAGCTATTCTCATGCAAACTTTCTGTCATGTAGTTGGTCTACTGGTCGGAATCCGAACGAACCGGCATACTATCTAAATACTGGTCAGAGACCAACCCGCCGATGATGCAAGAAATAAGCCGGCCACTTCAGGTCGTCTGTCTTCAACAAGGCATCGGTTCAGGAACGATTTCTGCGGATACACAACTCATGATGAAACTGTTGCCCATAGCCATTTTGGCGCTCGCTTTTGCACCTCATTCGGGAGGGGTTGAGCTGCGCCCCGTAGAGATCCATGATCAGCTGGCACTGCAGGCGGAGCCCGGCAAAAAGATCGCCCTGACTCTGGACGCATGTTCCGGCAAGTTCGACAGCAACATGATCGATTTCCTGATCAAGAACCGCATCCCGGCAACGATCTTCGCCACCAAAAAATGGCTGAACAGGAATCCGCTCGGCCTTTCCGTGATCAAGGCACATCTGGATCTGTTCGACGTCGAAAATCATGGAGAAAAACATATCCCGGCGGTTATCGGTGCCGGCAAGAGCGTCTACGGAATTCCCGGCGAACCCGATGTCGTCCATCTCCGACGCGAAGTCATCGAAGGCGGGAAGGCTGTTGAAAAGGCAACCGGGATCGCGCCGCATTGGTACAGGAGCGCCACTGCCGAGTACGATGCCCAGGCAATTTCGGAGATAGACAAGCTGGGTTACAAGATCGCCGGCTTTTCCGTGAATGCCGATGATGGTGCGACTTCGAAACAACGCACCATAGAAAAACGTCTTGCGCGGGTAAAAGCTGGCGACGTCATCATCGCCCACATGAACAAACCGGCATCCGACTCGGCCAAAGGGCTTTCTGTCGGACTGGCCTATTTGCTCAAAGCGGGTTTCACTTTCGTTCGCCTTGATCAAGTCAAGTTGCAAGAGTCGCCTGCAAAGGCCGGCAGGAATCTCCATCGCAAAAGCTGACAGGCGCGCCTGAATCGGTCGATTCTGTGGTTCGCACCTGGATTGAATATCGCCCATCCACTCATTCCGACTCCACCGGGTCAAATCCACAACCCTATCTTGCATGGATCGGATCTCCGATTGTCAAAAATCCGTGATGCAAAATCCCTCATAAACCTTACAGATACTGGGGATTGAGAGCTTTTTTGGGTTCCAAAAAAATTTTGCGCAAGGTAAGATAATTCCCGATGAAATTACTTTACTTTCATCGCAAGTAAAACATCAACAACCAAAGGGGAGTCGAACTATGGAAAGTGGATTGGTACTCATGTTTGTATTTTCGCCATTCTTTATTCTGGCATTGACAGTGCTGCTGACTGGCAAGAATTAAACCATCCTGCTCTAACTGCCAGTCCTGCAAGAGCCCTGCGTCATCTGCCCGAAGGGCTGTGGTGAGGTTTTCGATCAGGACTGGTTTCGACCAACGCTTGGCTCCACATGATGACGGTTGCAGCTTGCCAGGCACATCGTCAACCATTCAAACATCCTGTCTATAACGATGCCTGCAACAACATTTCATTGTTGTACCTGACCGATGGTTTTCATCAGCTGCTGCAGATCGTCCGTAGTCTTGGCCGTCTGTTGCGGACCTTCGATCTTTTCCTGAGTCCAGTCCACCGCCTCTCCTGCGGCCCATGACACCAGCGAGGCAAGGGTGAATACCAGTATGCCTCTGGTCATACCCTTGGGAACCCCATTCTCATCCAGATAACGATGGATATACCAGGCGGCGATGAAAAATACTGCTGTGGAGATAATCAGGTTCCACATGGTGGGGAGCGTAAACATATTGGCCTCTTCCTTTGGTTGGTGTCTTGCGGATCTCATGGTCATCGGCATGCCGGGACGATCGGACAGTGGCATGAGCCGGTTACCGAATGTTATCGACTGCCCAGTCCAACAATAATTCCCCAGGTGCAGAACACATGTCACAAGTCTTGCGACATTATCCGTTAGAATCTGCTGACTGTATTTGAGGATCATCCGCATGAGCAGCACTCATCGCTACACCCTGACCATTTCCTGCCCCGACCGCGCAGGCATCATCGCGGCAGTGAGCGGCTTCATCGCACAACATGGCGGATTCATAGTCGAGGCGAGTTATCACACCGAGCAGGAAGCAAGCCGCTTCTTCATGCGTCAGGAGATACGGGCCGATTCCTTGCCGTTCGATGCGAACGAGTTTCGCCATCGCTTTGCCCCGCTGGCGCAGGAGTTCGGCATGGATTGGCAATTAGCCGATTCTGCACAGAAGAAGCGTCTGGTCATACTGGTGAGCAAACAGGATCATTGCCTGAACGACCTGCTGCACCGCTGGCGCAGCGGGGAATTGCAAGTGGACATTCCCTGTGTGATCTCCAATCACGAGGATCTGCGCAGTTTCGTCGAATGGCACGGCATTCCGTTTGTCCATATCGACATGCAGGACAAGGCGGCCGCCTTCGAACTGATCGCCGCCCGGTTTGAGCAATATCGCGGTGATTGCATGGTGCTCGCCCGCTTCATGCAGATCCTGCCGCCTGCGCTTTGTCGGCGTTTCCCGGGACGGGTGATCAACATCCATCACAGTTTCCTGCCTTCCTTCGTCGGCGCCAAGCCGTATCACCAGGCCTATCTGCGTGGCGTCAAACTCATCGGTGCCACCTGCCACTATGTAACCGAAGAGCTGGATGCCGGGCCGATCATCGAACAGGATACGGTGCGCATCGACCACGGCGACACGGTGGACGATCTGGTGCGCTACGGCCGCGACATCGAGAAGACCGTATTGTCACGCGGCTTGCGCTACCATGTGGAAGACCGCGTGCTGGTGTGCGGCAACAAGACCATCGTGTTCCGCTGATTCAACCGGATTTTTAACCGTCATACAGAAGGAGGAGATACATGAAAAGAGTACTGTGGTTTGCAGTTGCCGCATTGCTTGCGGGCAACGCAACGGCGTTCGAATTGACCAGCCCTGATCCGGACGTGAAGAATGGCCATCCGATGACCAAGGCGCAGGAATACAAAGGATTCGGCTGCGCCGGTGACAATCTTTCACCGGCGCTGGAATGGAAGGACGCCCCGGCCGGCACGCGCAGTTTCGCCATCACGGTCTACGATCCGAATGCACCCACCGGAAGCGGCTGGTGGCACTGGATCGTGTACAACATTCCTGCAACCACGACCAGCTTGCCCGGCGGAATCATGAGCCAGTCCTCATTGCCTGCCGGCGCAAAGCAGGGGCGCAACGATTACGGCGAGCGCAATTTCGGCGGTGCCTGTCCTCCGGCAGGCGACAGACCGCATCATTACATCTTCACCGTCTATGCGCTGAAGGTGGAAAAGATCAACGTGCCTGAAGACGCCAGTGCTGCACTGATCGGGTACAACATCCTGGGCAACAGGATCGGTCTGGCCAAGATGACGACGACCTATTCCCGCTGATCGCGTTTTTCTGATTTGACACCAGGGCATCTTCGGATGCCCTGTTCTTTTCCGGCCGGCATTTGCCGCGCCTCCCATGTCCTCGACACATCGATCGTTCCGTGCGACCTTGTTCACACCGCGCGCTCCCGGCGCGATGAAGTATATGCATGGTTTTTGGTGCGCCATTGCGATGATGTGCACACTTCTTGGGCAGAAATCACTGCGCCCTCCTGTCAATGCGCAGTGCGCCGCGATAGCCGATGTGGCCCAAAGCTTGCTCCTGTATTCGTGTCCCCCATTCAGGAATTGACCCCATGTTGAAAAGTGAATTGATGAATCTGTCTCCGCAAGAGAAGCGTTGGCTGCCCTGGTTTGGGCCCACGGGAAAATTTGCGATGCGCTGGGCGACTTTCATCAACCGTCGCCGCTACCCGATCCTGGAGCAGACCTTTGAAAGCATCGCGAGCACTCGCGTCCAGACCCTGATCAACTGGGCGAATCACCAATGGGCGTTGCTTGAAGGAATGGCGGATGAAGTGCGTCGCGAATTGCCCGCCCCTACCGCGGCCCTGATGCAAAGCCTGCTGGAGAGGGCGCCGGACTTTTCGGAGATATTCATCGCGGGCACAGATGGCCGAGTGATCTCCTCCAGCCTTGTCTCGCGTTCGGGTGCATCTGGCAAGATTCCGCCCGCATTGCAGACCGCGCCAAATAAGCGCTTCCTATATGGCCCCTATATCGATCCGGTGACGCAGGCGGTCGGGCCCTCCTGTTCCAAATTCCACGATGCCGTGACGGTGATGTTCTATCTGCCGCTCGATCTGGATGGCAAGGTCGCCGGCTATCTGTGCGGCCGCGTGCCGAACGATGTGCTGGGCGATCTGATCCAGCGCGAGGCTGGCCACATATTCGTGGACTCCGGGGACAATTACCTGTTCATGGTGAAATCGGTTGCAGACCCTGGTATTCAGCCCGGAACGGCACTTTCCCGGTCGCGCTTCGAGGACAGTACATTCAGCCTCGGGGATAACCTCAAGCAAGGCATACACACGGAATTCGGCATCGTAAAGATCAGGAGCCATACCGAACTCGAGCTGGTATTCAACGATCCCGCAACGATGCGGCTGCATCCGGGCGTGCGCGAGACCATTGCGCACGGCGAGAACCTCTTCGTGACTTATCCAGGATACTCCGATTACCGCCACATCCCGGTCATAGGCAAGGGGGTGACTTTCCAGATGCCAGGCTCCCCCGATACCTGGGGCATGATGTGCGAAGCGGATCTTGAAGAGGCGAACCGCTTCAGGTCGGTCAATTTTCTGATGATGCGCACCAGCCTTGCGCTGCTGTCCATGACCTGGCTGATCACCTTCGGCACCAGCGAGCTGCTGCGGCTCGATGCTTCCTGGACTGCATTGCTCAACCTGGCTCTGTCGGGAATGGGTGCGCTGCTGTTTTATCGGATCGGCCTCAAGCCGATGACTGAGCGCCTGCGGCTCATGGCGCGCATGATCCGGGTACTGGCGGAAGGAGGCGGCAACCTGTCCCAACGCATGGAACGCAGTCATGCAACCGTGGATGAGCCAGCGATCATGTCGCAGTGGGTGAACAGTTTCATCGACACGCTCGACGGCACTGTAAGCCGCGTCATACACGCCACCGGAGAGATCGACGAGAACCATCAAAACATGATGGATCGCAATCAGGAAGCGACCGTGGCAGTCCACCAGGTATTGGCTGCGATACAGGAGATCCTGCTGTCGCTGCAGCGGCAAATGGCCGACATAGATACTGCTACGCACACTACGTCAGAGATACGCGCTGCCATGCAGCTTGCCGTAGACAATTCGCAGCAGCAATTCAAGCTGGTACAACTTCGAACCCAAGGCATACGCGGTTCGATAGATCAGTCCTCGCAAACCATCAAGCGGCTCAGCGCCAGCACCGAGGAGATCGGCAAGATCGTCATGGTGATCACTGCCATCGCCGACCAGACCAATCTGCTGGCCCTGAATGCCGCGATCGAAGCAGCGCGTGCCGGGGAGGCTGGCCGGGGCTTCTCGGTCGTTGCCGACGAGGTGCGCAAACTTGCCGAACGTACGGCTGCCGCCACACAGGAGATCAGAATGATGATCGGTACCGTCCAGAATCAGGCGCGCGAGGCAGTGCAGATAATGGAAAGCGGTTCTGCCGGAATGGAGGAGGGTTTGCGTCTGGCCGAAGCCGCCGCATCCGATAACACCGGCATGCAGGAGATACTGGAGCGCATGTTCAGCCTGATACAAGGCATCGCCGATAGCGCCCACCGTTATGGCAAGGATGTGCAGGGCATAGCCAAAGTCACCGAGTCGATGCGTGGCGCACTCGACGAACTCAATTTCAGTGTTGCCCGGGCAAGGCAGACTTCGCTGCGCTTGCAGCAGCTTTCAGGTCAGTTCCAGGTCTCCCAGATGCATGGACGCCAATATGCCGGCGGTTCCACACCTTGATCGGGCAACCTGGGCTTTTGCAGATCGCCGCCAGTCGCATGTATATCAATCCCAGCCTGCAGGCCAAGCTCGAAAACAGCGAGCGTATGCTCAAGGCGCTGCTGAACAATCTGGATGGCATGGTGTATTGCTGTCTCTACGATGCCGACTGGACGATGGTGTTCGTTGGGGATGGTTGCAAACAATTGACCGGATACGACGCCCAGGCATTCGTGTCCTCGGAGATCTGCCTGGAGGCGATCACCATTCCGGAAGACCGCGAACCGGTGAACAAGGCGATCGGAGATGCGATCTCCAATGGCAAACGTTTTGCAGTCGAGTACCGCATCATCCATGCAGACGGCCGCACCAGATGGGTATCCGAACGCGGCTGTCCCCTGTATGACGACAATGGCGAAGTCGAGGCGATCGAAGGCTTCATGCAGGACGTCACCCAGCGCAAGCTGAGCGAAGTCGCCGCCCGCGATGCCGAGGAGCGTTACCGCTCGATATTCGAGAATGCCCTGGAAGGGATTTACCAGACTACCCCGGACGGACACTATCTCAACTTCAATCCGGCACTGGCCAGGATATACGGCTATGAGTCGGCAGTTGACCTGGTGTGTAGCATCTCAGATATACAGCAGCAGCTGTATGTCGACCCGGACAAGCGGCAGGAGTTCATCACGCTGATGAACGTGCATGGCCAGGTAAGCAATTTCGAGGCTCAGGTATACCGCAAAGGCGGCGAGATCATCTGGATCTCGGAGAACGCACACGAAGTCAAAGACCGCGATGGCAAACTGCTTTTTTACGAAGGCACGGTTGAAGATATCACCGAGCGCAAGAACTACGAGCAGCAGATCGAATACCAGGCCACGCATGATGCCTTGACCGGATTGCCCAACCGGACATTGCTGGCGGACCGCCTGCAGCAATACATCGGCATCGCAGACCGTTACACCAGCAAGCTGGCAGTCGCTTTCGTCGATCTGGATCAATTCAAGCTGATCAACGACAGCATGGGACACCACGCCGGTGACGAGTTGTTGAAGATCATGGCAGCACGCCTTGCTTCTTGCGTACGCGAATCCGATACCGTCGTGCGTCTGGGCGGCGACGAGTTTGTGCTGTTGCTGACCGGCTTGCACAAGATCGAAGATATTTCCGAATCCATGCAGCGGGTACTCTCGTCCGTAGCCGGTCCATGCACGATCGAGGACAGGGATTTCGTCGTCTCCTGCAGCATCGGCATCAGCATCTATCCCGACGATGCACGGGATACCACGACCCTGCTCAAGTACGCCGATTCAGCCATGTACAAATCGAAACAATCCGGTCGAAACAATTTCCAGTTCTATACGGACGAACTGAATCAGCGCCTGATGGAACGACTGGACCTGGAATATCGCCTGCGACTGGCACTGGAGAACGAGGAGTTCCTGCTGCATTATCAGCCCAAGCTCGCCCTTGTCAGTGGAGCTATCTGCGGTGCGGAAGCTCTTATCCGCTGGCAACCTGCGGGGGAAAGCATGATCTCTCCTGCGAGCTTCATCCCGATCGCGGAAGAGACCGGGCTGATCGAAGACATCGGGCTATGGGTGCTGCACGAAGCCTGCCGCCAGGCCGTCAAGTTGAACCGTCTTTATGGCCGTGAACTGCCGATCGCAGTCAACGTATCGCCGCGCCAGTTCCGTCAATCGGATCTGGTGAGCATGGTCCGTTCCGCCTTGCTGAACAGCGGACTGAACCCGGCCTGTCTGGAACTTGAGATCACCGAAAGCAGCCTGGTGCATGACACGGGCAGCTTCATCAAGACTCTGCAAGAGTTGAAGAACCTGGGAGTAGGTCTTGCGATCGATGACTTCGGTACCGGCTATTCCAGTATGGCCTACCTCAAGGACTTCCCTGTCGATCGTCTCAAGATTGACCAGGTGTTCGTCAGCAACCTGGAAGCGGAACCCAGCAATATCGCCATCCTCAAAGCGATCGTTGCGCTAGGGCATAGCCTGAACATGAAAGTCATCGCCGAAGGAGTGGAAACAGCCTACCAAAAGGCGTTCCTGCTCGGCATCGGCTGCGATGAGATGCAGGGCTACCATTTCAGCAAGCCCCTGCATATGGATACTTTTGGAAAACTGCTCAGCGATTCCTGTCTGAAGAATTAGCGCAGGGTTTTCAGATATTTCGATTCGACCATCACAGGCACGTGCTCCTCGGGAAACTCGATGCGCGGCAATAGCGGATGCACCGCCTCGATCCGGTCAGCCAGTTTGTGCAATTCATCGGCTTCGGCACTGCGTGCCAGTTTTATCACCTCCTTTGCATATCCTGCATCGATGCACATCCACTCGACATCGATGATGCGATTGATCTCTCGCCGCAACAACACGTGCATG
The DNA here is from genome assembly GCF_000025705.1 of Sideroxydans lithotrophicus ES-1. Classification (NCBI taxonomy): domain Bacteria; kingdom Pseudomonadati; phylum Pseudomonadota; class Betaproteobacteria; order Nitrosomonadales; family Gallionellaceae; genus Sideroxydans; species Sideroxydans lithotrophicus. The sequence goes on along the minus strand of NC_013959.1, from coordinate 72,390 downwards.
CGTCCCGCCAAAGAAAACATTATTTCCATTTCGCCCGGCATGATGGTTCCCTGTTTGTATTGATCGTTCCATTGAAAAGGGCATCCGAAGATGCCCTTTTTATATGCTTAACTTGAGTGTTGCTTAGAGGTTGTATGCATTCTCGCCATGATCGGCCAGATCCAGACCCTCTTCCTGAGCTTCGTCACTTGCACGGATACCGATCGTATGCTTCAGGATCAGCAGGATCACGAAGGCAACGAAAGCGGACCAGACCAGCGAAGTACCGACAGCCCACATTTGCGAAACGAACTGTGCCGTAGCGTCGAAATCACCGACCTTGTTGGCTACATAGTCCCAAACGCCAGTACCGCCGAGAGCAGGATTCACGAAGATGCCGGTACCGAGGGCACCGATGATACCGCCGACGCAGTGCACGCCGAATGCATCAAGTGCATCGTCATACTTCAGTTTTGCCTTGAGTACCGTTACAGCGAAGAAGCAGATCACAGCTGCGGCTGCACAGATGATCATCGCACCGCCCACGCCTACGAAACCTGCTGCAGGAGTGATGGCTACCAGGCCAGCAACGATACCGGAACAGATACCCAGCAGGCTTGGCTTGCCTTTGACGATCCACTCGACCAGTGTCCAGGTGACACCCGCGACAGCAGTTCCGAACAAGGTATTGAAGAACGCCAAACCAGCCGAGCCGCTAGCTTCCAGCGCAGAACCTGCGTTGAAACCGAACCATCCCATCCACAGCATGCCAGTACCGATTGCGGTCATCATCAGGCTGTGAGGTGCCATTGGAACCTTACCGTAGCCTTTGCGTGGGCCAAGCATCAGAGCCGCAACCAGCGCTGCGATACCGGCATTGATGTGTACCACAGTGCCGCCAGCGAAGTCGATCGCACCTTTCTGGAACAGGAAGCCGGCATGGCTGGTGGCGACTTCGGCCGCCTTGGCGTCAGTATACGCATCGGGACCATCCCAGTACCACACCATGTGAGCAATCGGCAGGTAGGAGAAGGTGAACCACAGGATGCAGAAGATGATCATCGACGAGAACTTGAAGCGTTCTGCGAATCCGCCAGTGATCAGTGCAACAGTGATGGCAGCAAAGGTCAGCTGGAACATGCAAAATACAAAGTCAGGTATGTACTGTCCCTTGCTGAATGTGGCTGCAACGGCAGTCGTCGGATCGTCACCAGACATGAACAGCTTGTCGAGCGAGCCGATGAACGGTGCCAGCGCACTGCCCTCGTGTCCGGCAGTAAATGCGCCGCTGTAACCGTAAATCACCCAGAGCACCGCAACGACGCAGAAGATCGCGAAGCTTTGCATGACTGTCGACAGCGAGTTCTTCCTGCGCACCATACCGGCGTAGAACAATGCCAAGCCGGGAACTGTCATCAGCAGCACGAATGCGGTGGAAGTCATCATCCACGCGACGTCGCCTTTGTTGCAATCGAAGCCTTTGTCGCCGCATTTCGGCGCAGCGGCAGGGGCATCGGCAGCAGGGGCAGCTGCTGGAGCTGCTGTTGTAGCGGCCGCGGATGCCGGAGCAGCCTCGTCAGCATAGGCCGCGCCTGTCAGGCCGCACAGCATGGCCAGCAAGGCGAAAAGCGCAAATAGTTTTTTCATCTCATCGCTCCTTATAGTGCTTCCGGACCGGTCTCGCCGGTACGGATGCGGATCACTTGTTCCAGGTCCTGCACGAAGATCTTGCCGTCGCCGATCTTGCCGGTCTGTGCAGACTTCTCGATGGCCTCGATCACGCTGTCCAGCTGATCGGCCTTGATCGCTGCTTCCAGCTTGATCTTGGGCAAAAAGTCCACGACATATTCCGCACCGCGATACAGCTCGGTATGGCCCTTTTGCCGCCCGAAGCCCTTGACCTCGGTGACGGTGATGCCCTGCACGCCGATGGCGGACAGTGCTTCACGCACTTCGTCGAGCTTGAACGGCTTGATGATTGCAGTGACGATTTTCATATTCACTTCTCCTTGGGATTGAGAGGCGAGATTCCGCCTCTCATTGTTTATTTAGAACGAGTGAGTCAATGACACTGCAACAGCGCTCTTGCCCCAGTCCTTCGTCACGCCATTTCCGCTGGTGTAGGTGTAGTAGCCGCCGGACTTGGCGTTGGTGTTGGTGTAAGCCACACCCAATACATATCCGCTGAAATCCTTGGTCACGCCCACTTTGTAATCGGAGTAGGAAGGATCAAATCCAGCAGCGACCAGTGCGTCAGCAGAAGAACCTTTGTACTTTTGCTTGCCATAATGAGCCAGCAAGGTGAAGCCGCTGTCGCCAACCGCGTAGTTCGCGTTCACTTCGATGTAGCTGGTGCCTTTTGCATTGGGAACGGTCAGGAAATCGCCCAAAGCGTAGGAATACTTGGCCGAGATCCATTTGTAGCCGATGGAACCATATGCCTCAGCGGTATCGGCTTTTGCATAACCTGCAGGTGGTGTGTAGTCGCCCAGGTAGTTGTAACGGATCAGGCCCACATCGTAGGAATAGTCAGTTGCGAACGCGCCTCTGTATCCGCCGTAGGTATCCATTTCCAGGCTGGCATTGCCTGTAGCACCGCTACCGGTGATCCAGCCCACGTTGGAACCCCATACACCTGCATAGAATCCATTGCTCAGCGTAAGATCGATCCCGCCTTGCACTGCAGGCTTGGCCACGTTTTGCGTGATGCCGCGGAAGATATAGTCAGTTACGATGCCGATGTTGCTGGCGACAGTGTACGGAGCATCCGCTGCCAATACCGGCAACGCGAAAGAAGAGGCCAGAGCAGCGACAAGCAGTTTTTTCTTAAGCATGGTGTTTCCTTTCGTTAAGTGATTAAGTGGGATGACAGTATCCACGCATTTGTTACAGCAGAAACTGTGCCAATTACCGAAAACCGCGCCGATACTCGGTTTGCGCCATGATGGCAATTATTCAGGAAGCTCAGGCGCACCAAGTTCATGCACAAAAACGGTGCGGCGCACCCGGGCGGTGCACCCGTAATTTGCTACACTAGCGCCCTATCCATCACAGGGTCATTCATCATGCTGAACACCAAATTCTTTGAAGAGATGTCGTCCAAATTGAACGAGGCCGTTGCCAACAGCCCGGCCAGGGATTTCGAAAAGAATGCCCGCGCCTTGCTGGCGCAAGGCTTCTCCAGGCTCGATCTGGTCACGCGCGAAGAATACGACGTACTGGCACAGCGCCTGGAGAAACTGGAAGCACGCATCGCCGCCCTGGAAACGACAAAATAACCCGCCATGGGGCTGGCTGTACTCTACAGTCGCGGCCTTGCGGGCATGGATGCCGCGCTGGTCACCGTCGAGGTTCATCTCGCCAACGGCCTGCCCAACTTCACCATCGTCGGCCTGCCCGAAGCCGAGGTGAAAGAGAGCAAAGACCGCGTGCGCGCCGCTTTGCAAAACTGCCAGTTCGAATTCCCCAGCCGCCGCATCACCGTCAATCTCGCCCCGGCCGACCTGCCGAAAGAGAGCGGACGTTTCGACCTGCCCATCGCGCTGGGCATACTCGCTGCATCGGGGCAGATACCTTCCGACAAGCTGGCCGAGTACGAATATGCCGGCGAACTGGCGCTGACCGGCGAGTTGCGCGCGATACGCGGTGCGCTGGCGATGACCTACCGCGCCTCGGACTCGGGCCGCGCTTTCATCCTGCCTGCCGTGAACGCAGCGGAAGCCGCGCTGGTGGAAGATGCCGCAGTCTATCCCGCGCAATCGCTGCTGCAAGTCGCCGCGCATCTGGCCGGGCGCGAGGCGCTGGAACGATATATCCCCGATACGCAAGCCGTCCTTCCGCATTATCCGGACATGCGCGAGGTGAAAGGCCAAGCGCAGTGCAAACGCGCGCTGGAGATCGCCGCCGCAGGCGGACATAGCGTGTTGATGTCCGGCCCGCCCGGCACGGGCAAGAGCATGCTGGCAGCGCGTTTCCCCGGCATCCTGCCGCAGATGACGCAACAGGAAGCACTGGAGAGCGCGGCCATGCAATCGCTGGGCGGCATGTTCGAAGTGGAGAACTGGAAGCGGCGGCCTTACCGCGCGCCGCACCATACGGCCTCCGCTGTAGCATTAGTCGGGGGCGGCAGCAATCCGCGCCCGGGCGAGATCTCCGTCGCCATGCACGGCGTGCTGTTCCTGGACGAGTTGCCGGAGTTCGACCGCGGCGTGCTGGAAGTATTGCGCGAACCATTGGAAAGCGGACGCATCACCATCTCGCGCGCAGCACGCCGTGCCGATTTCAAGGCACAGTTCCAGCTCGTCGCAGCCATGAACCCGTGCCCGTGCGGTTATCTTGGCCACTACAACGGCAAGTGCCGTTGCACGCCGGATCAGGTGTCGCGCTATCGCGGCAAGATATCCGGGCCGCTGCTGGACCGCATCGATATCCAGATCGAAGTGCCTGCCGTGCCGCAGGAAGATCTACTCAGACAGGCCGATGGCGAAAACAGTATGGCGATACAGGCAAGGGCGGAAACGGCACGCCAGCGGCAACTTGCACGGCAAGGGAAGCCCAACGCGCAACTCTCCGTCACCGAGATCGAGACGTGGTGTGCACCAGATGCACAAGGCGAGGCGTTGCTGCGCCAGTCCATCGCCCGTTTGAACCTTTCAGCACGCGCCTATCATCGGGTGCTCAAGGTGGCACGTACGATCGCCGACCTGGCAGGCAGCGAAAGCATCCAGATCGGGCACATCGCCGAGGCGGTGCAATTCAGGCGCATGAGTTTTTAAGCATTCTGCTCGTCAACCGAACAGGCGTGCGAACAACCCTTTTTTGTTTTCTACAAAATCCTTCTGGTGCTGCAGGTATGCCTTCACCGCCTCGACATAATCGGCATCGTCGCGCTTGATGTGATTGAACAACCAGGTGACCAGCAGGCTATTCAGTCCTTTGGAAACATCTTCGCCTTTGTCGTATCTGGCCTGAAAATCGGACACGCGCTGAGTGAACAGGTCGTGTACCTTCTTATGCGACTTGGCAAAAGGATAGTTCGCCTCTTCCTGCAAACTTTCCTCGAAGCCGAAATGCGAGATCGTGTAATCCACCAGATCGTTGATCAAGTAGCCGATCTCTTCCCTCGAATGACCGTTGGAGCGGGCATCGTCCAACTGATTGATGTATTCCACGATCCTGCGGTGTTGCTGATCGATCACTTCGATACCGACATTGAGCTGCGACGTCCATATGAACTTAGCCATTGATCCTCCTGACCTGATTGCATGTCGTACATTGCTTCATGCGGCTGATTTCCGGGACATACAATAACCGCACGAATAGTATTGATTAATTCGGGCTGCATCAAGCGGGGATTGCCGACATGCTAAAATCCGCGACCTTTTATCGACTTACGCACCATGAGCCAAGCAACACACCCCATTGAACAGCTCCTGCAACGACGCATCCTGATCCTGGACGGGGCTATGGGCACCATGATCCAGCGCTACAAGCTGACCGAGGCGCACTATCGCGGCACCGAGCTGTTCGGCAACTACCAGGGCGAACGCAGGACCTTCGCCGACCACCCGGTGGACCTGAAGGGCTGCAACGACCTGTTGCTGCTTACCCAGCCGCACATCATCGGCGGTATCCATCGTGAGTATCTGGAAGCCGGGGCGGACATCCTCGAGACCTGCACCTTCAATTCCACCTCGGTGTCGATGGAGGACTACGAGCTTGAACGGCTGGCGTACGAACTGAACGTCGCCGGTGCAAAGCTGGCGCGCGGACTGTGCGACGAATTCTCCACTGCGGACAAACCGCGCTTCGTCGCCGGCGTGCTGGGGCCAACCGGGAAAACCGCCTCCATCTCGCCGGACGTGAACGATCCCGGTGCGCGCAACATCACGTTCGACCAGCTGGTGGAAAGCTACGCCGAGGCCGTGCGCGGCTTGCTCGACGGCGGCGCGGACATGCTGATGGTCGAGACCATCTTCGACACGCTGAACGCCAAGGCAGCGCTGTTCGCCATCGAACGCCATTTCGAACAGCACGGCGTGCGGGTTCCCATCTTGATCTCCGGCACGATCACCGATGCTTCGGGGCGCACGCTGTCGGGCCAGACCACCGAAGCGTTCTACAACTCGCTCGCGCATGCCAGGCCCCTTTCCATCGGCCTCAACTGTGCGCTGGGCGCCGAACTGATGCGCCCCTATGTGGAAGAACTGGCGCGTGTGGCCGGCTGCTATGTGAGCGCCCATCCCAATGCCGGCCTGCCCAATCCGTTGTCCGAGACCGGCTACGACGAAGTGCCGGAGACGACCGCCAGGCTGGTAAAGGAATTCGCCACCAGCGGTTTTCTCAATATCGCGGGCGGCTGCTGCGGCACCTCGCCCGCGCACATCAAGGCCATCGCCGAGGCGCTGCGGGATGTGCCGCCGCGCAAACTGCCGGACATCGAACACAAATGCCGCCTGTCCGGGCTGGAGCCATTCAACATCGGCGACGACTCGCTGTTCGTCAACGTCGGCGAGCGCGCCAACGTCACCGGCTCGGCCAAGTTCAAACGCCTGATCCTCGAGGGTAACTACGACGAAGCACTGGAAGTCGCCAAGCAGCAGGTGGAAACCGGCGCGCAGGTGATCGACATCAACATGGACGAAGCCATGCTGGACGGTGAAGCCACCATGGTGAAATTCCTCAACCTGATCGCTTCCGAGCCGGACATCTCCAAAGTGCCGCTGATGATCGACTCCTCCAAATGGAGCATCATCGAAGCGGGGCTGAAGTGCGTGCAGGGCAAGTCCATCGTCAACTCCATCTCGCTGAAAGAGGGCGAGGAGAACTTCATCAGGCACGCCACGCTGGTGCGCCGCTACGGCGCGGCTGCGGTGGTGATGGCCTTCGACGAGCAGGGCCAGGCCGACACCTATAAACGCAAGACCGAGATCTGCAAACGCAGCTACGATATCCTGGTGGACAAAGTCGGCTTCCCGCCCGAGGACATCATCTTCGACCCGAACATCTTCGCGGTGGCGACGGGCATAGAGGAACACAACAACTACGCGGTGGACTTCATCGAGGCGACTGCCTGGATCAGAAAGAACCTGCCGTTCGCCAAGATCTCAGGCGGCGTATCCAACGTGTCGTTCAGCTTCCGCGGCAACGACCCCGTGCGCGAGGCCATCCACACCGTGTTCCTGTACCACGCCATCAAGGCCGGCATGAACATGGGCATCGTCAACGCCGGTCAGCTCGGTGTGTACGAGGAGATCCCGAGAGAACTGCGCGATGCGGTGGAAAACGTGGTACTCAACCGCCATCCCGACGCGGGCGAGAAGCTGGTCAAGCTGGCTGATTCCGTCAAGGGCGGCAGCAAGGAACAGGTAGAAGACCTGGAATGGCGCAAAGGCACGGTGCAGGAACGCCTGACCCATGCGCTGGTGCGCGGCATCACCACCTTTATCGTCGAAGACACCGAAGAAGCGCGCCTGCAGGCCAGGTTCCCGGTCGAGGTCATCGAAGGCCCGCTGATGACCGGCATGAACGTGGTCGGCGACCTGTTCGGCGCGGGCAAGATGTTCCTGCCGCAAGTGGTGAAATCGGCGCGCGTGATGAAGCAGGCCGTGGCGCACCTGATCCCATTCATTGAGGCAGAGAAGCTGCGCTCGGGCGACACCAGCACCAAGGGCAAAATCGTGATGGCGACGGTGAAGGGCGACGTGCACGACATTGGCAAGAACATCGTCACCGTGGTGCTGCAGTGCAACAACTTCGAGGTGGTGAACATGGGCGTGATGGTGCCGTGCCAGCAGATCCTCGACACTGCGCGCGAACACAACGCCGACGTGATCGGCCTCTCCGGCTTGATCACGCCCTCGCTGGAAGAGATGGCGCATGTGGCGAAGGAGATGGAACGCCAGGGCTTCAGGATTCCGCTGCTGATCGGCGGTGCGACCACCTCGCGCGTGCATACCGCGGTGAAGATCGAACCCAACTACCCGAGCGGCACCACGGTGTACGTCAACGACGCCTCGCGCGCCGTCGGCGTGTGCAGCAACCTGCTGAGCAGTACGCTACGCGACGACTATGTGGCGGAGATCAAGGCCGACTATGCTGCGGCGCGCGAGCAGCACGAAGGCAAGAAGGGCAAGGCCAGTTATGTCACGCTGGCCGAGGCACGCGCGCATGGCGTGAAGACCGACTGGAAGAAGTACACGCCGCCCAAGCCCAAATTGCTTGGCGTGCAGAAGCTCGAAAATTACCCGCTCGACATCCTCGTCGACTTCATCGATTGGACTCCGTTCTTCCAGGCTTGGGAACTGGCAGGGCGCTACCCCAAGATCCTGCAGGACGAAGTGGTGGGTAGCGAAGCGCGCAAACTGTTCGCCGACGCTCAGGCAATGCTGAAGAAGATCGTCAAGGAAAAATGGCTCACCGCGAATGCCGTGTTCGGCCTGTTCCCAGCCAACACCGTGAACAGCGACGACATCGAAATCTACACCGACGACAAGCGCAACAAGATCGCGATGACCTGGCACAACCTGCGCCAGCAGACGAAGAAGCCGGACGACATCCCGAATTACTGTCTGGCCGATTACATCGCGCCGAAAGAGAGCAAGGTCAAGGATTATATCGGCGCCTTCGCCGTCACCACCGGCATCGGCATCGATGCGCGCGTGGCCGAGTTCGAGAAGCAGAACGACGACTATAATGCGATCATGCTGAAATCCCTCGCAGATCGCCTTGCAGAGGCGTTTGCAGAGCACCTGCACCTGCGCGTGCGCCGCGAATTCTGGGGCTATGCCGCGGACGAACAACTGGGCAACGAAGACATCATCGCCGAGAAATACCGCGGCATCCGCCCCGCACCCGGCTATCCCGCGTGCCCCGAGCACACCGAGAAAGGCCCCTTGTTCGAATTGCTGCAGGCGCCGCAGAACGCCGGCATCACCATCACCGAGAGCTTTGCGATGCTGCCCACCGCAGCCGTGAGCGGCTTCTATTTCTCGCACCCGCAGGCGCAGTATTTTGCCACCGGCAAGGTGGACAAGGATCAGGTTGCGGATTATGCCAAGCGCAAGAGCTGGACGGTGGAAGAGGCGGAGAAGTGGCTGGCGCCGGTACTGAGCTACTAGGTTCTGGATAAAAACGGAGTACTCATGAAGGCATCCGAATTACTTGATGCAATAAAAAACAAGGTTGGTATTTCAACAGACCAAAAACTGGCTGCATATTTGGGTATGACCCAACCTGCCCTTGTGGCGTGGAGGAGTCAGAAAACGCTTTCTCCGCTGCAAATTACTAACGCAATAGTTAAGGCAAAAGCGGCTTCAAAAAAAGAGGCTCACCATTTGGCTATTAAGCCCATTGTTGAGTTTTTTCCCATTAGCACAGTGGAGGTTGGGAATGCAGGCAAGATGGAGATCTTTGAAACAGGAAAAGAAGCGAGGCAACACGAAAATGGCTTAAAAAAGGTCCTTGAAAATTCAAAAGGCCTTTACATTTTCTATGACACACGAGGCAAGGCGTTATATGCAGGACAAACAAAAAAACAAAACCTCTGGAAAGAGTTGCATAACGCATTTAATCGAACTCGTAGCGCCCAAGTTATTACTCTTGTGCGACACCCTGTGAATGACACGACTTTCAATCCCGCTGTCGAAAAGAACAAGCAACCTCACGACAAGAATCTGAAATTGCATGATTTGGCGGCATACTTTAGCGCCTATGAAGTTGCAGATGGAATGATTGATGATCTTGAGGCACTGCTGGTTCGTGTATTTCCCAATGACCTTTTAAATTCCAAAATGGAAAAATTTGGAAAAGCCTCTAACAAGAAAAAAGCAAGTGTTTCAAAACCCGCCAAGAAACAAACTCGACCCGTTAAAAGGAAAACAAAGTGACCACCCTCATCAAAACCGACACCAAACTGGGCGAAGGCTCTGAAGCGCAAGCCGGACAGACCGTCATCGTGCATTACACCGGCTGGCTCTTCGACGCGAACGCGCCCGACAACAAGGGCAAGAAGTTCGACAGCTCGCTCGACCGCAACGAGCCGTTCGACTTCCCTCTCGGCGGCGGACGCGTCATCAAGGGCTGGGACCAGGGCGTGCAGGGCATGAAGGAGGGCGGCGAGCGCACGCTGGTGATCCCGCCGGAGATGGGCTACGGCCCGCGCGGCGCGGGCGGCGTGATTCCGCCGAATGCGACGCTGGTGTTTGACGTAAAGCTGCTCAAGGTGATCAAGACCGACATGGTGGACACCAGGGTCGGCGAAGGCGCAGAGGCGCAGGCCGGGCAGCATGTGACGGTGCATTACACTGGCTGGCTGTTCGACAAGAATGCGCCGGAGAACAAGGGCACCAAGTTCGACAGCTCGCGCGACCGCGACGAGCCGTTCGACTTCCCGCTCGGCATGGGCCACGTCATCACGGGCTGGGACGAAGGCGTGCAGGGCATGAAGGTGGGCGGTCAGCGCACGCTGGTGATCCCGCCGGAAATGGGCTACGGCAGGCAGGGTGCGGGCGGCGTGATCCCGCCGAATGCGACGCTGGTATTCGAGGTTGAACTGCTGGGCGTGCAGTAGAACTGCTCCCGCCAGATCCATTTTCTTTGAGGCATATATGAACCCGATTTCCAGATTATCGTACGCCCTGTTGTTGTCGGCCGCTTTCGGCATCTCGGCCTGCTCCGAGCAGGCATCGCAACCGTCACCAGCCACGGAGCAGAGCAACGTGAAAATGACCGTCATCGACGTCAAGACCGGCAATGGTGCTCCGGCCACTGCCGGCCACAATGTGACTGTGCAGTACACCGGCTGGCTATACGACGAGGCTGCACCTGACCATAAAGGCAAGAAGTTCGACAGCTCACGCGACCGCAACGAACCTTTTGAATTTTCACTCGGCGCAGGTCAGGTCATCAAAGGCTGGGACCAGGGCGTGGAGGGCATGAAGGTGGGCGGGCAACGCACACTGATCATCCCGCCGCAGCTCGGCTACGGCGCACGCGGCGCGGGCGGTGTGATCCCGCCGAATGCAGCGCTGGTGTTCGATGTCGAGTTGCTGGGCGTCCACTAAGGATCCGTCGACCGCGCCCGGAGCAGCATGATGCACAGGATAATGGAATTCATCTTGCCGGTCGTCTTCGCCTCCACCGAGGCGATGATCTGGATCTTGCTGATCGCCATCCTGATCATCTTCGGCAAAGGCAAGCTGTTGCCATCCGAGAAGATGCTGGTGATCGAGCGCAAGGGCCAATATCGCATGGTGCTGGCGCCGGGCCTTAATCTTGCCCAGCCGTTCATCGAAGCCATCGCCAAACAGGTTTCGCCGCATGAGGCCGGCCACGATGACTTGTCGTTATGTTTCGAAGTTCGCGACAAGCATGTCGCCACACGCAAGCAGCCTTCTTACCTGCTGGAGATCGGCATGCGCGATGGCGTACTGCACTTTGAAACCAGGCCTGTCGATCAGCCGTTGCACCCGAGCGATCCCGGTAACGGGCAGACCCTGGCCGGGGAGATCGAAAAGACAGTTCACGCCATCGGCATCTCCTGGGGGATAAGCGTGCAAAAGGTCGGGCACGCCATGTAGCTGGTGCAATAGGCCAAATCCCTTTACCATTCGCCGCTATGTTTTACCTCGAACTCTTCGCTGCGCTGGATCGCCATAAAGTGAATTACCTGCTGATAGGCGGGTTGGCGGTTTCTCTGCACGGCGTGGAGCGTGCCACCATGGATGTGGACATCACGGTGGCGATGAATCCAGCCAATCTGGCGGCGTTGATCGAGACAGCAAAAGAATTGAAGCTCACCCCGGTGCTTCCAGTTCCGCTGGAATCGTTGAGCAATATCGAATTGCTGCGCGATTGGCAGGCGCAACGTCACCTTGAAGCTTTCGCGTTGCGCACGCCGGAACTGGCAGGAGTGACCATCGATGTACTGTTGTTTCCCCCAGTCGATTTCGCAGGCATGACGGTGCGTGCAGTAGAGTTCGATGTTGCCGGGACGGTGATCAAGGTTGCTTCAATCGACGACCTGATCGCGCTGAAAAGTGCTGTCGGACGCCCGATAGATATTTCCGATGTTGAGCATCTGCAAAGGATCAAGTCCGCATGAAGCAGCCATTCAACCCTGGCGACCGCACTTACCATGTGAGCGACGAACGGCTGCGCGCGTTCAAGGCACTCACGCCGGAACAACGGCTGCGTTGGGTGGAAGAGTTGGCGAATTTCTTGCGTTTGGCAAAGGTAAGCAAGAAGAAATCTTCCTCGCACTAGGATATGAACCTGATCTCCAACCCGCTGCTGGTCACCGCGCTGATGCTCGCGGTATCCAATCTGTTCATGACCTTCGCTTGGTACGGCCACCTGAAGAATTTCGCCTCGTCGCCATGGTATGTGGCGGCGTTGGTGAGCTGGGGCATCGCGCTGTTCGAGTACCTGATCCAGGTTCCAGCGAACCGCATCGGCTACACCCAGCTCAGCCTCGGCCAGTTGAAGATATTGCAGGAAGTGATCACGCTGACGATCTTTGTGCCGTTCGCAGTGATCTACATGAACCAGCCGTTGAAGGTGGATTACCTGTATGCAGGGCTGTGCCTGATGGGCGCGGTGTATTTTATTTTCAGGACTTGAACCTTCCCTCTCCCCTTACCCTCTCCCGCGCGCGGGAGAGGGTAAGGGGAGAGGGCTTATTGGAATTGACGATGAGCAAACCAGAACACATCCACATCTTGGGAATCTGCGGCACCTTCATGGGCGGCATCGCCGCCATCGCCAAGCAATCGGGCTACCGCGTCACCGGCTGCGATGCCAATGTCTACCCGCCGATGAGCACGCAACTGGAAGCGCAGGGCATCGAACTGATCGAGGGCTGGGGCACGGAACAGCTCGACCTCAAGCCGGACGTGTTCGTCATCGGCAACGTGGTGTCGCGCGGCAACCCGTTGATGGAGGAGATCCTCAACCGCAACCTGCCCTATGCCTCCGGCCCGCAATGGCTGGCGGATACGCTGTTGCGCGACAAATGGGTGCTGGGTGTGGCGGGCACGCACGGCAAGACCACCACCACTTCCATGCTGGCGTGGATACTGGAGTATGCAGGGCTGAACCCCGGCTTCCTGATCGGCGGCGTGCCGCAGAACTTCGGCATCTCGGCACGCTTGCCCTCACCCCAACCCTCTCCCAGTGGGCGAGGGGGTCATGGTGGATTCTTCGTCATCGAGGCGGATGAATACGACACCGCCTTCTTCGACAAACGCTCGAAGTTCGTGCACTACCATCCGCGCACTGCGATCCTCAACAACCTCGAATTCGACCATGCCGACATCTTCCCCGACCTGGTGGCCATCGAAACGCAGTTCCACCATCTGGTGCGCACGGTGCCGGGCAACGGGCTGGTAGTGTGCAACGGACGCGAGGATTCTTTAGCGCGCGTGATCCAGCGCGGCTGCTGGACGCCGGTGGAGAAGTTCGGCTCGGATGACGGATGGAACATAGACGCCAACGAGCAGGTATCGCTCAACGGCAAGATACAGGGCAAGCTGCAGTGGGATTTGCTGGGCGAGCACAACCGCTTGAACGCGCTGGCCGCGCTGGCTGCCGCCCGCCACGCCGGCGTGCCCGTCGCACAAGGTTTGGCGGCATTATCGGAATTCAAGAACGTGAAGCGCCGCATGGAAGTGCGCGGCACGGTCAACGGCATCACCGTATACGACGACTTCGCCCACCACCCGACGGCCATCGACACGACAGTTGCCGGCTTACGCAGAAAAGTAGGCAGGGCGCGCATCCTCGCCGTGCTGGAACCGCGTTCCAACACCATGAAGCTGGGGGTCATGAAGGACGCATTGCCCGGCAGCCTGAAAGATGCCGATCTGACCTTCTGCTATGCCGGGAATCTGGGCTGGGATGCGCGCGGCGCGCTGGCGCCGCTGGGCGACAAGGCGGTAGTGAAGGACGAACTGAACGACCTGATCGAATCTATCGTGGCCGCAGCAAAGTCAGGCGACCAGATCCTGGTGATGAGCAACGGCGGCTTTGGCGGGATACACGAGAAGCTGCTGAAGCGGCTGCAGTAAATTCCGCATGGGCTGTTCGGCCAAACGGATACTGCCTTATTCTTTGCCTGATACTTGCGCATGCAACCTGGTCAGGCAGTCGACGGTTTTCTTGGACTGTCTGGCGAAATCCTCGCTAAGCAGTTTTTCCGCCAGTGCGGGGTTTGCGGCTTGGTGCGCTTCAACGACTTGCGCGGCGTGGTAGTGGAATTTTGCGTGCTCGTCGGTCAATTGCCGGAACAGCGGTATCTCGCTGAAGCGCGCCTTGCCCGACCCGTGTATCCATTTTCCCAAGGTGCAGCGGTTGTCGGCGCAAATAACATGCGGCTCCAACTTTTCCTGCGATGCCCCTTGCAGGTAGCTCACCAGACGTTGCTTCCACGCCACATGCGCTTCGACGGCCTCAAAAAAATTGATCTCGCGGCGAACTTCCTCACGGACTTCCTCACTCATGCCGAAAACCGAGCGTATAGCAGAAATAAAACTCATTGATTTTTCCAGCGTGTAATTGCGACTAATTTTTATACCCGTCGCCGTAAAGACGGGGGACGCATTCTAGCGGAGGAAGGGCGCAGCACCAACCCCGGCCATCTTGGGATATCACTGCAGGATATATTCGATCACGTCTGTCGGGGATTCCGAGAAGGATTGTCCCAGACTGATCGTTCCCGCACCGTGCAAAAAGATCTGCTGATGATTGAGCTGGATGATTTGATCGTCGCCGAAGCGGATATAGGTGCCGTTCACGCTGTGGTCCATGAGCAGGAACTTGCCGAAGTTGTATTCGATGGTGGCATGCTGGCGTGAAGCGAGGATATTCCTGATCATCAGGTCGCAACCCTGGCCACGACCCAGCACAGCCTGTTTCGTGTCCTCGTTCAGGGTAATGAGTTTCTGGTGGTATTGCAGCATCAGTTCATGCCTGGGTTCGGCCGGTTTGCGGTATGCCGACATGCCGACGCGGGTGTTCATCGTATCTTCCGGATCCCAGACGATCTGGTACACATCGAAAGTCTCTTCCTTGCCGCGAAATCCGGTACGCATCACCGAGCGCGCATGCTTTTGCATCTTTTCGGGAAGCCGGTCCACCACGGCGCGCGTGGTCATGATCTGCCGGGCACGGGTCAGGGCCGTGACACGAGCTGCGATATTCACGGCGTCCCCATATGTATCGCCGCCCTCGTAGATGATGTCGCCGTAATGCAACCCGATCCGGACATGGATGGGCAGTTCACCGCCGGGACTCTGTCCTTCGATCGTCGAATGCATGGCACATGCCGCATTCACGGCATCTGCCGCATTGGGGAAAGTGCACAGGATCGCATCGCCTATGGTCTTGATCAGCGTACCCTGGCGGGCCGTCACTTCCATGGTGAGTATCTCGAGCGTGCGCGTGACCAGTTGCAGCGCAAGTTTGTTGCCCAATTTGTCATACAGCGCGGTACTGCCGCTGATGTCGGCAAACAGGATCGCAGCGTTCTTCTGGATCGGGGTCATCAGCCGTTCGCACCGAACATCATGCGCTTCGCCACGAACTTCTTCGCCGGCGGGATGCAGTCAAGCAATGTGAGCGCGGCAGAGCGCAAATGACCGAGCAACGGCAGGTCGTTCGAGAAAAGGCGCACCAGTCCGTCGGTGAAGCGAATGCCGGCATTGCGGTCGATGCGGCGCGACTTGCGGTATGCCGCACACATCGCTGCCGAACCGATGTTGTCAGGTGCGCTGTCGAGGATCGCCTGGGCCAGTTCCCAGGCATCGCGGATGCCCATGTTGAAACCCTGTCCGGCCACCGGATGCAGGGTCTGTGCGGCATTGCCGATGAGCACGGTATGCGGGAACGTGATGTCGGGCGCACGCCGCAGACGCAACGGGTAGCAGCTGCGCTTGCCGATGCCGGTGAAGGTGCCGACGCGGTCGCCGAAGTGTCCCTGCAGGTTCCGCAGGAAAGTCGCGTCGTCCCATGCCAGCATCTCCTGCGCCATTTCATGCGAGGCGGTCAGGACCAGTTCGTAGCCATCCAGGTACGGCAGCAACGCCATCGGTCCCTGGACGGTGAAATGTTCATAGGCCTTGCCGGTGGCGGGTTGCGAGCTGGTGACATGGGCGATGATGCCGCTTTGGCCATAATCCTGCACTTGCGGCGGATGCGAGGCTTCCAGCAATTTTCCGCCTTCGGCGACGACTGCAAGGCGCGCATTCAGCGTGTGCGTTTCGCCCCGGTACTGATAGATAAGGGTGGCCTCTTCATTCGAGCTGCGCAAGTAGCTGACCGCCGCACCATACAGGCAGGTGATGTCGGTCTGGTGCAAGGCCTGCTGCAGCGCGGCATGCAGGGTGGTGTAAGGCAGCACGTAGCCCATTTCCGGCACACCCATCTCTTCTGCTCGCATGACGGTATGACCTTGGGAATGTTTCTGCGTGACTTCGATGGTCTTGATGCCGCTGACGTTCCGTATCTTGTCCCACGCGCCGAGGCGCTGCAGCAGGAGCCGAGTCCCGTATGACAATGCCAGTGCGCGCGGGTCGGTGGTGTTGATCTCCGATTCGCGCGCTTCGAGCAACACCACATTCAGGTCGTTGCCCTGCAGAGCGATCGCCAGGGCCGCACCGACGGGGCCGCCGCCGATGATGGCGACGTCGCATCTGGTCTTATTCATGGCGCATGGTCTCCTCGATCTCGTTGATCGTCTTCGGCGTATCCTGCGTGATCACTTCGTTGCCCCTGGCAGTGATCAACACATCGTCCTCGATGCGGATGCCGATGTTCCACAAGGCGCGCGGCACGCTTTCGCTGGGACGGATATAGCAGCCGGGCTCGACCGTCAGCACCATGCCGGGCTGCAGCGGACGCCATCGCTCGCCGATCTTGTACTCGCCGACATCGTGCACATCCATGCCCAGCCAGTGGCCGGTGCGGTGCATGTAGAACTGCTTGTAGCTTTCGCTCTCCAGCACCGATTCTACACTGCCTTGGCAGAGCTTGAGATCGATGAACCCCTGCGACAATATGCGCAGCGCAGCTTCATGCGGCGAATTCCACGGCATATCCGGTTTGGCCGCAGCTATGGCGGCAGCCTGCGCTGCGAGCACGACCTCGTATACGTCTTTCTGCGCGGCGCTGAACTTGCCGTTCACCGGGAAAGTGCGCGTGATGTCTGCTGCGTAGCCCTCCAGCTCGCAGCCTGCGTCAATGAGCAGCAGGTCGCCATCGTTGAGCCTCGCGTTGTTGCCGACATAGTGCAGTGTGCAGGCATTGGCGCCACCGGCGACGATGCTGGTATAGGCCGGATGGCGGGCGCCG
Source organism: Sideroxydans lithotrophicus ES-1 (assembly GCF_000025705.1). Taxonomy (NCBI): domain Bacteria; kingdom Pseudomonadati; phylum Pseudomonadota; class Betaproteobacteria; order Nitrosomonadales; family Gallionellaceae; genus Sideroxydans; species Sideroxydans lithotrophicus. The sequence continues at coordinate 55,065 of NC_013959.1, read as the reverse complement.
TGGCGGCAGAACTCGTGCAGCAGCTCGGCTTCCACCTCGTATTCGAAACTGCCGGGACGGGTGAAACGCATGGCGCGGCGGTGCGCGTCGCCGGAGATCCTTGCGGCGCGGCGCATGACGTCCTGCTCGTGGGCATCCTTGAACAAGCGCATCTCGTTGATCGGTTCGCGCACGTCGCGAATCTCGCCCGGCGCACGTATGCCGGTACGCGCCTTTGCTTTCACCGCTTCGCGCAACTTGATGATGCGCGCATCCCAGATTGCATCCGCACCCAGCGGATAGAACAGCAACGGCTGGTTGCCCATCAGTTCGGCCAGCTTTTCATCCAGTTGCGAGATGGGGTAAGCGGCGTCGAGGCCGAACTTCTCGCTCGCGGCATCGGGGCCGTAACGGAATCCGTCCCAGACCTCGCGCTCGGCATTCTTTTCGCGGCAAAACAGGATGGTTTGCATCTGTTCGCCCGCAACGAGCACCAGCACTGCCTCCGGCTCGGTGAAGCCGGTCAGGTAATAGAAATGGCTGTCATGACGGTAGTCGTAATGCGCATCCGCGTTGCGCGCTACCTCCGGCGCGGTCGGAATGATAGCGATGCCGCATTGCATCTGGGTTTGCAGGCGTTTTCGGCGTTCGGCGTAGATGGCGGAATCAAACATGCCGGATATTCTGCGTTGCGCGTAGCAGCTTGTCGAGTTCTTCCAGCCGCTGCGGCGTGCCGACATCGACCCACATGCCGTCATGGTATTCACCGCTGACCTTGCCCAATGCGATCTGCTCGCGCAGCAGCGGAGCGAGCGGTGCCTTGGTGCCGCGCGCAATATGGGCAAAGAGTGCAGGCTGGTACAGGCCGATGCCGCTGAAAGTCAGTGCCGAATGCTGCGGACTGAGTGCCGAGCTGATCACGCGATCGTCATGCAGCAGAAAATCGCCCTTGAGATTGTGTTCGGGGTTATCCACCAGCACCAGATGCGCCATGTCGCCGCTGTTGACGAGCGCTGCAACACGGGCTGGCAGATGCGTGAAATCGTAATCGCAATAGATATCGCCATTGACCACGGCGAAGGGCTCGTCGCCCAACAACGGCAAAGCGTATGCAATGCCGCCAGCGGTTTCCAGCGCGGTGCCTTCATCAGAATACCGGATCGTGGCGCCGAACCGGTTGCCGTCGCCCAATGCCTGTTCGATCTGCGCACCGAGGTGGGCGTGGTTGATGACCAGATCGGTGATGCCTGCGCGCACCAGCCGTTCGATATGCCACACGATGAGCGGCTTGCCGCCTGCCTGCAGCAGGGGCTTGGGGATACGGTCGGTGAGCGGGCGCATGCGCTCGCCGCGCCCGGCAGCCAGGATCATCGCACGCATCTAAAATTGGCTTTCACGATTGCCCCCTCGCCCGCCGGTGGGAGACTGCGGAGGGGTCGCTGCGCAGCAACGGGGTACCCACCGGCGTACCTCTCGCGGGTGTGGTTGGGGAGAGGGAGCGTGCACCGCATGCTCAAATGGATGCCCCCGTTTGCTGCGCGTGCATCTCAAGTTCCATCAGCAGGACCAGCAACGGCTTGAGGTCGATGTAGCGCTCGCAGGCACGGCGCAGATAGTCCATCACCAGCGGCATGTCTTTCAGGTAGCCGTCCTTGCCGTCGCGGTGGTACAGCCGCGCAAAGATACCCAGCACTTTGATATGCCGCTGCACGCCCATCATTTCGTAGTCGCGGTAGAACTCGCCGAAATCTTCGCGTACCGGCAATCCGGCTTTGCGTGCTTTTTCCCAGTAACGGATGAGCCAGTCCATGATCTGCTCCTCTTCCCAGTGGATATAGGCATCCTTGAACAGCGAGGCAAGATCGTAGGTGATCGGGCCGTAGACAGCGTCCTGGAAATCCAATATTCCCGGCGAAGATTGAAAATTGCCTTTCTCGTTCGCTCCTTCGCCCGCTTGCGGGAGAGGGTTGGGGAGAGGGGATTCGATATACATCAGGTTGCGCGAATGATAGTCGCGATGCACGTAGACGCAAGGCTGGGCGAGGTTGTTGGCAAGGATGCGCTTGAACACTTCTTCCAGTTTGGCTTGCTGTTTGTCGCTGAGCGTCACGCCCAGATGTCTGGCGACATACCACTCGGGGAACAGGTTCAACTCACGGCGCAGCAGCGCTTCGTCATAGGGCGGAAGTTCTTTCTCTTTCGAGGCTAGCTGGATCTTGATGAGAGCATCGGTTGCGGCGCCATAGAGCCGGGTAGCGTCATCTGCCGCCAAAGCCTGCAGGTAGGTGGTGTTGCCAAGGTCGGACAGCAAAAGGAAACCCTGCGCCAGATCCTGCGCGTGGACATGCGGCACATGCGTGCCCGCCTCTTCGAACAGCTTCCCCACATGCAGGAATGGCCGACAGTCTTCGTGCTGCGGGGGTGCGTCCATGATGACTTTAGTGCTTCCATCGGCAAAGGTGGCGCGAAAGTAGCGGCGGAAACTCGCGTCGGCAGAAGCGGGGGCAATCGTGAAGGTTTCGTTCGGATACAAGCTGGAAAGCCAGTCGGTAAGCTGTTTTTGACGTTGCATTTGATTGCCTTAATGATGGTTTTGTGCGATTTTAGCACCTTAATTTATTCGCCCCCGCACCATGCCTTTTCGCTTCCCCTCCGTTTTGATCCTTCTGCTTGGAACGTTTCCGCTGTTCAGCCATGCCGAAGACGCAGGGTTGCCGTTGAAGCTGGACCCTGCCATCAAAAGACATACGGGAGCTTCCGAAGGAACCGCCGCCTTTATCAATGCGCAACACGTCGAAGCCAAGAAGGGCGAGCAGCTCGAAGCAAGCGGCAACGTTGAACTACGCCAGAACGGCCAGGTGATCAACGCCGCACACCTGGTCTACGGACAGGAAAGCAAGGATGTGTTGGCCGAAGGGGCGGTACGCATCGAACAGACCGGGTTCGTAGTCACCGGGCCGGTGTTGAAACTGAATCTGGATACCGATGTCGGCGAGATGGTTCAGCCGCAATTCACTTTCAGCGAAAACCATTCGCGCGGCGCGGCAGAAACCCTGCACATCGAAGGCAAGAAGAATTACACCTTCGACGATGCGACCTACACCACCTGTCCGGCAGGAAATGACGATTGGCTGTTGCGGGTAAGCCGCCTGGATCTCGATCGTGCCACGCAAGTCGGTGTGGCACATAATGCGCGTATCGATTTCAAAGGCGTGCCGATACTCTATACACCGTGGATGGACTTCCCGCTGAACGATGACCGGCGTTCCGGTTTTCTTGGGCCCACTTTCGGCAGCACCAATACAGGCGGTTCTGAATTCACCCTGCCATACTACTGGAACATCTCTCCTAATTTCGACGCGACGATCTCGCCGCGAGTGATTTCAAAACGCGGAACGCAATTCAACAACGAGTTCCGCTATCTGGAACCAAGTTACACCGGGGTAGCGCGCTATGAAATACTATCGGGCGATCGTGTGAGCAACACTTCCCGCTCGTATCTGGCGTTGCAACACGCCCAGAACCTGGGCGCCGGTTTCGGGCTTGCCCTGAATCTCAATCGAGTGTCGGATGATGCCTATTTCCGCGATCTGGCTACCACGGTGAGCGGCACTTCGCAGCTCAATCTGTTGCGGGATGGCACCCTCTCTTATGGCGCAGGATCGTGGACGGCCCTGGCAAAAGTCCAGCGTTTCCAGACCTTGCAGGATCCACTCTCGCCCGTGGTGGTCCCGTACCGGCGCCAACCCCAGGTTCTTCTGACTGGTCAGCAGACCATGGCGGACGCGAATGTCAATTTCACCAGCGAATATGTCGATTTTCGCCATGACACCCTGGTCAACGGCCAGCGCCTGGTGCTGAACCCCTCGGTGAGCTATCCGCTGCTGAACGATCTCGGCTATTACCTGACGCCCAAGCTGGGCATGCATTACACCCAGTATCGAATGGGAGCGAACAACACGACTGCCATTCCCGATGCCACGCGAACCCTGCCGATCTTCAGCGTGGACAGCGGCATGGCTTTTGAGCGTGATTTGACGTCTTTCCTTGGCGGCGATTATGTGCAAACGCTGGAGCCCCGGCTTTACTACGTGTATATCCCTTATAAGGACCAGAGCATGCTGCCTGTGTTCGATTCGGCACAGGCTCCGTTCAACTTCGGCCAGATATTCTCCGAGAACCGCTTCTTTGGCAGCGACCGGATAGGCGACGCCAACATGGCGACGCTGGCTTTGACTTCGCGCATGATCGACAACGAAGGCGGCACCGAACGTTTGCGGGTGATGCTGGGGGAACGCTTCAGTTTCAAGGCCCCCCAGGTGAACCTGGTCACCCCGGCTGACAATACCAACCGCTCAGACATCCTGCTGGGCCTGGGCGGTAAACTGAGCAATGCCTGGAATCTGGACAGCCTGGTCCAGTACAACCCCAATCAGACACACACCGAGGCCTATAACGTGACTGCACGCTACAAGCCCGAAGCGGGCAAGCTATTGAATCTCGGTTACCGCTTCACGCGCAACACCCTGCATCAGGCGGACGTCTCCTCTCAATGGCCCTTGTTTGGCCGCTGGCAGGGCGTAGCCCGTCTGAGTTATTCGCTGCAGGACAAACGCGCGGTGGAGTCGCTGGCGGGGGTTGAGTATAATCAGGCATGCTGGACGATGCGGTTCGTGGCACAAAGCATCACCACCGCCACGAACGTGCGTTCAACCGGCATGTTCCTGCAACTGGAATTGAACGATCTGGTTCGTATCGGTTCAGACCCGCTGGATGCCCTGCGTCTCAGCGTGCCCGGTTACACAAAAATGAACAGTTTGCCCGCCGAGCAACCTGCACAAGGCCAGCGCTGATTTAGACCGATAACCGAAAGAGAAAATGCCAAGCAAAAAGATATTCGCCCTTTTCCTGATTGTGTTTGCAACCGTTGCCTCCGCAGCAGAATCACAAAAGCAGGCCACCTCACTCGACCGCATCGATGTCATCGTGAACGACGATGTCATCACCCACCGCGAACTGGAAAACCGGGTCGCCAGCGTGACGAAGATGCTGCAGCGCCAGAAGACCGCGCTCCCTGAGAAAAGCATCCTGGAAAGGCAGGTACTCGAGCGCATGATCACCGAAATGTTGCTGGCCCAGTATGCCAAGGAGAGCGGCTTGCGCATCGACGACGGGCAACTGGACAAGACCATATTGCGCATCGCGCAGCAGAACAAATTCCCGGATGTTGCGGCTTTCCGGGCCAAGTTGACGCGGGACGGAACGGACTACAACGAGTTTCGCGAAGAGATACGCAACGAGATCATCGCAGTTCGCTTGCGCGAACGCGAAGTGGACAGCAAGCTGGTCATCAGCGAGAACGACATCGACAACTACCTGAACAATCAGGCCCATCAGGAAGGCAAGGGCGAAGAGTTGCAACTCTCCCACATCCTCGTGGTCGTGCCGGAACAGGCAACTGCGGACAAGATCCAGAGCTATCGCGATCGCGCCGAACAGGCTCTGGCCAAATTGCGCGCAGGCGCGCCGTTCGCACAGGTTGCTGCAGGTTACTCGGATGCCCAGGATGCGCTCAAGGGTGGCGAGTTGGGCTGGCGTCCGGCCGACCGTTTGCCGCCACTGTTTGCCGAAGCGCTGCAAAAGATGAAACCGGGCGACCTCAGTGACGTGTTGCGCAGCCCGAGCGGCTTCCACATCATCAAGCTGCTCGATCGCCGCAGCAACGATGCGCCCGTTGTCATCACCCAGACCCATGCGCGCCATATCCTGATCAAGACCAGCGAACTGGTTACCGACAGCGAAGCTAAGAGCCGCTTGCAGGAGATCAAGCAGCGCATCGACAAGGGTGCCAGTTTTGCGGAACAGGCGCGGCTATATTCCGAAGACGGCAGCGCTCCCCAGGGTGGCGATCTGGGGTGGCTCTCCCCGGGTGAGACGGTGCCTGAGTTCGAAAGCGCAATGAATGCATTGAAGGTGGGACAAGTCAGCGGCCTGGTGCAGACCGGCTTCGGCTGGCATCTGATCCAGGTGCTGGAACGCCGCAATACCGATGTCAGTGTCGAGCAGAAGCGCCAGCGCGCGCGCAATGCCATCCGCACTGTCAAATCGGACGAGGCTTTCCAGGATTGGTTGCGCCAATTGCGCGACCGCGCATTCGTCGAATATCACGATAATAAATGAGCATCGCGAAGCGATACGGTCGTCCCCTCTCCCTCTGGGGGAGGGTTAGGATGGGGGAATGACCGTGTTAGCACCGCTCGTTATAACCGCTGGCGAACCTGCAGGGATAGGCCCCGATCTTTGCCTGCAGCTGGCCGGACATGACCAGCCGCTGGTGGTGATCGCCGACAAGTCGCTCTTGCTGCATCGCGCCGCACTGCTCGGCACCGGCGTTCGGCTGCATGACTACGCAGCTGACAGGCCGCTTGAAAATGGCAAGCTGAGCGTGCTGCATGTCCCCTTACATCGTCCGGCGCAGGCCGGGAAACTCGATTCCGCGAACAGCCCTTACGTGCTGGAGACACTGCGGCGTGCAGTGCAGGGCTGTCTGTCGGGTGAGTTCTCCGGCATGGTCACTGCGCCCGTGCACAAGGGCATCATCAACGATGCCGGCATTCCTTTCACCGGACACACCGAATTCCTCGCCGAGCAGACACATACGCCTCTTGTGGTGATGATGCTGGTCGGAAGAGGGATGCGCGGGCGACACGGTGATGCGCAGCATTCGGTGCGGGAGCCCGCGCAACGCATCACAGACACAGCCTTGGCAGCCTCCTCCGAAAATGAATTTGTGATGCGCGTGGCCTTGGCGACGACCCACCTGCCGTTGCGCGAAGTGGCGGACGCCATCACTGCGCCGCTGCTGGAAAACGTGTTGCGCATCATGCAGCGCGACCTGCAGCGCCGTTTCGGTATCGCAAGGCCGCGCATCCTGGTGGCAGGGTTGAACCCTCATGCCGGAGAAAGCGGCCATCTCGGGCGCGAAGAGATCGACGTGATGATTCCCGTGCTTGATAAACTGCGTGCCGAGGGTTTCAACGTGAGCCCCCCGTTGCCTGCCGACACCCTGTTCGCGGCACATCGTTTGCGCGACTGCGATGCCGTGCTGACGATGTACCACGACCAGGGGCTACCGGTGTTGAAACACGCCAGCTTCGGCGGAGGGGTGAACATCACACTGGGCCTGCCCATCATCCGCACTTCGGTCGACCACGGCACGGCGCTGGAACTGGCAGGGACCGGCAAGGCCGAGGTCGGCAGCCTGCTGGAAGCGATCAAGGTCGCAATGGAAATGGTGCGCAATGAACGGACATAAGGCTAATGCCTTTTTGGATCATTGAAATGGGTCATGAAGCCAAAAAGCGTTTTGGGCAAAATTTCCTCGTCGATCAGAACATCATCGCCGACATCGTCCGTGCCATCCGCCCAGAGGCCGATGACAACATGGTGGAGATCGGGCCCGGCCTGGGCGCGTTGACGCGCCCGTTGCTGAAACATTTGAACATCCTGCATGTAGTGGAGATCGACCGCGACATCATCGCGCGCCTGAAGACCGACTATCCGCAGGACAAGATCGTGATCCACGAAGGCGATGCCTTGAAGTTCGATTTCGCGACGCTGGCCGCGCCGCTGCGCATCGTCGGCAACTTGCCGTACAACATCTCTTCCCCGCTGCTGTTTCACTTCGCCGACTATGCGGCACGCATCACCGATATGCATTTCATGCTGCAGAACGAAGTGGTCGAACGCATGGTGGCAGCTCCCTCCACGCCGGAATACGGTCGACTGTCGGTGATGTTGCAATACCGCTTCCATATGGAAAAGCTGATAGATGTACCGCCGCAATCGTTCCGCCCAGCACCCAAAGTTGATTCGGCCATCGTGCGCATGATTCCGATTCCTGCCGGCGAGATCTGTGTGAAAGATGAAGCATTGTTCGCCAAAGTGGTGTCGGCCGCGTTCGGGCAACGGCGCAAGACCCTGCGCAACACGCTCAAGAACTATCTGCCGGAAGCCGATTTACTGCAACTTGGTATCGACCCTCAACTGCGCGCCGAAAACCTTGGCGTACCGGAATTCGCCCTCATCGCCAACCACTTGAGTGGGCACGCATAAGCCTGGTTTCGGTTAGAATCACACCTCACAAGACCAAAGCCGAGCGGCGCCCTATCATGTCCGACATCCCACCCATCGTCCTCACCTTCGCCGCCACCGATCCCAGTTGCGGAGCGGGCATGCAAGCCGACATCCTGACCATCGCCAGCATGGGTTGCCATCCGCTGTCCGTGGTCACCGCCATCACCGTGCAGGACACCAGCGGTGTGGACGATGTTCAGCCGGTGGATTCGGACTGGGTGGCCGATCAGGCGCGCGCGGTGCTGGAGGACATGCCGGTTGCGGCATTCAAGATCGGTTTGCTGGGAAGCATTGAGAACATCGCTGTCATCGCCGAAGTGATCTCCGATTACCCGGATATCCCGCTTGTGTTCGATCCAGTGCTGGCCTCAGGTCGCGGCGACGAACTGGCCAACGAAGACATGCTGGACGCGATGCGCGAACTGTTGTTGCCGCAGACCACCATCCTGACACCGAACAGCATGGAAGCGCGCCGGCTGATCGTGGACGAAGAAAATGAAGGCGACGACCCCGAGCTGTCGGAATGCGCCAAGCGCATCCTGAGACTGGGCTGCGAATATGTGTTGATCACCGGCACGCATGAACACACCCCCAAGGTGGTCAACAATCTGTACGGCGAGCGCGGCTTGCTGCGTAGCGACAGTTGGCCGCGCCTGCCCGGCATCTATCACGGTTCCGGCTGCACCCTGGCCTCCGCCATCGCTGCGCTATTGGCAAACGGATTGTCCATGGAAGATGCGGTGCGCGAAGCACAGGAATACACCTGGGAGGCCTTGAAATACGGCTTCCGCCCGGGCATGGGACAACATATTCCGGACCGCCTGTTCTGGGCGCGCGACGAAGAAGCGGATGAAGAAAGCGAAACCCGGCACTAATAGCAGGATTGCGCCCGCAAGGGGTAGGCCGTGGTTGTATGGGGCTAAAGCCCCGACAACACACGCTCAGTGACGGGTGTTATTCGGAGAGCAGTTTGAAGCAGCATCAACACATCACCGGCTTGTACGCCATCACGCCGGATATTCTGGATACAGACGAGTTGTTGCGGAGCGTGCGACTGGCCTTGCGCGGCGGCGCACATGTGCTGCAGTACCGCAACAAGGCTGCCGATACTGCGCTGAAACTGGCTCAGGCGCATGCGTTACGCCAGTTGACACGCGAATTCGGTGCCATTTTCATCGTCAACGACGACGCTGGATTGGCGGCCCAGGTGGATGCCGACGGCGTGCATCTGGGCGGCGAGGACGGCAGCGTGGTTGCAGCACGGGCGCTGCTGGGCGACTCAAGGATTGTGGGCGTGTCTTGCTATAATCGCTTCCCGCTGGCGCATGAAGCGGTGCGGCTGGGCGCGGATTATGTGGCGTTCGGCGCATTTTTCTCGTCCAGCGTGAAACCCGAGGCGGTGCAAGCAGACGTAGCGTTGCTGCGGTCGGCGCGCAAGGAACTCAATGTTCCTATCGTGGCCATTGGCGGTATCACGCAGCAGAACGCGGCCACCTTGATCGAAGCGGGGGCCGATGCGGTGGCGGTGATTTCCGCGTTGTGGAATGCACCGGACATCGAAGCCAGCGCACATGGATTTTCAACTCTTTTCAGCAGGACATAGGCAATGACATCGCATAATCAGGAACTGTTCGAACAATCCCAGCAAATCATCCCCGGCGGCGTGAATTCGCCGGTGCGCGCGTTCAAGTCGGTGGGCGGCACGCCGCTGTTCTTCAAGCGCGGCAAGGGTGCCTATGTATGGGATGCGGACGACAAGCGTTATATCGATTACGTGAATTCGTGGGGCCCGATGATCGTCGGCCACTGCCATCCCGAAGTGGTGAAAGCGGTGCAGGCCGCTGCCGCAGAGGGTCTTGGCTTCGGCGCACCGACTGCCGCCGAACTCGAGATTGCCGAGACGCTATGCAAGATCTTGCCATCCCTGGAAATGGTGCGCCTGGTCAGCTCCGGCACCGAGGCGACGATGACCGCGATCCGTCTGGCGCGCGGCTTCACGGGGCGTTCGCGCATCATCAAATTCGAAGGCTGCTACCACGGCCATTCCGACGGCCTGCTGGTCAAGGCCGGTTCCGGCGCGCTGACGTTCGGACAGCCGAGCTCTTCCGGCGTACCCGCCGAGATCGCAGCGCTAACGACGGTACTGGATTACAACGATGCAGTGGGTCTGGAAAAGGCCTTTGCCGAATACGGCGATGAGATCGCTGCCGTGATCGTCGAGCCGGTTGCCGGCAACATGAACCTGATCCTGCCGAAGCGCGAGTTCCTCGATGCGATGCGCAGGCTTTGCACCAAGCACGGCACGGTGCTGATCCTGGACGAGGTGATGTCCGGTTTCCGTGTCGGTCTGCAGGGTGCGCACGGCCATTACGGCATCAAGCCGGATCTGATCACGCTGGGCAAGGTGATGGGCGGCGGTCTGCCTGCCGCTGCATTCGGCGGTCGCCGCGACATCATGCAATGCCTCGCCCCGCTGGGCGCCGTGTATCAGGCCGGTACACTGTCCGGCAATCCGGTGGCAGTGGCCGCGGGCCTGACCACACTGAAGCTGGTGCAGGCGCCCGGTTTCTACGAACGCCTCACGCAACTCGCCAAGCAGATGACCGAAGGCATCAGCGCAAGTGCAAAGAAACACGGCATACCGTTTAGCGCGCAATCCATCGGCAGCATGTTCGGCCTGTATTTCAGCGCCAACGTTCCGACCTCTTATGCCGAGGTGATGGCGAGCGACAAGGCCGCATTCAACCGCTTCTTCCACGCCATGTTGGCCGAAGGTGTTTATCTGGCGCCGTCCGCGTTCGAGGCGGGCTTCGTCTCTGCGGCGCATACGGAAGCCGACATCGCGGCAACCATTGCCGCTGCCGACAAGATCTTCGCGGCCTGGAAGTGATGGGACTGTTCTCGCAAGCGGCGTTCTACACCACCGTCAATCACATGAAAGACTTGCCGCTGCACGGTGGCAAGGAAGTCGCATTCGTCGGCCGCTCCAACGCGGGCAAGTCGAGTGCCATCAACACGCTGGCTAACCACACGCGACTGGCTTTCACCAGCAAGACACCGGGACGCACGCAACACCTGAATTATTTTTCACTAGGTAACAACAACTATCTGGTCGACCTGCCCGGCTATGGCTACGCCAAAGTGCCGCCCGATGTGCAGGCACACTGGGAGCACCTGCTCAGCGAGTACCTGCAAACGCGCGAAGAGTTGTGCGGTCTGGTCGTCATCATGGATGCGCGGCATCCCCTGACCGAACGCGATCAAGGCATGCTGGGCTGGTTCGCTCCGACCGGGAAACCTATCCACATCCTGCTGACCAAATCCGACAAGCTGAGCCGCCAGCAATCCACGCAAACCCTGCGCGATGTGAAGGAATTCCTGGCAGAGCATTTCCCGCAGTGCACTGCGCAGTTGTTTTCCAGCTTGAAGAAGGCGGGCATGGATGAAGCGGAAGCGATGATCGCGGGTTGGTTCTCAGCTGATACAGAAAATTCAAATGGCTAAGCCAGACAAGGCGCCCGCAGGAAAACCGCCGCGCCGCATACATTAAGTATGCAAGCAAGGTTTTCCGAGGGCAACGCCGTATGGCGACGCCATTTGGATTTTATGGGTAAAAAAATGCCCCTGAACCAAAGGGGGAGGTCAGGGGCAGAAGGTCTTTACAGGGTAAAGACACCCGCTCAGGGAGGAGAAACGGGAAGCAACTTACGCCGCTCACTGATTCAGACGGGACTATGCGAAAATAGTTCCAGCGATATGTAAAATTTTAGGAATATCCATGCAAACACTCGGTCAATACCCCCAATCCAGAATGCGCCGTATGCGCCGCGACGCATTTTCACGCGACCTGATGCGAGAGCACATACTCACTCCGTCCGACTTCATCTATCCTGTGTTCGTGCTGGAAGGCAACAATAAGGTCGAGGACGTGAAGTCCATGCCGGGAGTGCAACGCAAGACCCTGGATCTGCTGCTCAAGGATGCCGAACAGTGCGTAAAACTGGGTATCCCGGTCATGGCGATCTTCCCGGTGATCGACACGCCCTTGAAAAGCCTTGATGCCTGCGAAGCCTACAACCCGGACGGCCTTGTGCCGCGTGTAGTTGCCGCCCTGAAAAAGAACTTTCCCGAATTGGGCGTGATGACCGATGTCGCACTCGATCCCTACACCACCCATGGGCAGGATGGATTGATCGATGACAGCGGCTACGTGCTCAACGACGCAACGGTGGCTGTACTGAGCAAACAGGCACAGACCCATGCGGCTGCCGGAGCGGATATCGTTGCTCCGTCCGACATGATGGATGGACGCATCGGGGCAGTGCGAGCAGCACTGGATGAACATGATCGCATCTATACCCGCATCATGGCCTACTCGGCCAAATACGCTTCCAGCTTCTATGGCCCGTTCCGCGATGCCGTCGGCTCCAGCGGCAATCTGGGCAAGGGCAACAAGTACACCTACCAGATGGATCCCGCCAATTCAGACGAGGCACTATGGGAAGTCGGCCTCGACCTGCAGGAAGGCGCCGATATGGTGATGGTGAAACCCGGCATGCCTTACCTCGACATCGTGCGTCGCGTGAAAGACGAATTCAAGGCACCGACCTTCGTCTATCAGGTGAGCGGCGAATACGCCATGCTCAAGGCCGCCGCACAGAACGGCTGGCTGAACGAGGAAGCCTGCGTACTGGAAGCACTGCTGGCATTCAAGCGCGCAGGGGCGGACGGGATACTCACTTACTTTGCGCTGGATGCGGCCCGCTGGTTGAAAAAATAGCGCGCAATCGGTGTCACAGGTTTTATTTGGCGCAGCCTTCATCCCGAACACCGCATTGCCGCGAGGGTTGACACGCCCCACCAAAACACAGACACTTCGATTCGTGCCGATTTGAATCAGCTTGCGGGGCACGTAAAACATTCCAGCTAAAGCGAGAGGACCCGCTCTAGCCCAAGCTGTGCGGGTTTTTCTTTTGGAGTCTTCTTGAGCATCTCGGTTGGCATCGTTACAGCGCAACGCGCGGTTTTTGACAAACCTCTCTCCTTCAGGAGCGGAGCAGTATTGCCGCGTTATGAACTGGTATATGAGACCTATGGCACGCTGAACGCAGAGCGCAGCAACGCCATCCTGATCTGTCACGCCTTGTCCGGCAATCACCATGTCGCTGGCTACTACGCCGGCGATGAAAAGAGCCTCGGCTGGTGGGACAACATGGTGGGACCCGGCAAACCGATAGACACCAACAAATTCTTTGTCGTCGGGTTGAACAACCTTGGCGGCTGCCATGGCTCGACCGGTCCTTCCAGTATCGATCCGCAGACCGGCAAGCCATATGGTGCGAGTTTCCCGGTGGTCACGGTGGAAGACTGGGTGGAGTCGCAGGCCCGTCTCGCCGACCATCTCGGCGTCTACCGGTTCGCCGCAGTGGTCGGCGGCAGCCTGGGTGGCATGCAGGCCATGCAATGGGCACTGGCCTATCCGGATCGCGTGCGACATGTGCTGGCCATCGCCACCGCACCGCATCTTACGGCGCAGAACATCGCATTCAACGACGTGGCGCGCAATGCGATCCTCACCGACCCGGATTTCCATAACGGCGATTTCTACCAGCATGGCGTGGTGCCTACACGCGGCCTGCGCCTGGCGCGCATGCTTGGGCACATCACCTATCTTTCCGACGATGCCATGGCGGACAAGTTCGGGCGCGAATTGCGCACGGGTAAATTAAATTTCAGCTACGACATCGAATTCCAGATCGAATCCTACCTGCGCTACCAGGGCGACAAGTTCGCCGCGTATTTCGACGCGAACACTTACCTGCTGATGACCAAGGCGCTGGATTATTTCGACCCGGCGCGCGAACTCGACGGTGACCTGAATCATGCCTTCGCAGCTGCCAAGGCCAAATTCCTTGTCGTGTCTTTCACGACCGACTGGCGCTTCTCGCCGGAGCGTTCGCGCGAGATCGTGCATGCGCTGCTGCACAACAAGCGCGATGTGAGTTACGCGGAGATCACTTCGCAGCACGGCCACGATTCCTTCCTGATGCAGGACGAGCAGTATTTCGCGGTCATGCGCAATTATCTCGATAACGTCGCCTGGGAAAGTGCGGCATGAGCAATTCCATCATCCAGTCGCGTCCCGACTTTGCCGCCATCGCGGCGTGGATACCGCAAGGCTCTTCCGTGCTCGACCTCGGTTGCGGCGACGGCAGCCTTTTGCGTTATCTGCGTGAAACCAAGCAGGTACGCGGCTATGGTGTAGAGATCAGCGACGCGAACATCGCTGCCTGTATCGCCAACGATGTGAACGTGATCCAGAGCGATCTGGAATCCGGCATCGCCGATTTTGAAGACGGGTCTTTCGACTTCGTCATCCTGTCGCAGACCCTGCAGGCGACACGCCACACCGAAGCCCTGATGAACCAGATCGTGCGCGTCGGGCGCGAGGGCATCGTCAGCTTTCCCAACTTCGGTTACTGGAAGAACCGTCTGCAGGTACTGACGGGCAACATGCCGGTGTCGGACGAGCTGCCTTATCAATGGTACGACACGCCGAACGTGCACCTGTGCACACTGGACGATTTCGAGATACTTTGCGCACATCAGCAGATACGCATCCTCGGCCGGCATGTGATGGTGAACGGCAACGATGTGCATGTGTTACCGAACCTGCTGGGCAGCACGGCAGTCTATCGGTTCCGGCGCGACGCCTGATCCATGACCGTCTGGGAGCAGCTCTTCACCAAGCGCATGCTCATTTGCGTATTCACGGGTTTCGCTTCCGGCCTGCCGCTGTTCCTGCTGTTCAATCTCGTTCCCGCCTGGCTGCGCAGCGAGCAGGTCGATCTCAAGACCATCGGCCTGTTTGCGCTGATCCAGTTTCCCTACACCTGGAAATTCGTCTGGTCGCCGTTGCTGGATCGCTATGTGTTGCCGGTGCTGGGCCGCAGGCGTGGCTGGATGCTGCTGTCGCAAGTCGGTCTGTTGCTGGTGATCGCCATGCTCGGCGGATTTTCACCACAGACCGAGATGACCTCCA
Organism: Sideroxydans lithotrophicus ES-1; assembly: GCF_000025705.1. Taxonomy (NCBI): domain Bacteria; kingdom Pseudomonadati; phylum Pseudomonadota; class Betaproteobacteria; order Nitrosomonadales; family Gallionellaceae; genus Sideroxydans; species Sideroxydans lithotrophicus. Next base: position 39,908 of record NC_013959.1, on the reverse strand, counting down.
TCGTCGTGTTCTGTACCTTGCTCGCCTTCCTTTCCGCCACACAGGACATCGCGGTCGATGCCTACCGGCGCGAACTGCTGAGCGATGCCGAGCTGGGGCTGGGCAATGCGATCCACGTCAACGCCTATCGCATCGCCGGGTTGGTGCCCGGCTCGCTGTCGCTCATCCTCGCTGACCACATGGCCTGGAACTGGGTGTTCATCATCACCGCACTGTTCATGCTGCCCGGCATGGCGATGACCCTGATGGTGAACGAGCCGCATCGCGCCTCCCCACCCCGGACCTTGCGCGAAGCGGTGGTCGAGCCATTCCACGAGTTCATCACGCGCCAGGGATGGAAGAGCGCGCTGCTCATCCTCGCCTTCCTGCTGTTCTATAAGCTCGGCGACAGCATGTGCACCGCGCTGGCGACGCCGTTCTATCTCGACATGGGTTTCTCCAAGTCCGACATCGGCCTCATCGCCAAGAATGCCGGGCTGTGGCCCTCCATCATCGGCGGCCTGCTCGGCGGTTTGTGGATGATCAAGATCGGCATCAACCGCGCGCTGTGGCTGTTCGGCGTGGTGCAGATCGTCTCCATCTTCGGCTTTGCGTGGCTGGCCTCGGTCGGTCATCACACCGAGATCACCGCGATCGAGCGCGCCCAGTTGGCGCTGGTCATCGGCATCGAAGCCTTGGGTGTCGGGCTGGGCACGGTGGCTTACGTCGCCTTCATGGCGCACACCACCCACCCGGCTTACACCGCCACGCAGTTCGCCCTGTTCACCAGCCTGATGGCGATGCCGCGCACCTTCGCCAATGCGGCAACGGGGTGGCTGGTGGAGACGATGGGGTGGACGAATTTCTTCTTTCTGTGTGCGCTGCTGGCGGTGCCGGGGATGTTGCTGTTGCTTAAGGTTGCGCCGTGGAATCAATTGCATCAGACTGCGCAGGACTGATTTCCGCAATACCCATCAGTGATTTTGCGGTGTATCTGTTTATTACATTAGGTGTGTTAAATAATTTACGCTTAATCAATACAGAGAATTACCGAAAATGCGCCAGCTTATACACCACAGTTTTACAGGATATACACCTTTGTCGGTGTCTACTTTACGTTAGCCGCCATTTGCCATGCAGCTCGAACGATCAGGTTGTAAACCAATTCACTCTCCAACTGAAAAGCAAATCAGTCGCGCTCTGTCGCTCACCAAATCGTCCTTTGCGTCAATTACGGCTTCGGACGGGTCATATGTTCAAGTTGGTGGCGGGCCAGGGCTCTTCATGCTCGAGTACCAGAATCTTCAAGGCAAACATTTTCGCGCAAAGCAAAACTCACCGGTGGTGCCATTCCCAGACGGCACAATCATCAGTTTCACTGGCAACCAAATTGCACTGGCCCAGAACGAGTGGTTCCTTATCAGACAAATCACTGAGATATTCTTTGCATTTGCCGCAGGGCAAGTGTTCCCATCATTTGTTGAGTGGAAAGAACTTGATGCAAACTACATTACTGTCGGCTAACCTTACGCTCAAGTTCGCTCCCTCCGGTCGCTGGGACGCGCCTTCGGCGCGCCCCTTAGCTATACGTTAGAACTTATGAAACCCAATCGCCTGCCAATTTCGATTTGCCATGCGAATTGCACTAAGTGTGGGTTGCCAACAGAATTCCGCATGTTTGAGAGTGGCCCCGGTGGTGACTTTGCAACTTACTTAGGGCAGAGCACACAGAGTATTTATAGGGTTGATCTTGGTCAGATTCACTATTTGGGCAAAACTCTAGACCAATTGCTTTCTTCTGCGGTTGAGCGTGAAGGCGGCATCAGGAATCTAGCACCTATCCCTGAGCAACTCATATGCAAGGTGTGTGGCACTGAATTCAGTGCAGAGCGTTGCATGGTTGATGGTGAGGAGATAATCGATGCTTACATGTTGTAATGCAAAAAGTTCTAACCCTGCGCTCAAGTTCGCTCCCTCCGGTCGCTGGGACGCGCCTTCGGCGCGCCCCTTAGCTGCACGTTAAGGTGGGCACAAAGTGCTCACCCTTCTTTTTGCTTTTCTTTCCCCTCATTCGCCACCGAGTAGCGCAAACTGGACAGGGGTAGTCGGCGAGGACTGTTTGAGCGCGAAGCGCGAGTTCCGCAGCCGCCTGACCAGTCGAGCAACGCAGGGAACCTCGAAGAGGTGGCGAATTGGGGTCGCCTTTTCTTGGGTTACTTTCTTTTGGCGAAGCAAAAGAAAGTGACTAGCTGTCGGGCTACCCCCGACGGTGTTGGTTTGCGGAACATTCATGCTTCGACAGGCTCAGCACGAACGGACTGGTAATTCATCACGAACGACGTTCAAGCTGCTTATCTTGCAACCTCCCCAACGCCATCTGCGCCACCACCGCCCCGATCAACGCCATCAACATATCCGTCTGCGTATCCCACGGATCGCCCTGTGTGCCGAGGAAAGCATCCGCACCTTGCCCCATCGTCACTGCCGCCGCCCATTCGATAAGCTCATAGCTGGCGCTGACTGCAAGGCAACTGGCGGTCACCAGCGTGAACAGCAGTTTTCCGCGTTGCAGCGGCGAGCTGCGCAGCAACAGTTCGCGGAACAGCAGGGCTGGTACGAAGCCCTGCGCGAAGTGGCCGATCTTGTCGTAGTCGTTGCGCATGAAACCGAACCAGTGTTCCATCCAGTAGCCCAGCGGAACCTCAGCATAGGTGTAGTGACCGCCGACCATGAGGATGAGTGCATGCATGAACAACAGGTGATAGACCAGCGGGGTGAGTCTGTAGTTCTTATAAGTGGCGACGAGGATGGGTACCGCGATGAAGATGGGAGCAGTCTCCATCCACCAGGTGGTGTAGTCGTGCGGATGGATGGCGGTGATGGCAAGAAGCAGGATGCCGGTCAGTAGCAGGATTAACGGTTCGTTGAGCTTTTTCATATCTCTTTTCTCGTCATTCCGGCGCAGGCCGGAATCCAGTCAAACAAGAAATCCCTGCGCAGCAGATACAAACACCAAAGGCATGTTAAATATAATCGCTGGATTCCGGCCTGCGCCGGAATGACGGGCTAATTTTTTCCTTGTTAATCTTTGTAATCCACCATCAGCGGGGCATGGTCTGAAAAGCGCTGCTCCTTGTAGATGCCCGTCGATACTGCCTTTGCGGCCATACCGGGGGTGGCGATCTGGTAGTCGATGCGCCAGCCGACGTCCTTGGCCCACGCCTGGCCGCGATTCGACCACCAGGTGTAGGCCTCCAGTTCCGGATGCAATTTGCGGAACACGTCGACGAAGCCGACCTCGCCCAACAGTTCGGTGAGCCACGCGCGTTCCTCCGGCAGGAAGCCGGAGTTCTTCTTGTTGCCGCGCCAGTTCCTCAGGTCTTTTTCGGTATGGGCGATATTCCAGTCGCCGCAGACGATGACGTCGCGACCACTACGCTGCAATTGGACCATGTGCGGCTGCGACACGTTACTGGTGGAGCCAGCCGTTTGCGGGAGCAGCCGCGACTCACCGACAACTGGGACTTTTGAATTCTCCATCATCTGTCGGAGGTGAGGCATGAAGGCTTCCATGAACTTGAACTTGACCGCCTGCCGCTCCTCTCCGCTGGATCCGGAAGGCAGGTATAGGGACACCACGCTCAGATTGCCGAACTGCGCTTCGATATAGCGCCCTTCGGCATCGAACTCGGGAATGTCCAGACCCACGATCACGCTGTCAGGTTTGCGTTTGCTGTAGATGCCGACACCGCTGTAGCCCTTTTTTTCGGCATAGTGGAAATAACCGTGATAACCCAGTGGTGAGAGCATATCCGCTGTCATGTCGGCTGCTTGAGCCTTGAGCTCCTGCACACACAGGATGTCGGCATCCTGCCTGGAGAACCATTCCAGCAGCCCTTTGTTGTATGCCGACCGGATGCCATTGAGGTTTAAGGTGATGATGCGCATGAATTCTCTCTATGAATAAGTCTGGGCATTATAATGGCGGCACTCTTCATTCTGTTTGCCATGCTTTTCATGCACGCTTTTCGCCAGGGTTTCATCCGTTTCGCCGTCGCCCAGAAGGTATTGCGTTTTGGCGAGTTCCAGACCAAAGCCGGGCGCCTGTCGCCCTATTTCTTCAATTCAGGGCTATTCCAGGATGGCGCTGCGTTACGGGAACTTTGCCAGTTCTATGCCCAAGCCATCCTTGCTTCCAACGTCGAGTTCGACATGCTGTTCGGCCCAGCCTACAAGGGCATTCCACTGGTTGCCGGCACATCCATCGCCCTGGCCGAAGCAGGCCGCAACGTACCTTACTGTTTCAACCGCAAGGAAGCGAAGGACCACGGCGAGGGCGGCAACACCGTCGGTGCCAAACTCCAGGGCAGGGTGCTGATCATCGACGATGTGATCTCGGCCGGCACTTCCGTGCGCGAATCCATCGAACTTATCCGCGCTGCGGGTGCCGTACCCTGCGGTGTCGTCATCGCGCTGGATCGCATGGAGCGTGGTTTGGGTGATTTGTCCGCGGTACAGGAAGTCAGGCGCGATTATGGCCTGCCGGTCATTTCCATCGCTTCGCTCGATGACTTGCTTGGTTATTTGCAGGGACAGGCGGAATTGGTGCAGAATCTGCACGCAGTGCAATCCTATCGCGACTGTTACGGAGTCAAAGAATGATCAAATCCAGATTACTGCTTGCCAGTGCCGCATTTTGCGCGGTTTTTTGCCTCAATGCCGAGGCCAAGCTCTACAAGTGGGTGGATTCCCAGGGGGTCACCCATTACGGCGAGACCATCCCTCCTGAGTATGCCAATCGGGATACCAAACAACTCGACCATGGCCGGCTGACCGATCGCAAGGAGACTTTCGACTCGGACAAAATGAATTCGACAAAAAAAGAAACACCCGAAGATAAAGCCGCGATGGATGCGCGCCGCCATGACGAAGCATTGTTGAACAGCTACACCACCGATAAAGAGATCGATCTTGCAAGAGACCGCAACCTGCTGCAGATCGATGCCCGCATCAACAGCTACACCGTATTAATCAAGTCTGCCCAGGATTCCCTGACCAGCCTGCATCAGGAAAGCGACAATCGAACCAAGAAGGGCTGGAAGATCCCGCAGTCCCTGACAGATGACATCACTGCAGCCGAAGCTCGCGTTGCCGACCTGCAAAAGAGTCTCGAGGACAATCAAAAGGAAAGAGAGGCCGTCAAGGCGCGTTACGATGCTGACAAACGTCATTTCCGCGAACTGAAGGGTTTGCCCGCTGTCGATCCGAACGCCAAGTGATCACAGGGCTATAAAGCCGCGGGTGGCTGCATCGTAACGCAGCAACTGCCCGTGTTCGATATCGAAGTACCACCCATGCAGGATGAGTTGACCAGCTTCGACTCGTTCCCTAACCCAGGAAAAGGTCATCAGGTTATGCAGCGAGACCAGGATGGCGCGCTGTTCGCAGGCACGCGTTTGTTCTTCCAGCGTGGCGTTGGGCATCTCTGCCATCACGCCGCTGCGGGCGCTTTCCACCAGGCACATCCAGTCGTCGATGAACGAGTCTGGATTGCTTACTCCGCCGTTCTTCACCAGGGCATTGATGCCGCCGCAGTGTGCATGCCCAAACACGATGATGTGGCCGACACCCAGGGTGCGCACGCCGTATTCGATGGCCGCCGTGGTACCGTGATGCCCGGCGCGGCTTTCGACAGGCGGGACGAGGTTCGCGACGTTGCGGATGACGAACAGGTCACCAGGTTCGCAATCCAGCACCAGGGCAGGATCCACGCGCGAATCGCAACATGCCACCACCAGCGTTTTCGGCGTCTGGCCTTTCGCGACCAGTTGCTGGTAAAGGCTGTCGTTGCGCTCGAAATGCCGCTCCCTGAAACGGCGGAAGCCCTCGATCAGCTTGCTCGGGATCGTATTCATGTACCCGTCAGCAGGCGTTGTGCTTCGCGGTATTTCTCCGCGGTCTTATGCAACACGTCCGCAGGGACCTGCGGTGCGGGCGGCTGTTTGTTCCAGCCGGAAGATTCCAGCCAGTCACGCACGAACTGCTTGTCGAAGCTGGGTGGATTGCTGCCGACCTTGTATTGGTCGGCCGGCCAGAAGCGCGAAGAATCGGGTGTCAGCGCTTCGTCGATCAGATACAGCTTGCCTGCGGCATCGGTACCGAATTCGAATTTGGTGTCGGCAATGATGATGCCTTTGGTCAAGGCGTAATCCGCAGCCTCGATATAGAGCGCCAGGGTGGCGTTCTTCACCTGTTCGGCCATGTCTGCGCCGAGCAATTTCCTGGCTTCTTCGAACGAGATGTTCTCGTCATGTTCGCCGACCGCAGCCTTGGTAGATGGTGTGAACAGTGGTTGCGGCAACTTTTGCGCTTCCTGCAGCCCAGTCGGCAGCTGGATGCCGCATACGGCACCGGTCTTTTTGTAGTCCTTCCAGCCCGAGCCCACCAGATAGCCGCGCACGATGGCCTCGATCGGCAATGGCTTGAGTTTTTTAGTGACAAAAGCGCGGCCGCGCACTTGTGCCTTTTCCGCTTCGGTCTTTACCACTGACTCAGGGTCGATGCCGGACAGGTGATTGGGTATGATATGACCAAGTTTCTTGAACCAGAAATTCGATACCGCCGTAAGCACCTCTCCCTTGCCGGGGATCGGCGTAGGCAGGATCACATCGAACGCGGACAAGCGATCGGTTTGCACGATCAGCAAGTGGTCGGCATCGACCTCATACAGATCGCGCACCTTGCCACGGTGCAGGAATTTCAGGCTGGTCAGATTCGATTCGTGTAGTGCGCTCATATCAACTCAGTGTCGGCAGTGTCGTTGCAGCGATCTGTTCGGCTTGCTTCTTGCGGTAGTCGGCCAGTTTTTGCGCCAACGCTTTGTCGTTGAGTGCCAGCATGGAGACGGCAAACAGACCCGCATTCGCCGCGCCCGCTTCGCCGATGGCGAAGGTGGCGACCGGGATTCCCTTGGGCATCTGCACGATGGACAGCAACGAGTCCATGCCCTTCAGATACTTGGATGGGATGGGCACGCCCAGCACGGGCAATGCGGTCTTGCCGGCGATCACGCCCGCCAGATGTGCCGCACCGCCCGCGCCGGCAATAAAGAATTGCACACCCTGCGCGCTCATGTCCTTGATGTAATCGAACAACAGGTCGGGCGAACGATGCGCAGAGATGACGCGCGCATCGAATGTCACCCCGAAATCCTGCAGGGCACGTGCGGCCTGCTGCATGATCTCCCAGTCATTCGAACTGCCCATCACGATGGAAACGAGCGGCCTGGTCATGACTTATGCACCTTTGTGGTAACCCACCACGCGTTCGACTTCGTTCTTCGAACCGAGGATGACCGGCACGCGTTGGTGCAGGCCGGTGGGTTTCACTTCCATGATGCGCTCGCGGCCTGTGGAGCTTGCGCCGCCAGCCTGCTCGACGATGAATGACATGGGGTTGGCTTCGTACATCAGGCGCAGCTTGCCGGGTTTGGTCGGATCCTTGGTGTCGAACGGATACATGAAGATGCCGCCGCGGGTCAGGATGCGGTGCACTTCTGCCACCATGGAAGCGACCCAGCGCATGTTGAAGTTCTTCTCGCGACCGCCGTCCTTGCCCTTCACGCACTCTTCGACATAGCGCTGCACAGGCTTTTCCCAGTACCGCTGGTTGGACATGTTGATGGCGAATTCCGCCGTATCTTCCGGAATGGTCATGTTCGGATGGGTCAGGAAGAAATCGCCGACGTCGCGGTCCAGCGTGAAGCCGTTCACGCCGTGGCCGGTGGTGATCACCATCATGGTGTTCGGGCCGTACAGTGCGTAGCCGGCGCAGACTTGCTTGGTACCGGGCTGCATGAAATCTGCAGCGGTCGGGTTGGTCACGCCTTCCGGGCAGCGCAGGATAGAGAAGATGGTGCCGACGGAGATGTTGACGTCGATGTTGGAAGAGCCGTCCAGCGGGTCGAATGTGATCAGGTACTTGCCGCGCGGGTATTGGGCAGGGATCGGGTAGATGTCGTCCATCTCTTCCGATGCCATCGCTGCCAGGTGCCCGCTCCATTCGTTGGCCTTGATGAACACTTCGTTGGTGATGATGTCCAGTTTCTTCTGGGTCTCGCCTTGCACGTTCTCGCTGCCCGCGCTGCCCAGCACACCGATCAATGCACCCTTGTTCACGTCGTGGGCGATCTGCTTGCAGGCGGAAATGACGTCGCTCAGCAGGCCGGTGAAATCGCCGCTGGCATTGGGAATATGGCGCTGCTCTTCGATGATGAACTGGATCAAACTCTTGCTCATTACTGCTCTCCTCTGATTAAATTTTTCAACTAACGGATTTTACAGGTTTTGCGCAGCGCGCTCTACGGCTATTTGGTCAAGGAAATGAACAGCTCCGGCAATTTTTCCGGCAGCTGTGCCACCTTGTCGATGATGGTGTACTGCTTGCCGAATATATCCGCCACATATTCATCGGCTTTTGGATCAAGATTGATGCAATAGCTGTAAATTCCCTGCTGGTCCAATTCCTTCACAGCCTGTCGGGTATCGGCGATCAGCAACTCGCCATCCTTGCTGTCCACATCCGACGGTTGCCCATCGGTGAGGATCAGCATCAGCTTCTTGTCCGCTTGCTGCTTTTCGAGATAATGCGCGGCATGCCGCATCGCGGCGCCCATGCGCGTGGAATAGCTTGCCTCCATCGCGGCCAGGCGACCCTTCACCTGGTCGTCCCATTTTTCGCTATAGCCCTTGATGTGCAGGAAGCGCACATCGTGCCGCGTATTGGAATGGAAGCCCGCGATGGCGAACGGGTCGCCCAGTTTTTCCACCGCCCAGCCCAGCAGCGACACTGCTTCCTGGCTCAATTCCAGGATCGTCTGGTCGCTGCCGGCCGCTTTCTCGTTCAGCGATTCCGACAGGTCGAGCAACAGCATCACCGCGATGTTGCGCCCGTCGTTGCGGTGACTCATGTTGATGCGCGGATCGGGTTGCGCCCCGCTCTTGTAATCGATGAGCGAGCGGATCGCGACATCCAGGTCGAGCTCGCTGCCTTCTTCCTGATAGCGGATGCGCACCTTGTCCTGGGGCTTCAGCAGGTCGAGCATCTTCTTCAGGCGCTTGGCCAGCCCCGCATGCTTTTCGAGCAGGCGATCGATGTCTGCAGCGTTGCCTTGCGGATGCAGTCCCTCGTATACGCTGACCCAGTCGGGGCGATAGCTCTGATTGTGATAGTCCCATTCGTGGTAGTGGCGCGGCGGCAGGCCCTTCAATTCCTCGCCCGGCTCGACCTTGCGCGGCTCGTCAAAGGCCTCTTCCTCGTCGCCTTCCTCAATGAATTTCCACATCTGGCGGTTATCGTCGCGGTAATCGATCACCGTGTCCTTGAAGTACGTGTTGGCGAAGTTATCGCTGTTCAGGCGCGTCTTCGCGATGAAGGCAACACCGAGGTCGGCCATCTCCTGGGTGGATGCCGCACCGTTTTCCAGCAAGGCATGGAAACGCAGCACGAATTCGATGGTGGCGGCATTCCGGTATTCGTGTTGCGGATCGAGGATGGCCCGCGACAGCATCGCCAGGCGGTGGCGCACGGTCGATTCCTTTTCCGCATCGCACGCCTGCTCCTGCGGCACCGGATGCAAGGCCTTGAAGAGGCGGCGCAAGCCCGGATATTCGCGCATCGCCAGGCATTCCACCCGGCTGTCTTCGAGGAACTCCGCCGCCATGCGCTGGAACGGACTCAGGTTGTCCGCAATGATGGCGGTGGTCCAGCGCCGGTGTCCGGCGATGTGGGCGAGCGTGGCCCGATACCGATCGAGTCCGCTGACACCCTGCGCATCGTCGTACACATCGGGCAGGCGGATACCCAGTTTGTCATAGTAGGGAACCGGTTTGCGCAGCTCGTCGTACATGCTGGAATAGGGGATCAGCATGTCGTCGTCCTGCCACAACCCGCGCAGGTACAGGCTCAATTTGCGTTCGTTGTCCACCAGCAGCGTGCCGTGCCGCTCGCGTTGCAGCACTGCACGGCTGTCGGCCGATTGCAGGCTGAAATAGTCTTTCTGCCGTTCCGGATGGTCGTCGTAATAGCGGATACCGTAGTCTGCCCAGTTCCTGAGGCCGGCCAGCGACAGCTGCGTCAGCAATGCCGGGACCTGCTTGAACATCTCCGGCAGGCCGGGGCTGGGAAAGGTCTGGTGGATGCCGTGTACCGATCCGGTGGTGCGCTCCATCAGGTCGAGCGCGATGGCCAGGTATTCGGCCAGCAGTTCGCGCGTTTGCAAACGCCGCGCGGTCGCGGGCAACGATTGCAGGAACGGCACGATGGCCGTGCCGTTCGGCGATTTCCACATCTTGCGGACGAACGCGATGATGTCGGGCAACGCTTCTTCCCCAACGATGGCGGCGATGTCGGGCCATTCCTCCAGAAAGATCAGGATCGGTTCGGCACCGCGTCCCATTCTGCCGAGAAAACGCGCCTGTTCGATATAGGCCTCCACGCCCGCATCGGAAAGTGTCGCCAGCGCTGCCTGCATGTGGTCTGCAAACACTTCGGCCACCCGCGGAAATCCGCAGGCAAGCTCCTTCCAGTAGGGCTGCAACTCTTCCGGTATGTCGGTCGCTTGCACGCTCATGGCATCATGCAAAGGTCGTGTCGATGGCGTGGTCCAGCGTGTCGCGGATGTCCGCGTCGTCGGTGATCGGGCGCACCAGTGCCATGCGGCAGGCGTCCCTTGGCTCGACGCCGCCCTTGATCAGGGTAGCCGCATACACCAGCAGGCGCGTGGAGATGCCTTCGTCCAGACCGTGCCCCTTGAGGTTGCGCGCTGCCTGGCCGATCTTCACCAGTTGCCCGGCCAAGCCCGGGTCGATATCCGCTTCCTTGCTCAATATGCCGGCCTCGACACTCGCCTCCGGATAATCGAACTCGAAGGCGGTGAAGCGCTGCTTGGTGGATTGCTTCAGGTCCTTCATCAGGCTCTGGTAGCCCGGGTTGTACGAGATCACGAGCTGGAAATCGGGATGCGCCTTGATCAGCTCGCCTTTCTTGTCGAGCGGCAGGGTGCGGCGGTGATCTGTCAGCGGATGGATCACCACCGTGGTGTCCTGGCGTGCCTCGACCACCTCGTCCAGGTAGCAGATCGCGCCGATGCGCGCTGCGGTGGTCAGCGGGCCGTCCAGCCAGCGCGTGCCGCCGGCATCGAGCAGGTATCTCCCCACCAGATCGCTTGCAGTCATGTCCTCGTTGCAAGCTACCGTGATCAGCGGCTTGTTCAGTTTCCACGCCATGTATTCGATGAAACGCGACTTGCCGCAACCGGTCGGGCCTTTCACCATCACCGGCAGGCGCGCAGCATAGGCCGCTTCATACAGCGCGACTTCGTTGCGCTGTGCCTGGTAGAACGGTTCCTTGCGGACCTTGTACTGTTCCTTGTTGTCCATTGCGACTCCTTCGTTCGGGCCTGTCCCGTGCAGTGCGAACGGGACCGGGTTCTGGAAAAAAACGCCCCCATCGTGTGGGGGCGCATTTTTACTGCATTACTGCCAAGCTTACTTGTGTACGCCCAGCTTTTCGCGCCAGCCCGGATACAGCTTGTCCGCATCCTTGGGGAAGGATTCGAACGCACGGGCGAATTCCTTGTGCTGCTTCGCATACTGGATCGGATCGGCGCCCGATTTCCAGCACTCGTAAGCCTGGCGCAGGGAGATCGCACCTGCTGCGGGACTGTCGATGTGGCCGTAAGATCCGCCACCAGCCGTGTTGATCACGTTGCCGTGGCCCAGGTTCTGGAAGAAGCCCGGCAGGCGCAGCGCGTTCATGCCGCCGGAAATGATCGGGGTGGTCGGCTTCATGCCGTACCACTTCTGGAAGTAGACCGGACCTTGGCATTCATCGCGCTCGATCATGTAGGCGATGTTGCGGTCGTCGCCTTCGCCTTCCATCTTGCCGTAGCCCATGGTGCCGACGTGGATGCCGGAAGCACCCTGCAGACGGCTCATCTTGGCCAGCACGAACGCGGTGTAACCGCGCTTTGCCGATGGCGATGTCACGGCGCCGTGACCTGCGCGGTGATAGTGCAGGTATTGGCCGGGGTACTGGCGGCGTGCGGTGGTCACCATGCCGGGACCGCCGACATAGCCGTCGACCAGGAAAGCCAGCTTGTCCGCATCCGGACCGAACACTTCCAGCGCATAGTCTGCGCGAGCACACATTTCATAGTGGTCGTCAGCCGTGATGTTCATGGAGAACAGCTTGGCCTGGCCGGTTTCGTCCTGGGCGCGCTTGAGTGCGTCGTACACCAGCGGCAGCACCTTCTTGAGCGGGCAGAATGTCTGGTTGCCCTGCGGTTCATCGTTCTTGATGAAGTCGCCACCCAGCCAGAACTGGTAGGCAGCCTTGGCGAACGGCTCGGGACGCAGACCCAGCTTTGGCTTGATGATGGTGCCGGAGATGTAGCCGCCGTCCTTGATCGGACGACCCAGGATACGCCACAGGTTGGAAATGTCGGTAGCAGGGCCGTCGAACATCTGGATCGCGCGCTCCGGCATATAGAAGTCGACCATCTTGGCATGTTCGATATCGCCCATGCCCTGGTTGTTACCGATCGCCAGCGTCAGGAAAGAAACCAGCATGAAGCGACCATCGGTGACGTTGCGGTCGAACAGTTCCAGCGGATAGGCGATGCGCATATCTTCGGTGGCTTCGTCGATGTAGTACACCAGCGCATCCACTCCCTTGGTGAAGTCGTCGGTGGTGGAAACTTCCACGTTGGTACCGGTAGAGGACTCGGCTGCAAAGTGTGCTGCCGCTTCCAGGTATCCATGCCCATCCTTGGGCTTCATCTTGTAGGCAACCAGAATATGTTTGCCACCCTTGATCAGGTCTGCTTCCTTGAGATCAAGGTTTGAATAACGATTGGACTGATCCATCTGTTTCTCCTGTTTGATTTGAATTCGGTCTTAAATTGCAGCGAAGCGAACTATACCCTCGACTACCATAAATAACAGTCAATTATGTTTATGTGAATCATAAGTAAAATTTATGGTATATATAGCTCATGCTGCCAATTTCTCTTCGCCAATTGCAGGTTTTTGAAAGTGTCGCCCGTCATCTCAATCATTCTCGGGCTGCGGCTGAGCTTTTTCTTACACAACCGGCTGTTTCAATGCAGATCAAGCAAACCGAAACTGCCATCGGACTTCCGCTGTTCGAGCAAGTAGGCAAAAAACTGTTCTTGACTGAGGCAGGCCGTGAACTGTTGCACTATGCACGTTCCATATTGCAAATCATGGGGGAAATGGAGTCCGTTTTCGATGAGATGAAAGGGGTTGAGCGGGGGACCCTCAATATTTCAGTGGTCAGCACGGCCAATTATTTCATGCCGCAACTGCTGGCCAAGTTCATTCAGTCGCACCCCAAGATCCAGGTCGGCCTTTCGGTTGCCAACCGCGATGCCGTTATCAGGCAGCTTTCTGAAAACATTGCCGATCTTGCCATTATGGGCCAGCCTCCCGATGGCACCGACATGCGAGCCGAGGCTTTCATGTTGAATCCATTGGTAGTGATTGCTGCACCGGCCCATCCGCTTGCGCAAGCCCACAACATCAAACCCAGACAATTGGCAAATGAGGTTTTTCTGTTGCGTGAACAGGGTTCTGGGACGCGCGGTGTTGTTGAGCGATTTTTTGCAAGTCACAAGCTTGCCCTGCCTGCACATATGGAGATGGACACCAATGAAGCCATCAAGCAATCGGTGCAGGCAGGCATGGGAATTGGGATTATCTCGCGTCACGGTATCGAGCTGGAATTGGAAACCAGACGTCTTGTTGTGCTTGATGTCGAACGCTTCCCCATCGTACGACACTGGTACATCGTCCATCGCAAGAACAAGAGGCTTTCCACTTCGGCACTGGAGTTCAAACGCTTCCTGCTGGAAGAATCTGAAAATATGATGTCGCAGGACAATGCCTCCCCAATGGCTCCTTAAACACTCTGCAAGTCGTCAATATATTTCTTCTGTTTCTTAATTTGCTTCATTTTGTTCTACGCTGATCGCAGCCCCGATTGGTTTCGCTACGTGGAGTAGAATGCGCGATCGTGTTCCTTGTTTTGTCAGTCAATGCCCTACTCTTTTCCCCGTGAACGCTGGTTGATCCCTTTGGGTCTGTTCGTGCTTTCCGTTACCTGGGGATATACGTGGGTAGTAGCCAAGCAAGCATTGGCTTACGCGCCTCCGTTCGCTTTCGCGGCTGAGCGTTGCGTAGGTGGCGCACTGGCCCTGTTCATCGCTATCAAATTCATTGGGCGGCCTCTTGAATTGGTTGCTCCCAGGCAAACGCTGGCTATTGGTTTGGCGCAAGTAACCGGTTTCATGTTGTTTCAGACCTGGGCCCTGGTGGAGGGTGGCCCTGGCAAGACCGCCGTATTGATCTTCACTATGCCGATCTGGACGCTGCTATTGGCCTGGCCAATCCTGGGTGAGCGCATCCGGGGTACTCAGTGGTTGGCAGCGATAAGTACATTGGCAGGGCTACTGCTGATCATTGAGCCATGGAATATGCACAGCAGCCTGTTCAGCAAACTGCTTGGGCTATTGGCCGCGCTGTGCTGGGCTGTCGGTACTATCCTCGTCAAACGTCTTCGCTCCACGCAGCAGGTCGATCTGTTCTCCCTTACCGCCTGGCAAATGATACTGGGTGCCGTGCCACTGGTGCTGTTGGCGTTGATTATCCCTGAGCAAGCCACAGACTGGTCGTTGGCTTATGTCGGCATTCTTGCCTTCATGGCCATCATCAGCACGGCAATGTGCTGGTTATTGTGGATAACCCTGCTTGACCGTGTGCCTGCCTGGGAAGCCAGCCTCTCTGTCCTTGGCACTCCCGTGGTGGCGATCGTTTCCTCCCGCCTGGCTTTGGGCGAGGATTTCAGAATCAGCGAAGTGGCTGGCATCCTCCTTATTGGCGGAGGCTTGGCGTTGCTGTCCTTGCTGGGTTGGGCTGCCAGCAAACGCAACAAAACGAAGCAATCTCTATAAAGAAAAAAAGCCGGCGTTTGCCGGCTTTTTTAAATCTGATACTAACTTACTTGGCGAGACCCACTACAAACTCAACCAACTCCTTGATCTGGTCTTGTTTCTTGCCAGCAGGATCGTTTGGAGTCATGGCCATCGAACCCCAATTTCCCGAACCACCTTGGGATACCTTCATCACCAGGCCTTCAACCAGTGGATATTCTTTGCCCTTGAATGTGTAGGTGGTAGCACCCTTGTACTTCTTGGATACGTCCATGAATGCTGGTCCGACCAGCTTCTTGTCCATTGCGTGACAGGCAATGCAGTTGTTTTTCTTGGCCAGTTCCGGCATGTCGGCTGCCATTGTGCTACCTGCAACCATCAAACCTGCTGCTGCTGTCATGCTGACGATAATCGATTTCATTGTTTCCCCTAATCATTAATTTAATTGTGAAGGATATTCCCCTCTAACTTCCCACCTATAGCTAAGTGGCCGCTCTTCTTCAAATTGCACGGCACGTTGTGTCCATACAACTAGTCCGCACTGCAAATGTACCAGAACATCAAGAAAATGTTAAGAAGTGGTCAAGCGAATGTCAATAATTTGTGGGTTGTCACGTTGATCGATCAGCCCTGGTTTGCCCAAAGCGCAATATTGCCTGCCATCAGCCAAACAAAAAGCGGCCCAAGGGCCGCCTTTTGAAAGTTTCACTTGCTGCGGATTATTTGACGATCGCGTTCAGTTCACCCTTGGAATAACGGGTTGCCATCGCGTCCAGCGAGATCGGCTTGATCTTGCCGGCCTGTCCGGCAGAACCGAAGGCCTCATAGCGTGCCTTGCAGATCGCCTTCATAGCCTTGGTGGTTTCGGCCAGGAACTTGCGAGGATCGAAATCCTTGGGATTCTGCGCGAGATAACGGCGAGTCGCGCCGGTGGACGCCATGCGCAGGTCGGTGTCGATGTTCACCTTGCGTACGCCGTGCCGGATGCCTTCGACGATCTCTTCGACCGGAACGCCGTAGGTCTGCGGCATCGCGCCACCGAACTGGTTGATGATCTCCAGCCACTCCTGCGGCACGCTGGAAGAGCCGTGCATCACAAGGTGGGTGTTGGGAATGCGGGCATGGATCTCCTTGATGCGGCTGATCGCCAGAGTGTCGCCTGTGGGCGGCTTGGTGAACTTGTAAGCACCATGCGATGTACCGATGGCGATCGCCAAGGCGTCCACCTGGGTCAGTTTCACGAATTCTGCAGCTTCGTTCGGATCGGTCAACAATTGGTCGTGGCTCAGCACGCCCTCCGCGCCGTGACCGTCTTCCTTTTCGCCGTGGCCGGATTCGAGAGAACCCAGGCAGCCCAGTTCGCCTTCAACGGAAACGCCAACTGCATGCGACATCTCAACGACGCTGCGGGTAACGTTGACGTTGTACTCGAAGGTCGCAGGTGTCTTGCCGTCGGTCATCAACGAGCCGTCCATCATTACGCTGGAGAAACCGGACTTGATGGCGTTGATGCAGATTGCCGGAGATGCGCCATGGTCCTGGTGCATGACGACAGGGATGTGCGGAAACATTTCCACGGCCGCTTCGATCAGATGGCGCAGGAACGGTTCACCCGCATACTTTCGTGCGCCGGCAGAGCCTTGCATGATCACGGGGCTGTTGCATTCGTCAGCCGCTTCCATGATCGCTTTGACTTGCTCCAGGTTATTGACGTTGAAAGCGGGCAGGCCATAGCTGTTCTCTGCCGCATGGTCGAGTAGTTGACGTAAGGATACGAGTGCCATTTTATTCTCCTAATAATAATTTCGAAAACGTTCGCAGTTCTTGAGTCTGCTTAGCTCTTGCGGTGGTCGCCCACGCGCACGATCTTCATGGTATTGGTATGTCCGGCCTTGCCTATCGCTTCGCCGACAGTCATTACCATCAGGTCACCATCTTTCACCATGCCCAAGCGTACCAATTCATCTTCCGCTTGATGCAACGTCACGGAATAGTCCTTGGATTCTATCCTGAATGCGATGGGATGTACGCCGCTGAACAGGGTGACTTTGCTCAAGGTTGCTTCCACCGGCGTCATCGCATAGATCGGCGTATCCCCGTTGATGCGCGACATCCACAATGCGGTCGAGCCGGATTGTGTCAATGCAACGATCGCCTTCACCTTGAAATGCGAGGCAGCATACAAGGCAGACATGGCGATAGACTGGTCGATACGCGAGAATTTGCTGTGATCCAGACGGCGATCCGACGCGCCATCTTCCGTTTCGACTTCGGCGTTGATACAGATTCTCGCCATTGCCTCGATGGTCTCCACCGGATAGTCGCCCACCGCAGTTTCCGCCGACAGCATCACAGCATCTGTCCCATCCAGTACTGCATTCGCAACATCCGACACTTCCGCACGAGTAGGTATCGGATTGGTAATCATGGATTCCATCATTTGGGTAGCGGTGATGACCAGCTTGTTCCTGGCGCGTGCCATCTTGATCATCTTCTTCTGCAGTCCCGGCACGGCAGCATCGCCGACCTCAACCGACAGGTCGCCGCGCGCCACCATGATGGCATCGGAAGCTTCGATGATCTCGCCCAAAACGGGGATGGCTTCTGCTCGCTCGATCTTTGCCACCAGCAGGCTCTTGCCGCCGGCATCATGCATCAGCTGACGCGCCAGCTTCATATCGTCGGCCGAGCGTGGGAAAGACACAGCGAGGAAATCCGCCTTGATCAACGCTGCAGTCTTGATGTCTTCCTTGTCTTTGTCTGTCAGTGCAGGTGCAGTAAGTCCGCCGCCCTTGCGGTTGATACCCTTGTTATTGGATAAAACGCCGCCTCGCACGACCACGCAATGCACCTCCGGACCCTTGACTCCCGTGACGTGGAATTCGAGCATGCCGTCGTTGAGCAGCAATACCGTGCCAATATCCACATCATTGGGCAGTTCTTTATAGTCCAGCCCGACACGCTGCTGATTGCCCAAGCCATCGAGCGAAGCATCGAGAATGAAGGCGTCGCCCTTGTTCAAGACGATCTTGTCGTTTTCGAATTTGCGCACGCGGATCTTCGGGCCTTGCAGATCTGCCAGGATACCGATGGTACGCCCTGCAGCCTTCGCTGCAGCGCGCACCTTCTCGGCGCGCCCCATATGGTCCTGGGCCGTACCGTGCGAGAAGTTCATTCGTACTACATCCACTCCCGCACGTATCATGTTTTCCAGTACCTTTTGGTCGCTGGATGCGGGCCCCAGTGTTGCTACTATTTTTGTTCTGCGCAGCATGTAATTCCTAGTTGGTTATTGTCTGGCACGCTGCTCCAGAATCTCCACTGCAGGCAAAGTCTTGCCTTCGAGGAATTCCAGGAACGCACCGCCTGCAGTGGAGATGTAAGACACCTTGTCATAGATGTCGTACTTCTGTATCGCCGCAATAGTGTCGCCGCCGCCAGCCAGGGTAAAGGCACTGGTTTCGGCAATTGCCTTGGCGATGGTCTTGGTACCTTCGCCGAACTGGTCGAATTCGAACACGCCGACCGGGCCGTTCCAGACAACCGTGCCTGCCTTCATGATGATATCTGCCAGTTCCTGTGCTGATTTTGGACCGATATCGAAGATCATGTCGTCGTCGGCTACATCGCCTGCATTTTTCAAAACTGCGGGTTCGTTGGCATCAAATTTCTTGCCGACCACCACGTCCACAGCGATGGGAATGTTGGCGCCACGTTGTTTCATTTTTTCGATCAGCGCCTGCGCGGTCGGAACCAGGTCATCTTCGCACAAGGATTTGCCGACGTTGTTGCCAACGGCCTTGAGGAAAGTGTTGGCGATACCGCCACCAACCACCAGTTGTTCGCACTTCTCGGACAGCGATTCCAGCACGGTCAGTTTGGTGGAGACTTTGGAGCCGCCGACGATGGCGACCATAGGGCGTGCGGGACTCAGCAGCGCCTTGCTCAGGGCTTCCAGTTCTTCGGTCAACAGGATGCCTGCCGCAGCCACAGGAGCGAATTTCGCCACGCCGTGCGTCGAAGCTTCGGCGCGGTGCGCGGTACCGAATGCGTCCATCACGAACACGTCGCAGAGAGCGGCGTATTTCTCCGACAGTTCGTCGTTGTTCTTCTTCTCGCCCTTGTTAAAGCGGCAATTCTCCAGCAGCACCAGTTCGCCTTCGGCGACGTTGAAGCCGCCGTCGATCCAGTCACGAATCAGGCGTACGGGTTTTCCCAGCTTGTTGGCGATGGTGTCGGCCACAGGCTTGAGCGAATTCTCTTCCGAGAAGACGCCTTCTTCAGGACGGCCCAGGTGGGAAGTCACCATCACTTTTGCGCCGGCTTTCAGCGCATGGTTGATCGTTGCCATCGAAGCGGTGATACGCGCATCGGAAGTCACTTTGCCGTCCTTGACGGGCACATTGAGATCGGAGCGGATCAGGACACGTTTACCTTTCAGTGCCAGATCGGTCATTTTGATAACGGACATGTTTTTTCCTTTGTTGCAGACTAAAGCGAAAAGGGCTGGCACCAGCCAGCCCTTCATCGGAGCAGATTACTTGGCGATGTGGCCAACCAGGCGCATCAGGTTGCAGGTATAGCCGTATTCGTTGTCGTACCATGCCACAACCTTGACAAAGGTCGGATCCAGCGCAATGCCGGCATCAGCATCGAATATCGACGGATTGACGCAACCGCGGAAGTCGGTAGAAACCACCTTATCGTTGGTATAGCCCAGCACGCCCTTCAGCGGACCGCTCTCCGAAGCAGCCTTCATTGCCTTGCAGATGTCGTCGTAGGTCGCTTCCTTGTTCAGTTCGACCGTCAGATCAACTACGGACACATCGGAGGTGGGCACGCGGAATGCCATGCCGGTCAGCTTCTTGTTCAATGCGGGAATCACCACGCCCACGGCCTTGGCTGCGCCAGTGGAGGAGGGAATGATGTTTTCCAGGATGCCGCGGCCACCGCGCCAGTCTTTGTTGGACGGGCCGTCAACAGTCTTTTGTGTCGCAGTTGCGGCATGCACCGTGGTCATCAGGCCGCGCTTGATACCGAAGGTGTCGTTCAACACTTTGGCAACCGGCGCCAATGCATTGGTAGTACAAGACGCAGCGGAAACGATCTTCTCGCCCTTGTAGGTGTCGTGGTTCACACCGTACACGAACATCGGGGTTGTATCCTTGCAAGGAGCAGACATCACCACCTTCTTGGCGCCTGCAGCGATATGTTTCTGGCAGCTCGCATCATCCAGGAAGAAGCCGGTACATTCGATCACGATGTCGGCACCAACTTCGTTCCACTTCAGATTGGTAGGATCCTTTTCGGCGGTCAAACGGATGGTCTTGCCGTTGACAACCAGATTGTTGCCGCTGACAGACACATCACCCTGGAAACGACCATGTACTGAATCGTGCTTCAGCATGTAGGCCAGATAATCCGGCTCCAGCAAATCGTTGATGGCGACGACCTCGATTTCCGGGAAGTCCTTCGTTGCCGCACGGAACACCATGCGACCGATACGCCCGAATCCATTGATACCAACTTTGATTGTCATAAATATCTCCCTATCACTTATTAAAAATCATTTGTGCGCGTGACAGTCTTTCCCGGATTCAGCAATTACTGGAGTCATTCCCTATGACCCAGCCAAATCCGGTTGCTTCTTAGCGCTTAGCCAATAACCTTCTTCACAGTTGCAACCACGTTCTCAACGGTGAAACCAAAATGCTTGAACAACTCCGGTGCCGGTGCGGATTCGCCGAAGCAATCCATGCCAACCACTGCGCCTTCAAGACCGACATATTTATACCAAAGTCCGGTTACGCCTGCTTCTACGGCCACGCGCTTGATGCCCTTCGGCAATACGCTGTCCTTGTAGGCCTGGTCCTGACGGTCGAATACGTTGGTCGAGGGCATCGATACCACACGAACGTTGACGCCTTCAGCCGCCAGTGCCGCTTGTGCCTTCATGGCCAGATCGACTTCAGAACCGGTAGCGATGATGACCGCCTGCGGCTTGCCGCCTGCGGCTTCGGACAGCACATAAGCGCCCTTGCGGATGTTTTCGATCTGCTTCGCATCGCGTTTCTGGAAAGCCAGATTCTGGCGGCTGAAGATCAGCGAGGAAGGCCCGGTCTTGCGCTCGACCGCGCATACCCATGACACCATGGATTCGACGGTATCGCACGGACGCCAAGTATCCATGTTGGGGATATAGCGCAGGGTGGTGGTTTGTTCCACTGGCTGGTGTGTCGGGCCGTCCTCGCCCAGACCGATAGAGTCGTGGGTGTACACATAGATCACGCGCTGTTTCATCAATGCCGACATGCGCAAAGCATTGCGGGCATATTCCGAAAACATCAGGAAGGTGCCGCCGAAAGGCAGCAAGCCACCATGCAAGGCCATACCGTTCATGATGTGGGACATGCCAAACTCGCGTACGCCGTAGCTGATGTAGTTACCGGGTTTCTTGCCTGAAACGTGGTGTGCGCCGGTCCAGTTGGTCAGGTTGGAACCGGTCAGGTCAGCGGATCCGCCCAAAAACTCGGGCAGGGCAGGAACCAGGGCATTGATCGAATTTTGCGAGGCCTTGCGTGTCGCAATGGTCTCAGCTTTTTCGTTAACCTGGGCAATGGCCTTGGCAGCAAAGTCTGCCCAGTTTGCCGGCAGTTCGCCTTTCATGCGACGCTCGAATTCTGCAGCTTCTTTCGGGAAGGCTTTCTTGTATTCTGCAAACTTGTTATTCCACAGCTTCTCCAGCCCTTCGCCTTTGGTGCGCGCATCCCAGGCATCATAAACGTGCGCAGGAATTTCGAACGGAGGATATTTCCAGCCGATATGTTCGCGAGTAGCAGTCACTTCCGCATCGCCCAACGCCGCTCCATGTACGTCGTGAGTGCCTTCCTTGTTGGGAGAACCGGCGCCGATGATGGTCTTGCAACAAATCAGCGTAGGCTTGTCGGTAACGGCCTTGGCCGCAATGATCGCAGCATTGATCTCTTCCGGAACATGCCCCTGGACGTCGGCAATGACATGCCAGCCGTATGCCTCGAAACGTTTTGGCGTGTCATCGGTGAACCAGCCGTCGGTATGTCCGTCGATAGAGATGTTATTGTCATCCCAGAAAGCAATCAGCTTGCCCAAGCCCCATGTGCCAGCCAAAGCACAGGCCTCATGCGAGATGCCTTCCATCATGCATCCGTCGCCCATGAATACATAAGTGTGGTGGTTAACGATTTCGTGCCCGGGCTTATTGAATTCGTTGGCCAGCAGTTTTTCGGCCATCGCCATACCCACGGCGTTGGTGATGCCCTGGCCCAGTGGTCCAGTAGTGGTTTCGACGCCGACGGTATAGCCATATTCGGGGTGACCGGGGGTCTTGGAATGCATCTGGCGGAAACGCTTCAGCTCTTCCATTGGCAGGTCATAACCGGTCAGATGTAACAACGCGTAGATCAACATCGAGCCATGGCCATTGGACTGTACAAAACGGTCGCGGTCTGCCCATTTCGGGTTCGCCGGGTTGTGACGAAGGTGATGGTTCCATAGCACCTCGGCGATCTCTGCCATACCCATCGGGGCACCGGGGTGTCCGGAGTTGGCCTTTTGTACCGCATCGACTGCCAGCATGCGAATCGCACCTGTGGTGTCGTTAAATTTTGGGGGGGTTACATTACGTGCCGCAGCCATTTTCCTGCCTCCTAAAAACATCCCTTATGGATAACTGATATATTTTTACAACGAAAGGCGCTGATTATGCCTTAACGGCTCGTCGTTGGGCAACAACGGCCGGCTCGACAAATCAGGCTTTTTATTCTATTGGGTCTCTCCAGAGCCTTTTTTAAGGGGTTTTATCCCCAGTTGTTTGAGTTTTCGATAAAGATGAGTACGTTCTATACCGGCTTTCTCGGCTATCCGCGAAATATTACCGTTCTCTTTTTTCATCTGATAATTGAAATATAGATTATCAAAATGCTCGCGCGCTTCCCGCAGTGGCAAATCTAACGGTAAAGGAATCTGATCGGTCTTTTCTCGCTCCGGCTTCTCAGAAAGTGTTTCTTGTTGAAACGACCCGACGGTCGTCGGCACTCCTTGCTGGATCGCTTTGGCTACAGTGGCCAAGAGCTTTTGCAAAGCAATGGGCTTCTCCAGAAAATCCGAAGCGCCTATACGCATAGCCTCCATTGCCGTCTCGATCGTCCCGTGCCCGGACATCATGATCACCGGCATGGTCAACCTTTCTTGCGCAACCCACTCCTTGAGCAGCGACAGACCATCCGTATCCGGCATCCAGATATCCAGCAATACCAGATCCGGGGTATGGTTTTCCCGGAATGTTCGTGCCTGGGATGCGTTTTCTGCCAGATGTATGCGGTAGCCTTCGTCGAACAGTATTTCCGACAGCAGTTCGCGGATACCCACTTCATCATCTACCACCAGAATGTCTTTTGTAGCCATTACAACATCTCCGTTTCTGTTACAGCCAAGGGTAATTCAACGCTTATACGTGTACCAGCCAACGGCTGGCTTTCAATCGTTATCTTCCCGCCATGCTCTTCCACGATCTTTTTCACAATGGCCAAACCCAGTCCGGTACCCTTCTGTTTCGTCGTCATGTACGGCTCGAACAATCTGCCCAACATGTGCTCGGGGATGCCGCTGCCGTTATCGCGCACTATGAGTTTGAGAGTGCCGTTAGTCGTGTTCTCTGTGGACAGGACGATCATGGGGTGTTCCGTTTGTTGCAAAGCATCGTGCGCATTCTGTAGCAAGTTGTGAATTACCTGCCGCAAGCGTGTCGCATCGCCATTCAACCAGGTCCGATGTGCGTTAAGTTGCAAAGTAATCGGGCTACTGTTGGCTTCGTACAATCCCATCACTTCATTCAGCAACTGATGTATGTCGAGTGCGACCATGCGCGCAGCTGGGGCGCGCGCATAGTTGGCAAACTCGGTGACCATGTTCTTCATCGCCGCAACCTGGCTGACGATGGTTTGGGTCGCACGTTGCAGCAGCTGCGAGTCGTGCTCATCCAGCTTGCCAAGCAGTTTGTGCTGCAAGCGTTCCGCCGAAAGCTGAATCGGCGTGAGCGGATTTTTTATCTCATGCGCTAGCCGGCGCGCCACTTCGCCCCAAGCAGCCTGACGCTCGGCTTGCAGCAAATGCGTGATGTCATCGAAAACCACCACATAACTGCTGTCCTCCTGCATCGTGGAAAGTCGCGTACCGCGCAGCAGCAGAATCTGGTCGCCGCTTTTGCTCATGCGCTCGATCTGCTGCCTCCACTCATATTGGGTCGATTCTTCAAAACCCTGGGTTACCGCTTCTATGAACGACCTCAACAATGCATGCTCTGCTGCGATCTCCGACAAGGTCTTGCCTTCCACCATTTGCAG
Organism: Sideroxydans lithotrophicus ES-1; assembly: GCF_000025705.1. Lineage (NCBI taxonomy): Bacteria > Pseudomonadati > Pseudomonadota > Betaproteobacteria > Nitrosomonadales > Gallionellaceae > Sideroxydans > Sideroxydans lithotrophicus. Next base: position 15,539 of record NC_013959.1, on the reverse strand, counting down.
CGGCACTCCAAGAATCTGATTTGCGCTGGGATTGGAGGAGCGCAGGCGATGTTGTTCGTCTACCACCATTACGCCGGAAGACAAGTGAGCCAGCACGCTTTCCAAATAGACCTTGGCGTTTTCAACCTGGAGTTGCTGCTGTTCTCCCGTTCTTTTTGCATCAGCCAGATATCTGGTCATCTGGTTGAACAGCCCCGTCAGGGCGCCCAGTTCGTCGCGGCTCTGTACCGGATAATTGCCGCTGAAATCCCCCTGCGACACAGCAAGCGTTCCTGACGCCAGAGCCGCCAGTGGTGCACTTAACTGTTCGCTCAGATAGAAGGCTGCCGAGCTGACGCTCAATAGCACAATCAACAATGACAATGTTAGTGTGATGCCGTACAGCCGCTTCAGCCCAAGGCGGGACAGGGACAATTCCTGGTAATCGCGGTACACGTCTTGCACAGTTTCTGCGTCAGCAGCGATTTGCTTCGGTACAAGCTGCATGAATTGCAGCGTCCTTTGTCCCTCTTTCCACAACGTGGATTTCATGGGAATCAGAACGCGCAATGCAAGTTGATCATCCGGCAAGACCTCAACCATGCTATAGCCATCTTTCTCCCAAGCCTGATGCAGCATCTCATTGGTTGGTTTCTCTGTATCCTGCTGGTTGCCGCTACTTGCAAAAGCCAGCAGCTGCCCCTTGTTCCCGAACACGGCAGCTTCTTGCGCCCCTCCTTCTTCGATTAACCGCGCCAGGGTTTTGCTGTGTCGCTGCGGCTCCTGCTCCGAAAGGAGTATTGCCACCAGATGTCCTTTCTTGCCCAGTTCTGTCAGCCCGTTTTCCAAAGAACTACGTCCCAGGTTCAGGCCTCCTTCCAGCGCTTTTTCCACCCGCACATCGAACCAGGATTCGATGCTCTTGCTGAGGAACTGCACCGATACAGCGTAGACCAGAAATCCCGGAAGGATCGCAATCACTGAGAAGATCGTTACCAAGCGCAAAGTCAGTTTCGCGCCATACACCTTTTTTTTCAGTTTGGTACGCAACTGCCATATCTGCGACGCAACCAACCCTGCCAAAGCAAGGGCGAGCACTCCCGTCATTACCAGCAACACGTAGTAATTGTGCGAGAACAGATCGGTATTGGCGCTTGCACTGGACAACAGATAAAGTAGTGCTGCCCCAACGATTCCGCTGATGATGACCAGATACTTCATGGCTGGGTCTCTTTGTCTACTGCACCTGGCTGGATGACCCACCGGTATGGTTCAGATTTCAGGTTCCAGTCTTCGTTGGTCAGGGCATTTACTTGCAATGGTTTGGGTAGCTGCGTCACATCCAGCTCCATCTGGGCAAAGGCCGAGCAGCACTCGCTCCCTTTTTTCAGCAATCTCGAGAAATATCCACCGCCGTTTTTGTCAAGCAAGGCAACCGGTACGGGTGGCGCAACCTGATGCCCCAGTACGGTCAATGCATCTTTCAAGTCATTGAAGCTTTGGAATAGGGAGCCGCGTGTGATCCGATATTGCTGGGTAAGCGCATTGAACGACAGTTTGGCTGACTGTTCGTCACGAGCGACATCCGTATCCATCCAGTACCAGCGAGAGCGGTTGATGGCAAGTTCGCTGACGAAATACAGAGTGACACCATGTTTGAGGGCCGTCTCTACTGTTGGCGACAACTGAATGTCGAAATCTGCGGAAAGTTGATATCCCTCATCCGTCAGGCGTGCTTCTGCCTTACTGATGACAATTCCTTCCGCACAAACGATGGACGAGCAAAGACACAGGCCGATCACCAAGACCGTTCTGTGGAACCATTCAAGCTTGTTTGTGCAACAGCGCATAAAAGAACCCGTCATGCTCTCTGTCCGGCAGCAACTGTCCATCTATCATGCCCGTTGCCGATAACTCGATTTTTGACGCATCGTCGTGCCGCGCAAGGAATTCTGCAACCACCTGTTGGTTCTCGCGCGCAAATACCGAGCAGGTCGCATAAAGCAATTTACCATCACTTGCCAGCAACGACCACAGGGATTCCAATACCTGAGCCTGCTGTACTGCAAAATTCGCTATATCTTCCTGCCTGCGCAACCATTTGATATCAGGATGGCGGCGCACCACTCCCGAGGCAGAGCAGGGTACGTCAGCCAATATCCGTTCGAATGCTTTGCCATCCCACCAATCTTCTGGACTTGCCGCATCACCACAGACAACCTGGGCATCCAGCTTCAAACGTTGCAGGTTTTCTCTGACTCGCCCCAGCCGCAATTCGTCCTTATCGACCGCCAACAGTTCGATATCCGCCAATTCCAGCAAGTGGGCAGTTTTACCGCCTGGAGCCGCGCACGCATCCAAAACCCGCATCCCGTCATGTACATCCAGGAAATGTGCCGCGTATTGAGCTCCGGCATCCTGAACCGAGACCCAGCCTTCGTTGAATTTGGGAAGCTTTTCCACTGGCACCGGACACTCAAGGATCAATGCATCTGGTTCGACTATTTGTGCAGCGATATCCTGCGCTGCCAGTACCGTCTGGTAGCCTGGTGCTGTGGTATGTCTTGCATTGACGCGCAAAGTCATAGGTGGATGCCGGTTTCCGGCTTGCATTATCTCTGCTGCCTGCTCCCCGTATTGGGCTTTAAGTGCATTGATCCACCATTGTCTATAAGCGTAATGGCTTTCTTCCTTCTGATTGGCAGCCTCCCTCAAGACGGACTGCCTGCGCAAGTAGTTGCGTAACACCGCATTGACCAAGCCGCTTGCAGCGGGGTTGGTGTTTTTAGCGGCATGAACCGCCTGATCGACAATGACATGCTTTCCTGCCTTGGTATGCTCCAGCTGATAGATCGCAACCATTAACAGACTGCCCAGCAGAGGCTCCCGCACGGGGCGCTGCAAAAGGCTATCCAGCATGTATGCCAATCGTGAGTAATAGCGCAATGTGCCATAGCAAAGGTCTTGCAATGCACCTTTTTCTTGCGCTGTTAGTTTGCTTTCTTTTCGCAGTGTCTCGCTTAATACCTGTGTGAGGTTGCGACCACCGTGAACAACCTTGTGAACTGCTTTCGCTGCTTCTATCTGTATATGTTGCATGGTCAGTTCGCGCCAAGGCGGTCGCCGACTTTGATGGGGAGACTTTGTACGAATTGGGCTGCCGTCAATGCTTTGCCGCCCGGTTTCTGCAGCAGCTCCAAGGCAAGCGTACCATTGCTGCATGCGACTAGAATGCGGCTTTTATCGACAGCAATGATCGTACCGGGTTCGGCTTTATCGTCTTCACCTGTTCGTGCGCGCAATATCTTGATCGGTATTTCACCGAATGTAGTAAATGCCGTCGGAGATGGAAAGTATCCGCGTACAGCTCGCTCAAGTTGCACTGCGTCCTGATTCCAATCCAATCGTGCTTCGCCCTTGGTCAATTTGGCCGCGTAGGTAGCTGCCGACTCCTCCTGTTTTTCCGGTATCAGCTTCCCGGTCTGCAGCTCTCTGACGGCCTCAACGATGGACTGGGCACCCAACTCAGCCAGTTTGTCATGCAGGGTTTGCGCTGTATCACTGGCCGCAATACTGCATCTTTTCTTCAGCAACATATCGCCTGTATCCAGGCCTTCATCCATTTGCATGATGGTGATGCCAGTCTCGGAATCTCCCGCCAGGATTGCGCGTTGAATTGGCGCGGCACCACGCCAACGTGGAAGCAGCGATGCATGGATATTCAGGCAGCCATATCGCGGCGTTTGCAACACAGCTTTGGGCAAAATCAGCCCATACGCTGCTACCACCATCAGATCCGCTTCATACTGCGCAATAGTCCGTTGTACTTCTTCCACTTTCAGGGACGCGGGCTGCAAAACCGGCAATCCATGTTGTAATGCGAGCTGCTTCACGGGACTGGCTGCGAGATGCATCCCGCGTCCTGACGGCCGGTCCGGCTGAGTGAGTACTGCGACGATCTGGTTTTCCTGCAGCAACGCGGCCAAAGCCGTTGCCGCAAACTGGGGAGTCCCTGCAAAAATGATCTTCACGGAATCAGGCTCATAGCGTTTCTCGCCGTTGCTTTTTCAACTTGGCGCGAATGCGTGTTTGTTTCAGGTGAGACAACTTTTCAACGAACACCCGCCCCTGAAGATGATCCATTTCATGTTGTATGCACACCGCCAGCAGTCCTTCCGCATTTAGTGTGAACGGCTTGCCATGCTCATCCAAGGCATTTACGGTAACAAATTCGGCGCGTGTGACCTTTTCATAGATTCCGGGAACGGACAGGCATCCTTCTTCATTCTCTTTGTCTCCCATGCTATCCACCAATTCCGGATTGATGAATACCTTGAGATCGTCATGCGTTTCGGATACGTCGATCACGATCAGCCGAATGTGTTTGTCTACCTGAGTGGCCGCAAGGCCTATGCCTGGTGCCGCATACATGGTTTCAGCCATGTCGCGTACCAGCTTGCGGGTCGCCTCATTGATCTGCTCGACCTTCTTGGCGACTTTGTGCAAACGTTCGTCAGGATATTGAATGATGGGTAGAATTGCCATAAATGCTTGCCAACTGAAGAGACTAGATGCAGAATTTAAACCGCTGTGCAAACATCACACCGCTTTCCCTTACTTTGCTGGAGTTTTTCCATGCGCAAGATTATATCGCTGATTTGTCTCCTGTTGCCGATCGCAGTTTACGCTGACGAGCTTAAATTGCAGGAGAATGCTCCTGACCGTTATGTCGTTGTCAAAGGCGACACCTTGTGGGACATTTCTTCCAAATTCTTTCAGGACCCCTGGAAATGGCCACAGATTTGGGGATTTAACAAAGACACGATCAAGGATCCGCACTGGATATACCCGGGTGATGTGGTTTATCTGGATAAAACTACGCATACCTTGAAGGTCAATGAGGCTCCAACTGAAGCGGGTGGTACTGCCGCCGTTCCTCCCGTCATCGAGGGAGGAGGATCTCCAGACTCCAATGTCGTCAGGCTTTCTCCCAAGGTACGTGTATTCAAAGGCTCTGATCAGGCGATTCCGATGATTTCACTTAAGGACATCGGTCCCTTCCTTGTCCGCCCTTTGGTCGTTGAGGATGATGAACTTGATAATGCTCCTGTGCTGGCGGGAACCTATGAACAACGGCAACTTTTGGGAGTCAACGATATTGCATATGCGCAAAACATGCCCAGCGACAAGGGCGAGCGCTGGCAGATTTATCGTCCAGATCAGACTTTCAAGGATCCTGATACAGGTGAGATTCTGGGCCATGAAGTGTTTTATCTGGGCGACGCCTATGTCGAAAAGTTTGGCAAACTCACCACATTGAGAATCACCAATGCTGTTCGTGAAATCAACAAGGGCGATAGATTTGCCCAAGCTACTACAAGTTTCAACAGCAATTTCCTGCCTCATGCTCCTGACAAGGAAATTAATGCCAAAGTGATCTCCATTTATGGCGGTGTTGTTCAGGCCGGGCAAAATGCCGTAGTGACACTCAATAAAGGTAGCCGTGACGGTCTGGAAAGCGGGAATGTTTTGGCTCTTTATCAAAAAGGCGAAGTTTTGCCTAGCCATAGTTTATTCAAGCCTAACCTCGTGCTGCCAGACGTACGCTATGGACTGTTGTTCGTGTTTCGGGTCTTCGACAAGGTTTCGTATGCGCTTGTTATGCAGACTCGTTTGCCCGTGCAGTTGTTGGATCGCGCAAGCACTCCTGAATAAGCAATGCCGCTCGACGCTTCACTCGCGTCGTGGATTTACCTGAGTCAGACTCCTGGCTTGGGCAATGAAGGTTTGCGCCATTTGCTGCAAATCTTCGGCTCACCCGATTCCATCCTGAATGCTTCCGTCTCCTCCCTTTCTGAGCACGTAAAACCATCAGTGGCACGTGCAATAGCGGAAGCCGTTGACCCCGCTGTTCTTGTTCCTGTTGCATCTTGGCTTAATGATCCTCTTAATCGTATTCTGACTATTGCAGATTCAGACTATCCCCAGCATTTGCTTAACATCTCAGACCCACCTTTGCTGCTGTATGTCAAAGGTCGGCTTGATTTATTGAACACCCGATCGTTAGCAGTGGTTGGCAGCCGTAATGCCACTGCTCAGGGATTACGCAACGCCGAAGCATTCGCGTGTTCAGCTTCAAATTCCGGACTATGTATCGTCAGTGGATTGGCGCATGGTATCGACGCTGCCGCTCATTATGGTGGGCTTAAGGGATCTGCTTCCAGTATTGCTGTTGTCGGCACCGGATTGGATAAGGTTTATCCCGCTGCCAATCGAGATTTGGCACATACTCTGGCTCACCACGGAACAATCATTTCCGAGTTTCCCTTGGGCACACCTCCAATCGCTGCCAACTTTCCGCGCCGCAATCGCATTATCAGCGGCTTGAGCCTTGGTTGCCTGGTTGTTGAGGCCTCTATGCAAAGCGGCTCATTGATTAGTGCCCGCATGGCTCTGGAGCAGGGAAGGGATGTGTTTGCCATCCCCGGCTCTATACATTCACCACAATCTAAAGGCTGCCACGCACTCATCAAGCAAGGCGCAAAACTGGTAGAGTGCGCTCAGGACGTACTTGAAGAATTGGGTTATCGTTCGACTGATATTTCAAATAACGCACCAGAACATCCCCTTTTCATGCATCTGGGCTTTGAACCGCTTGACGTTGACGCCCTTATGCAACTCAGTGGCTTGACGATAGCCGAGCTATCCGCCATCCTGTTACAACTGGAACTCGACGGACACATTGCTTCTCTGCCCGGCGGGTTATATCAACGCATTGCATAACCATTACTCTATACATGTTCGACATCCTGCTTTTCCTGTTTGAAAGTTACTTTGATATTGGTAGTTATCCCGACCATGACAAACTCACTGTAAAGCTGAGTGCCGCTGGTTTTGAAGAAGACGACATAAATCAGGCGTTGGCTTGGCTGTCAGGCTTGCAGCAACTGACTCGGGATGCCTATCCCGAGAACATCAATCGCAGCGGTATTCGTCTTTACACTGATTTCGAAGAGCAGCGCATCAGCCCGGATGGTTTGCGTTTCCTTGCATTCTGGGAACATAACAAGATCATCACACCGATCGAACGCGAGATGATAATCGACCGAGTGCTTGCCCTGGATCGCAAGAACCTTTCGCTGGATAAAGTCAAACTTATTGTGCTGATGGTTTTGTGGAGTCAGCATGAAGACCTCGATCCGATGATCATTGAGGATTTGCTTACCCCTGTCGATGCAGCACACGCACACTGAAACTAATGGCCACCAATCTTCTTATTGTCGAGTCTCCGGCCAAAGCCAAGACCCTGAAAAAATACCTTGGCAAAGACTTTGAAGTCCTTGCTTCTTATGGCCACGTGCGCGACCTGATTCCCAAGACTGGAGCCGTCGACCCTGACGACAATTTCGCGATGAAGTATGAAACCATCGCCCGCAACGCCAAACATGTCGATGCCATCGCCAAGGCTGCAGCGGAAGCAGACCATATTTTCCTCGCTCCTGACCCAGACCGGGAAGGTGAAGCAATCGCCTGGCACATCTCGGAACTGCTGAAAGGCAAACGGGCGCTCAAGGGCAAAACGATGCAGCGCGTAGTATTCTATGAGATCACCCAGTCCGCCGTGAGAGAAGCGGTTGCGCATCCGCGCGAAATATCCATCCCGTTGGTGAACGCACAGCAAGCACGGCGCGCACTGGACTATCTGGTCGGCTTCAATCTTTCGCCGCTGCTGTGGCGCAAGATACGGCCCGGACTATCCGCCGGTCGCGTGCAGAGCCCCGCACTCCGCCTGATCGTCGAGCGCGAACTGGAGATCGAGAAATTCAAGAGCCAGGAATACTGGTCGGTACATCTGGACAGCCAGAAAAACAGCATCCCTTTCAAGGCCAAGTTGTACCAGTTCCAAGGCAAAAGGATGGAGCAACTCACCATCGGCAGCCAAGCTGAATACGATGCCATTCATGCAAAGCTGGTGGACGCCAAACTGCCTCCTAAAGTGGTGCGCGTGGAGAAGAAGGGCAAACAGCGCAGCCCGGCCGCACCGTTCACTACATCTACACTGCAACAGGAAGCCGTACGCAAGCTTGGCATGACTTCTGACCGCACCATGCGTACCGCGCAATCGTTGTATGAAGGCGTGGATATCGGCGGCCAGACCATCGGTTTGATAACCTATATGCGTACCGACTCGGTTAACCTGGCAAATGAAGCTGTCGCCGAAATGCGTGAGTACATAAAGGACAACTTTGCCGGCGACTACCTGCCAGTCAAGCAGCCTGTCTACAAGAGCAAATCGAAAAACGCGCAGGAAGCGCACGAGGCTATTCGTCCGACCTCTATCCTGCGCACTCCCGACAGTCTGCGTGATCATTTGAATATCGACCAGATGCGTCTTTACGAAATGATCTGGAAACGCACGCTTGCTAGCCAAATGTCGCCCGCTCGCTTCGATACGGTCAGTGTCGACATCCGCCTGAGCAGCGACGATACGCTGTTCCGCGCTTCCGGTCAGACTTTGGTGTTTCCCGGTTTCATCGGCGTTTACATGGAAGACGTGGATGATGCCGAAGAAGAAGACAGCGCCAAATTGCCGCCGCTGGTTGAGGGCGACGTGCTGCCCGTGGACAAACTCTACGGCGAACAACACTTCACCCAGCCGCCGCCACGTTTTTCCGAAGCCAGCCTGGTGAAAGCCTTGGAAGAGTACGGCATTGGTCGTCCTTCCACTTACGCCACCATCATCTCTACGCTGCAGGCGCGCGAGTACGCCACGCTCGACAAGAAACGTTTCATGCCAACCGATGTCGGTCGCGTGGTCATCAAGTTCCTCAACGAGCACTTTACGCGTTACGTGGACTACGGCTTCACCGCGAATCTGGAGGACGAGCTGGACGACATCTCCGAAGGCAAACGCGACTGGATACCCGTGTTAAACGAGTTCTGGAAAGGCTTTAACAAGCTCATCAGCGAGAAGAAGGATGTCGATCGCCCCGGCACCGAGATTCTGGAAGAGACTTGCCCCAAATGTGGCAAACCTTTATCCAAGCGATTGGGCAAGCGCGGCAGCTTTATCGGCTGTACTGGCTACCCAGAGTGCGACTACACGCGTAGTCTCGGCGGCGAAGAAGATGCCGGCGAGTCACGCAAGGAGCTCGGCCAGCACCCGGATACCAACCAGCTGGTATTGCTGCTGCGCGGCCCATATGGTCCATACGTGCAACTCGGCGAAATGATCGAAGGCGAAAAGACCAAACCCAAGCGCGTTTCCTGGCCCAAGGAGTTGCCGCTGGAGCAGGCCGATCTGCCCAGCGCGCTAAAGCTGCTCTCGCTACCAAGAGAAGTCGGCGCTCACCCCGAGACGGGCAAAAAGGTCATCGTCAACATCGGCCGCTTCGGTCCGTACATCGGCCATGATGGCAAATTCAAATCCATCCCGCGCACCGACAGCATCTTCGACATCGGCCTGGATCGCTCCGTGGAACTGCTGGCGCAGGCCCGGAGCGGCGGCGCCACCGTGCTGCGCACACTGGGTGAACACCCTGACGACAAGGCGCCCATCGAGGTCTGCAGCGGTCGCTACGGCCCCTACGTGCGCCACGGCAAGATCAATGCGACGTTGCCCAAGGACGTGACACCCGAAGCGGTGACGCTGGAAGAAGCGCTGGAAATGATTGCGGCCAAGGCGGCGAAGGGCGGAACAGGCAAGGCGAAGACAACCAGGAAACCTGCCGCGAAAAAGGCTGCAGCCAAACCGAAGACCACCAAAGAGAAGGCGGCTGCGAAACCCAAGACGACGGTGAAGAAGGCAACGGTCAAAACCGCTACGGCAAAAACAACCGTCAGGAAAGTCGCTGCCAAACCTGCCGCAAAGAAGACCACTAAGAAATAAGCTTGGGATTTTCTGTCCCAGGCTTACCGTACCAAAATAATCGCGTATGGCGGCGTTTTGCGCGATCTGTGCTGGAAAGTCCGTAGGTATTGCCTTCCAGCGATGTTAGCCCTGTATTGCGCGTCGAATGGCAAACTTCAGGATGGGTGGCTGTAGATGGCCGTATTTACTGGCCTGCTGCTCTATGCAGAACAAATTGCGATGCTGACACCTTTGGGTTCTGTGATGGGTTTCTTTTCTCTTCCCCGAACCAAGGTACTCCATCCTACCGTGCTGATTGTTTATAGCTGCTCAGTTGCAATTCACTTCTGCTTCTTTGAACCTTCCAAACTGTTTCTTTTTATCTTTCCCTGTTTTAATTGTCATTGTCCCTTCACCCAGCTTTACAGAAGGATATTGGTCAAACATCAACTCTCCTCGTTCTTCCATTTTCCTATTCGGGTTTTTTATTTCGGCTAGTGTGATAAACAGCAACCCTACATAATTAGACATCAAGATTCTTCACCCCTAGCGCATTCTTCTCGATGAATGCCCGGCGCGGCTCCACTACGTCACCCATCAGCGTCGTGAATATCTCGTCCGCCCCAACGGCGTCCTCGATGCGTACCTTGAGCAGGATGCGGTTCTTCACGTCCATGGTGGTTTCCCATAGTTGCTCGGGGTTCATCTCGCCCAGGCCTTTGTAACGCTGGATGGAAACGCCCTTCTTGGCTTCTTCCAGCAGCCATTCGATGGCTTGCTTGAAGCTGCCGACGCCGCGTTTCTGTTCGCCGCGCATGGCGTAGGCGGTGGGAGAGATCAAGCCGTCCAGAGCGTCGGCAGTCTGGCGGATCTGCACGTAGTCGCCGCTGTGCAGGAATTCGCGATCCAGGTAGCTGACGGAGTAGTTGCCGTGGTAAAGCTTTTCCAGGCGCAGGCGCAGTTCGCCATTGATGTCCGTTTCGACTTGAGCCCGGATAACACTACCGCAGGCTTCTTCCAGCAATTTGGCGCTCTTCTTGGCTTGTTCTGCATCTTCCAGCGACAGGGCGGGCAGGACGAGCAGGGCGTGGCTGGCTTCCGGCGCGATGAAGTGGGTGAGGCGGTCGATGACAGCTTCGGCCAGGAAATATTGCTTGGCAATTTCGCCCAGTGCTTCGCCCTGGATCGGTGTGGCATCCAGTGCGGGGAAGAACGCGGCGTTGTTCAGTGCGGAGCCAAGCATGTAGGTTTTCAGCTCATGCTCGTCCTTCAAATAACGTTCGTCGCGGCCTTGCTTGATCTTGTACAGCGGCGGCTGGGCAATGTAGACGTGGCCGCGTTCGACCAGTTCCGGCATCTGGCGATAGAAGAAGGTGAGCAGCAGGGTGCGGATGTGCGCGCCGTCGACGTCCGCGTCGGTCATGATGATGATGCGGTGGTAGCGCAGCTTGTCGGCGTTGTATTCCTCCTTGCCGATGCCGGTGCCCAGCACGGTGATGAGGGTAGCGATCTCCTGCGAGGAGATCAGCTTTTCGAAGCGGGCACGCTCGACGTTCAGGATCTTGCCCTTGAGCGGCAGGATAGCCTGGAACTTGCGATCACGGCCTTGCTTGGCGGAGCCGCCGGCGGAGTCACCCTCTACCAGGTACAGTTCGGATAGGGCAGGGTCTTTTTCCTGGCAGTCCGCCAGTTTGCCGGGCAAGCCGATGCCGTCCAGCACACCCTTGCGGCGGGTCAGTTCACGTGCCTTGCGGGCTGCGTCGCGAGCTCGAGCGGCCTCGATGATCTTGCCGCAAATAATCTTGGCATCGACCGGGTTCTCCAGCAGAAAGTCGGTCAGCTTCTGGGTAACCACTTCGTTCACCGCAGGCTGCACTTCGCTGGAAACCAGCTTGTCCTTAGTCTGGGAGGAGAACTTGGGATCGGGCACCTTGACCGACAGCACGCAGGTCAGCCCTTCGCGCATATCGTCTCCGGTGGTATCTACCTTGGCCTTCTTGGCCAGCTCGTTATCTTCGATGTATTTGTTGATGACGCGGGTCATCGCCATACGCAGGCCGGTCATGTGGGTACCGCCGTCCCGCTGCGGGATGTTGTTGGTAAAGCACTGCACCACTTCGGAATAACTGTCGTTCCACTGCATGGCGACGTCGACGGTGATATTGTCCTTTTCGCCAGTCGCTTCGAAGCACTTGGGATGCAGCACCGTTTTGCTCTTGTTCATGTACTCGACAAAGCCGCGTACACCGCCGGAATAAGCGAAATTTTCGCTCTTGCCGGTGCGCTGGTCGATCAGCTCGATCTTGACGCCGTTATTGAGGAAGGAAAGTTCGCGCAGGCGCTTAGCCAAGATCTCGTAGTGGAACTCGACTAGGCCGAAGATTTCCTTGTCAGCCAGGAAGTGGACTTCGGTACCGCGCTTGTTGCTTTCACCCAGTTCGCGCACTGGGGATACATCAACGCCATTTTGAACTTCTACATGGCGATCCTTGACTGCGCCACGCACAAACTCCAAACCAAACTTTTTGCCGTCGCGGTAGGTGGTCAGTTTTAACCATTCGGATAGACCGTTGACGCAACTTACACCAACACCATGCAGGCCACCGGATACCTTGTAGCTGTTCTGGTTGAACTTGCCGCCCGCATGCAGCACGGTCAGTACGATCTCGGCGGCGGAGCGCTTAGGTTCGTGCTTATCGTCAAACTTGATACCGATGGGAATCCCGCGTCCATTGTCGGACACAGAGATTGAATTATCGCCATGAATGATGACTTTGATGTCGTCGCAATGTCCAGCCAGAGCCTCGTCGATGGCGTTATCCACCACCTCGAACACCATATGATGCAGGCCGGTACCATCCGAGGTATCGCCGATATACATACCCGGACGCTTGCGTACTGCCTCCAGCCCTTCGAGTTGCTGGATGCTTGATTCGTCGTAGTTATCACTCATGAGTCTGTTTTGCTTTCTGTTTCACGTGGAACAAGTTAGATGCGCATCGGCATAACTACATACTTATAATCGCTTTTCTCTGGTATGGTAATTAACAGACTACTGTTCTGATCCCCAAAAGAAAGGGTGACGGTTTGGGTGTTTATGTTATTAATTCCGTCCAGAAGGTAATTCACATTAAAACCAATATCCAAAGGCGCACCGGAGTAATCATTCTCGATATCTTCTTGTGCTTCCTCTTGCTCGCTATTGCTGCTGATAACGCGCAGGTTTTTTTCTGTTAACAACAAGCGCACACCTCGAAATTTTTCGTTAGATAAAATAGCTGCTCGTTGTAATGCTTGCAGAATGGTCAGGCGATCTAAGGTCAAATGATTGGTATGAGCTGGAATAACGCGGTTATAGTCTGGGAATTTTCCATCAATAACCTTGGAAGTTAATATTACATCCGCAAAGGAAATCCGAACCTGCTTTTCTGCCAGTTCCAGTTGCACTTTATCTTCAGAATCTGCCAGAAGCTTCAAAAGCTCATTTACTGTTTTACGAGAAAGAATCACTTCCTGTTTTTGGTGCTTTTCTTTCAGTTCTTCACTAATGAATGCCAAGCGATGACCATCTGTCGCAATAAGCTTAATCGTTGTTTCATCTATGACCAGCAATACTCCATTCAGATAATAACGGATATCTTGTTGGGCCATGGCATATTGCACAGAACTCAACAGGCGGCGTAATACACCTTGCTCGATCTCTATTTTTGATGCGCCAATCAATTGCTCCGACAGTATTGGGAAATCTTGTGCGGGCAACGTTTGCAAACTAAAACGACTTTTGTTTGCTTTAACCAGTAATTTATTATCCTGGTTATCAAGTGTAACCATGCTGTTATCTGGAATAGCGCGAAGAATCTCCTGAAGTTTTTTGGCTGAGATGGTAATTGAGCTTTCAGTGGCGTCGAATGTTGCCCTCAGTTGTGCTTCAATTTGTATTTCCAAATCTGTAGTGATGAATCTAACACTATCTTTTGTTTTTTTAATTAGTACATTGGAAAGGATAGGCAATGGTTGCTTGCGCTCAACTATTCCAACTACAGCTTGTAATGGTTTAAGCAGTTCGTTTCTGTCGATTTGTTTGATAAACATATGTTTCTTTCTTTAAATTCTTAACAATCTTAATAATAGGCAAGAAATTTGTGGATATTTTAATTTCTTATTATTTTTTAATTAGTTAATAAATATTTTCTATACTCAAAACTTTCAATAATCACTTGTATTGTTTGTGTATAACTATTTCCTTCCACCGTATTTGTTATGTCATCTACAAACTGCCCACAGGTAATTCATGCTTATCCACGTAATGTTTGATTTAGTAAATTAAAGTCCGCATTCAATGCTGAATCAGAATTTCGTAAAGATTCTATAGTCTTGCAAGCATGTAGCACAGTTGAATGATCTCTGCCTCCAAACGCGTTTCCGATTTCTGGCAAACTCAATTGTGTAAGTTCTCGGGCAAGGCACATCGCTATTTGTCGTGGCCTGGCAATGATTCGAGTACGTTTTTTTGAAAGTAGATCGACTATCTTAATACGATAAAAATCAGCAACAGTCTTTTGGATATTTTCTAAAGATACTTGTTTATTTTGTGCGGCCAGAAGATCCTTGAGCGCTTCCTTTGCTAATTCAATTGATATGATACGTTTGTGGAATCGGGCATAAGCCTCAATGCGGTTAAGAGCACCCTCCAGTTCACGGATATTTGAGCGAACGTGTTTTGCAATGAAGAATGCTACGTCTTCCGAAATAGGGGATCCGTTTGTTGCGGATTTTTGCAATAAGATTGCTACCCTCATTTCCAAGCCTGGTGGCTCAATAGCGACAGTCAGTCCGCAAGTAAATCTTGAGGTGAGTCTCGGTTCAATTCCGGTAATCTCTTTTGGAAACGTGTCACAGGTTATAACTACTTGTTTGTTTGTATCAATCAAAGAGTTTAGCGTGTAGAAAAATTCTTGTTGTGTACCAGGTTTGTCTGCAATGAATTGAATGTCATCAATCAATAATAAATCCAATGAATTATAGAATTGTTTGAATTCATCAAAATTTTTTGTCTGGAATGCTCGAACTACGCCGGATATATAGTTGGTTGCGTGTATATAGCAAATTCTGGCTTGCGGATTTTTCTTACTGACCAAATTACCAATAGCCTGCAAAAGGTGAGTTTTTCCTAAACCAACACCACCATAGATAAACAATGGGTTGTAGGCAACTCCAGGTGTTTCGGCGACTTGAATTGCTGCTGCATGGGCTAATTGATTTGCCTTGCCAGTGACGAATGTGTCAAATACCAAAGCTGAATTGAGCTTGTTTTGATTCTTGGCTGTTTTGGCTGCTGGTAAGGGTGGTTTAGTGGAAGTGGAGTCTTTTGTGTGATCCATTGAAACTTTGGAACCTCGCTTTTCTACCCTAAACTCAATTTTTGGTGGGGACGAAAAAAAAGGCAGTGCACGCTTAGATATTTCAGGCAAAAAACGCTCCTGAACTATGCGAAGGGTAAAGCTGTTGGGTGCTGTCAGAACGAGTTTTTCTCCGTCGATCTCGAAAATCAACGGTTTGATCCATGAGTTATATTGTTGTAAGGGCAGCTGTTCCTTGAAAAAACTTAAGCAGCTTCCAGACAAGCTCTGGGAAGACATAGGCAGTAAAATATATCGTAATTAATCTTCCTCATTCTACAAGCTCTGGAAAAAGTTATCCACAGCATAAA